>JBOHFG010000182.1:0-55567 GCA_050699575.1 Pseudonocardiaceae bacterium
GGACTGCGCAAAACGTGCTGTAGAGGTAGATCTCGTTCGCCCGCAAAGCAGTCTCAGTCGTCCGCTATGTGATCGAGCGCGGCCAGGTGGCCGCGGATGTCGTCGGCTGAGGGGATCCCGAGGTCGGTACAGAGGGTGAGCGCGTCGCGCCAGTGCTGGCGCGCTCGGTCACGGTCACCGGTGGCGTGGTGGGTGTGCGCCAGGCCGTCATGTGCCCGGGCCTGCTCGTACCGGTGGTCGGTCTCGGTCGCCAACGTGAGCGCGGCGGTGTGCTGCCTGTGTGCTTCATCGAACTGCCCGACGGCGTGATAAGTCTCGCCGAAGCTGTTGAGGGCCGTGGTTTCACAGTACCGGTCGCCAATCGCCCGGAAAAGGACCACTGCCTGCTGGTGATGATCGACTGCCTGCTGGTAACGACCGTGCCACCGGTGAACGATGCCAAGAGTGTCCACCGCCTCGGCTTCCCCGGCCGGGGAGCCGATCGCACGGAACAGGGCCAAGGCCAGTTGGAGATAGCCGTCGGCCTGCTCGTAGCGACCCCACCTCTGGTAGAGGACGCCGAGGTCGCTCAGCGCATAGGCCTCAACGGTGCGGTCACCGATCTCGCGGGCCAGGACAAGGGCCTGCTGGAGATGGTCGTCGGCCTGCTCGTAACGACCCTGCTGCCGGTAGACGATGCCAAGGCCGTCCAACGTGTAGGCCTCACCGACCTGGTTACCGATGCGGCCAAATAGGGTACGGGCCTGCTGGTGGTACTCGACTGCCTGCGGGTACCGACCCCGCTTCTCGTGGACGAGACCAAGGTTGTTTAGCACGTACGCTTCGGCGGCCTGGTCACCGGTGTGGCGGGCGGCGTGCAGCGCGTGCGTGTGAATGCTGAGGGCACCAGGATAATGCCCGCCGACCTCAAGGTAGTACCACAGGGTGTTGGACAGCCGGGTGGTATGGCTGGGCCAACCATGGGCAGCAGTGTGGGCACAGGCCGCGCTGAGAGTGGCCCGTTCCGCATCCAACCAGGTCCGCGCGGCAGCCAGGTCAGGCAGCGGCGGCACGGGCGTGGCTGGTGGGGGGACCCGGGGACGAAGATGCTGATTCGCCGGGTGCAAGATGTCCACCGCGGTTGCGGCGGTGGCCAGGTAGTGGTCGAACAAACGGGTCAGCGCCTCCCGTCGCTCATCGTCGGAGTCGTCGCTCAGGTCACGAGCGTAGGCGCGCAGGAGGTCGTGCATCCCGTAGCGGCCAGTGCTGGTGTACTGGATCAAGTGCGCGCGGGTCAGCAGGTCGAGCAGCTGGTGGGCCTGGTCACGGCCGGTGTCGGTGAGGGCAGCGGCGGCGTAGGGGTCGAGATCGGGGCCAGGATGGAGGCCGAGCAACCGAAATGCCCGTGCCGCATCAGCCGGCAGATGCTGGTAGGACCAGAAGAACACCCCCCGAACCGCGGTTCGGGGATCGCCACCGGCGTCCAACAGCCGCAGTCTGCGCTGCTCATCGGCCAACTCAACGACCAGCGTAACGAGGCTGCGGGCCGGGCGGGCCACGGCCAGCTCGGCAGCCACCCGCAACGCCAGCGGCAGCCGGGCGCACTGGTGCACCAGCGCTATGGCAGCGTCGGGCTCGGCCTCGGCCCGCTCTCCGATCAACGCCTGCAGCAGGATCACCGCGTCGTTGAGCGGGAGCAGGTCGAGGTCCAGGCGCCGGGCGCCATGCCGGGCGACCAGCCCGACCAGTGAGTCCCGGCTGGTCACCAGCACCAGGCAGGATCCGGCACCGGGCAGCAGGGGGCGGATCTGCTCAACGGTGGCGACGTTGTCCAGCACTACCAGCATTCGCCGTCCGTCCAGCAGACTGCGGTAGGCGGCGGCGCGCTCCTCGACCTCCAGCGGGATGTCCTGCCCGGCCAGACCCAACGCGCGAAGGAACCCGGCCAGCGCATCGCCCGCGGAAAGCGGCTGGTCGGGGTCGTAGCCGCGTAGGTTGACGTAGAGCTGCCCGTCGGGGAATTTCCCCCGGACCCGGTGCGCCCACCGCAGCGCCAGCGCGGTCTTGCCCACCCCGGCGGTACCGGACACCGTGGAGATCACCACCGCAGTAGCGTCTGTGCCGTCACTGCGGTCGGCGGCCAGGAGCCGGTCGAGCTCAGCCAGCTCCACCGCCCGGCCGGTGAAGACCTCGACATCCGCCGGCAGCTGCGCCGGCGCCACCCGCATCGGGCCGGGCGTGCTGTCGCGCTGGGTATGGCGACGGAGTTCGCTGTGCACTGTGACGAGCACGCCGTGACGCCGGCGCCAGTCAGCAACCACGCGCTCGTCATGTCCGGTACACGCGCGGACCAGCGGCTCGACAAACCGGTCCCATTCCGGTGGACGACGGATCCCCCCGTCCAAGATCTGATAAAGCTGGGACCTGCTGTAGTTCAGCTGGCGAGCCAGCTCCGCACGGTCGAGCCCACAACCCTCCTGCAGCTGCCGCAACGCAGCGCAGAACTCCGCAACCGGGCCCTCACCTCGCTGCCCTGCTACCAACGTGCTCTCCACGGGTGTCCGGTGTCATCCCCCATCAGTATGCCGCCCACCCGTGATGACCAGCAGCGATTTCCGCCGAATCCGGGATTGGTCCGAGGTTGCGGACAGCACGGACCCCAACCGGTTTACCTGTCTTTAACACCCACGAACCGTTGAAGGGATCCGGGCCCATGCATTCCTTCCGCAACGCCCTCCACGTCGCCCTCACCGTGTTGGTGTACTGCATCCAGATCGGGCTGTGCCTGACCGGCTTCGTCTTCCTGCTGATCTTCCTCGGCGTCGTACTCCCGGCTGTCTGGTCCACCAGGCCCGACCGCCGCCAAGCCGCCACCGACGTCCTCACCCACATGCTGAACGCACTGCGCTCCGCACGACCGGGTGAACCCGGCCACCAGGGCCCACCAAACCGTGCTGACCACATCGGACCGCCCGCAGAGCCTGCCCGGCGCGACGTCACTCAGCACTGTGTCCGTTGCGTTCGGCGAGCACCACACCAACGTCCTGAATGAGGGGCTACTGCCGTTCCCGTGCGCGATAATGTGCCCGAAGGCTAACCCTACCGATAGTAACCGACCAGAAGCACATCGATGCTTAGTTGTGGATGGTGTCACCCTTGTGGGAATCTGATGGGGTGACCGACTGCGTCGGCACCGAGGGTGCACTGAACTTATTGCAGCACGTAGTGGCAGACGGCGTGGAAGAAGGATCCCCTGGGGCTAGAACGCAAGCTGATCCCAGTGCAGGTCCGTGACGGCCCCCTGGTGGATGATCTGCTGACCAACGTGGTGCGGCATCGATCTGGTGGGTTTGCCGGAGCCGTCGGCGCGGCAGCGGCCGCTGAAAGGCATCGAGGCCGCAAGGCGGGGCCGGGACAAGCCCGAGTCACCGCCGCCGTACCCGTTGACACCGCGGACAGTACCGGACCAGCCCCAGTTTCCTGCTGAGAGGTACGTCGCCGAGTCCGACATCATCAAGCCACGGCAGCGTCCGGCCGACGAGCGTTCCATCGTCGTTCTCTTTAATCTGTCCTATCAGGACTTGACAACCAAACAGGGGCACCTGTTTCGTCAACTCGGTCTGCATCCAGGCATCGACATCGACGTCCACGCAGCCGCCGCTTTGGGGAACGTGGAGCGTTCAGTCGCTCTCAATCTTCTTCGGTATTTCCATGACCTGAGCCTCATCAACGAAGATCCACTCGTCCGCGACCGCTTCCACGACCTGCTGCGCGAGTACGTTTGCATGCTGGCCGACGCAGACCCGCCCGTCGAACGTGACGCGGCCCTGGAACGGCTGCTGAAGTATCACCTTGACACAGCCAGCAACCATGCTGAGTGTGCCGAATGATTCCTGCTGCGGCACAACCGGCCCAGCCCACAACCGAACCCACAGCCTACCCGGACGGGCACACAGACGCGTTGAAATTGTTCAACACGGAGAGCGACACCCTTCAAAAATGGCTGCACCACGCCCGGAAATGGCTGCATGACTTCGCGCAACGCGATCCTAGCGCGACCGAGTCCCGCATGGGAGCACGGTTGGTCGAACTCACCGCCGCAATGGCCGGATACCTACGCAACAACGGTCCGTGGGACGTTGCAGAGCAGGCCCATGACACGGCCTACGAGATAGCCGAACGCCTTACAACCCATGCGCCAAAGCTATCGCCCTTAATGATCTCGGTATCACGTACCGCCTAGTGGGCAACCATGACAAGGCTACCAAGGCGCTACAGAAGGCGCACAGATCCTTCCGCAAGCTGGCCGATCCCCGCACCTCCCAACTCGGTCAGGCCAACACGCTCAACGAACTGGGAATCGTGGAGAACGAAAAAGGCAGAAAAAGCCGCAGGAAGGAATACCACGAGGACGCAGCCAGAATTCTCGCGGAGGCCCAGGAGCTGTACCTCCTGGTCGGCGACCCTATCGGCATTGCCAACTCTGCCAAGAACCTCGGGGTGGCACAACACGGCTCCACAAGTTCGACGAGGCCCAAGACTCGCTGAACAAATCCTTGGAAAAATACGACAGTATCGATAATGTTCTCGGTGTCATCGAGGTTCACAATCACCTGGGACGGCTGTATCTAGAGTTCGATGGCGATGCGCAACGAGCACTCGATGAGTTCCGCACAGCGAAGTCGCTCACGGCGAACAACAACGGGATAGGAAGCCCACGACAGGAAGCGCCACATGGGAAAAAATCGGTGAATGTCAGCAAATAAACGGCGAGAGAGTCACAACTGAGGAATCCTTCAGGAAAGCCGAAGAAATCTGTTCCAGGATCGGTGCGCACCAGGCCCGCGACCATGTCTCAGAGAAACTGCGCAAGCTTTGCAGGTCACGTTGATGAATGCTCGGCGCTGAGGCGCGCCATAGCGACCCGTACGATATCCTCCGGTGGACTGGACGCATCGAGGACTGCGCCAGCTTCGTCCGGCCGTAGCGGCTCCAGCGCCTCGAACTGCGAATCCACCAGGGACACCGGCATGAAGTGGCCACGGCGACCGGCGACCCGACCAGTGATAAGGCCCCGGTCGGCGTCCAGATGCAAAAACCATACGCCCGCGTCCGCCTGGCGCAAGAGGTTCCGATAGCGGGCTTTGAGCGCAGAACAGGACACCACACCGCCCTGCCCAACCCGGTTGCGATCCCGAATCCAATCCGCGACAGCCGCCAGCCACGGGTACCGGTCGTTATCGCCAAGCGCCTGCCCGGCTGCCATCTTGGCGACGTTAGCGGGCGGGTGGAACGAGTCGGCCTCCGCGTAAGCAACACCGAGCCGCTCGGCGAGAAGCAGACCTACCGTGGTCTTTCCGGAACCCGCCACACCCATAACCACGACGATCGTCTGGCCGATGGCAACAGACTCATCCACGCATCTCCCCTTCTCTGGCCGGCAGCTACGGCGGACGAGCGAGCGTGGGCCGATCGGATTCTCAGCGCCGGTGAGCACAGCAAGCGACCGGCAGCGTGACCGCGGGAGTCACCTTCGACGCCGGCGGGCTCATCGCTCTCGACCGCGACGACCGGCAGGTCATCGTGCTCCTCGCCCGGGCAGCTGAGGCCAGTGCCGGAGTCACCGTCCCGGCAAGTGCACTGGCTCAGGCGATCCGCCAACCTGAACGGCAAGCCCGCCTCGCCAGATTGATCCGCCAGCCCACGACGGACATCGTCCCCCTGAGTCGGGTCGATGCCACCAGCATAGGGCGGCTGCTCGCCACCAGCGGTACCGCCGACATCGTCGACGCCCACGTCGTAGTCTGCGCACAACGTAGTTCTCAGCAGGTCGTCACCGCCGACCCGGATGACCTTCGCCACCTCGATCCACACCTCGACGTCGTCACGGTCTGATCCCCAGGTTCGGGATCATAAGGTGCGTTTCTCGAGGCCACCGTGAACCTGTGGAGTCAGGCGGGCATGATCGGCACGTCGTAGGCGGCGAATGCCCGGTCAGCGGTGACGATCGTGAGCCCCTCGCACATCGCCTGGGCGATAAGTAGCCGGTCGAACGGATCCCGGTGGTGCATCGGCAGGTCCCGCACGACCAACGTGTGCTCCCCGAGCACCGGCAGTTCGGTGAAGGACTGCAGTGCCAGGTGCTCGCGCAGGTCCGCGTCCACCGTGAGTTTACCGATCGACTGCTTGATCGCGAGCTCCCACAACGAAGCCACCGAGACATCGACGGAGTTCACCGGGTCGATGATCGCGGCGACGGCCTCCGCGGGCAACCGTTCCGGGCTGTGCATTGACCAGAGCACTACCTGGCTGTCGAGCAGCAGCCTCACCGCCGGTCAGCCTCGTCGGGGAAGATCGGCCCGTGCTCCATGAGATCGATCAGTTCCTGATCCGGTTCGTCGAAGTCCGGCTCCATCCAGATCTTTCCTCTCAGCGAGCCTAGCTGCCGTGGTGCCGCAGTGCGCTGCAGCGGCACGAGCCGGGCGACCGGCCGGCCATTGCGGGCGATGACGATCTCGTCTCCGGCCTCCACCTGCTCCAACAGCTTGGAGAGCTGGGTCTTGGCCTCGTAGATGTTCACCTGCTTCTCCACGATCTCATCCTCACATCCCGTGTGCAGCCGAGGACTACAAGCCTACCTCGCTAAGTCAAGTCTAGTCAGACCAGCCTCCACTGTCGAGCGGGTGACCAGATCCCGGCACCTCGGTCGTGGGCGCAAGGGCTGGGGTGCGCGGGGCAGAGGATACCGCTAATGATCGTCGGCACCTGGCGCGACGAAGGGCAGGCCGGGCGGGGGTCCGTGCTCGATCAGTTCGAGCAGCGCGTCGGTGTCTAGGTGGGCTGAGACCAGGTCACCGAGCAGATCCAGTTGGGCGGCTCGCACTGCGGCGAAGCTGGTGTCGGGGGCCGGTCGGAAACCGGTCCGGCCGGCCAGGCAGGCCACCCGATGCAGTAGAGCGCGACGGAAGGCATCATTTTCCAACAGCCCATGCCAGTGGGTACCCAGCACGTGGCCATTATCAGAACCCTCATCGGGGCCCGATACCAGAGCAGAACCACCGCGGTGCACCACCCGGCCGTGGTGGATCTCGTAGCCGGTCACCGGCTCGCCAAGCGCGGTGCCGGTCCGGCGGCCAAGGTGTTTGCGCTGGTCAAAAACCACCTCGAGGTCGAGCAGTCCCAGACCGGCGACCTCCCCGTCGCCCGACTCGACGTCATCCACGATGCGGCGCGCCAGCATCTGGTAGCCGCCGCAGAGGCCCAGCACCGGACGTCCGGCGCCGGCGTGGTCGGCCACCGCGGCGGCCAGCCCCGTCCGGCGCAGCCAGGCCAGATCAGCCACGGTGGACTTGGAACCGGGCAGCACCACCAGGTCAGCGTCGACCAACCGGGAGGGCTCAGTGACGTAGCGCACCGCCACCCCGGGCTCGCAGGCCAACGCGTCGACGTCGGTGCCGTTGGAGATCCGCGGCAGCCGTACCGCGGCCACCCGCAGCCACTGGGTGCCATACGGCGGAGCAGGTCGCCCGACCACACCGTCGGCGGTATATGCCAGCGAGTCCTCGGCATCAAGCCACAAGCCGTCGTGAAACGGCAGCACGCCATAGCTGCGCCGGCCGGTCAGGGCCTGCAACTGCACCAGACCGGGGGCGAGCAGGTCCGGATCACCGCGGAACTTGTTGATCACGAATCCAGCCACCAGCGCCTGGTCCGCGGGTGAGAGCAGGGCCAGGGTGCCGAATAGGTGCGCGAGCACTCCCCCGCGGTCAATGTCCCCGACCACCAGCACCGGCAGCCCGGCCGCCCGAGCCAGCCCCATGTTCGCGATGTCGGTGGACCGCAGATTGATCTCGGTGGGCGAGCCGGCGCCCTCACAGATCACCACGTCGTGCTCGGCCCGCAACGCCGACAACGCGCTGAGAACGACGCCGAAAAGCTCGACTTTGCGCTCCCGATAGGACGCTGCGGACACGGTGCCGTCAGCCTGCCCGAGCACCACGACCTGGGCCGATCGGTCACTGCCCGGTTTGAGCAATACCGGGTTGAGCCGGGCCCCGGGCTCGATGCCGCACGCCGCGGCCTGCATCACCTGGGCCCGGCCGATCTCCCCGCCGTCGGGGGTCACGACCGAGTTGTTGGACATGTTCTGCGCCTTGAACGGCGCCACCGACACCCCGCGCCGGGCCAACCACCGGCAGATCCCGGCCACCAGCACGCTCTTGCCCGCATCCGAGGTGGTACCGGCGACCAGCAGGGCTCCACGCATCATGATTACGGCAGGGTCAGGATCTCCGCCCCGTCTGCGGTGACGACTAGGGTGTGCTCGAACTGCGCGGTGCGCTGCTTGTCCTTGGTGGTCACCGTCCACCCGTCGGGCCATACGTCGTAGTCGATCGAGCCCAGGGTGATCATCGGCTCGATGGTGAAGGTCATGCCCTCCTCCAGCACGGTGTCCACAGCGGGCTCGTCGTAGTGCAGCACGACCAACCCACCGTGGAAGGAGTGGCCGATGCCGTGCCCGGTGAAGTCGCGGACCACGCCGTACCCGAAGCGCTTGGCGTAGGCCTCAATGACCCGGCCGACTACGTTGAGCTGCCGTCCCGCGCGCACCGCCCGGATCCCGCGCATCATCGCCTCGCGGGTTCGCTCGACCAACAGCCGGTCCTCCTCGGACACGTCACCGGCGAGGAAGGTGGCGTTAGTGTCACCGTGCACGCCACCGATGAAGGCGGTGACGTCGATGTTGACGATGTCGCCGTCCTCGATCACGGTCGAGTCCGGGATGCCATGGCAGATCACCTCGTTCAGCGAGGTGCAGCACGACTTGGGAAAACCTTTGTACCCCAGCGTCGAGGGATACGCGCCGTGGTCGAGCAGGAACTCGTGCACCACCCGGTCAACGTCATCGGTCGTGACGCCGGGCGCCACGGCCCGGCCGCCCTCGGCGAGTGCCTGCGCGGCCACCCGGCCCGCCACCCGCATCGCCTCGACCACCTCGGGCGGCTTGGCCCACGGCTCGGTGCACGGGGTGGGCGCAGCTTTCCCGACGTACTCCGGTCGCCGGATCCGCAGGGGAACCGGACGCATCGGGGTCTGCCGGCCAGGACGCAACGGGGTTCGCACAGGCATAACCCCACTCTATGCTGGTCACCCTGAGTTCACCGGTCACCGTCGACCACCCAAAAGATGGGACCCAGAAGGGTATTACCCGAGTGTGGACAAGAAGCGTGCGGAGACGTCCAGGGCCGGGCCGGATGAGCCGGCACCGACGACGAGGGTGGCGAACGCGAGGTCACCGCGGAACCCGACGAACCAGCCGTGTGCAACGTCCGGATCGTCCTCCGCGGTCCCGGTCTTCCCGTAGAGCTGGCCTTGGCCTGCCAAAGCTTTCGCAGTGCCCTGGGTCACCACCTCCCGCATCATTACCCGCACCGCGTCAGCCACCTCACGGGGCATCGGTGCCACCGGTCCCAGCGTCATGTGCGTCTGCATGCCCCTGATGAGTACCGGCGTGGGCAGCCGCCCACCCGCCGCGACCGTAGCGGCCACCAGCGCCATGCCGAACGGGCTGGCGAGCACCCGTCCCTGCCCGAACCCGTTCTCCGCGCGCCGCACCATCGACTCCGAGGGGGGGACCTGACCGGTGACGGTGGTGATGCCGGGGATGGAATAGTCCATCCCGATGCCGAGCTGGTCCGCGGCATCGGTCAGCGCACCAGCTCCGAGACGGGCTGCCAGCGCCGCGAACGTGGTGTTACAGGAGCGGGCGAACGCGGTGTGCAGCGGCACCGTCCCCAGATCGAAGAAGTGGTCATTGGAGATGACCCGCTCCCCGACAGTCGTGGTCGCCGGGCAGGCCACCGGCGAGTCCACAGTGACCTGCTTGGCCTCCAGTGCCGCTGCCACAGTGGCGATCTTGAATGTGGAACCCGGCGGGAAACGCCCGGTCAGCGACAGCGCGCCCTGCGCGTCGGCCGCGCGGTTCTGCGCGACCCCGAGGATCTCCCCGGTGGAAGGCTGGATCGCCACGATCACCGCCGGGTTGGACACCGTGTCGAGCGCGCGCTCTCCCGCAGCCTGCACGGCGCGGTCGACCGTGGTGGTCATGGTCGGCACCGGCCGTGGCTGCTGGGTGGCGAGCGTGTCGACTTCCTTACCCATCGCGGTCACCGTATCGATGCGCCACCCGGCAGCGTTGCTCAGTTGCCCCTCGACCACGGTGCGGATGCCCGGCACGAGCTGGGAGGCAAAGTCCCGGTCCGGGCCGACGAGCTGTTGCTGGGTGGGGAAGCTCACACCGGGCAACTCGTGGATCCGATCCCGCACCGACTGGTAATCAGGCTCGCGCAGCACGGCCACCGCGCTGGGCTGCCCCGCCGGTGCCGCGTTGGCTCCAGTCACGATCGACTCCGGGGTGATCGTGGAGTCGAACTGGCTCAGGGCAGCCGCCAGCTGGGCAGCCACCTCGGGCAGGTCCGGGGCCTTGCTGCGGTCCAGCGCGATGGTGACCACAGTTTGCGACGTCAGCAACGGTGTCCCGGCCCGGTCCACCACTGGGGCGGGATCGGCCGGCAACTCGCGCAGCATCACCCGTTGCTGCGCGCCCAGCCGCGGGTGCAGCACCGCCGGACCCCAGCGCACCAACCAACCCTCGGTGGTGTTCCCGGGGACCAGCTCGAAGGCACCCGGGTAACGCCACTGGCGGCCCCTACCCAGATCCCAGACCGCGGAGAAGGAGGCCGACGCCAGGTGGTCACCGGAACGGATCTCGCCCAAGGTGAGCTGCACGTGCTGCGGCTTCAGGTCATCACGGATCTGCCGGACTAGCTGGGTGGCAACGACCGGATCGTCGGTGAGCCGCCCGGCTGCGGCACTGTCCCCCCGGGCCACCGCGTCGAGGAACGCCGCCGCCGCATCACGCGGGCCGGCCCCGAACAAGCTACAGCCCGCCAGCAGCGTCGCCATCAGGGCAACCGTGAGCGCGGTGACCAGCAGACGTCGTTGGCGCACGGCCGCGAGTATGCTCCTTGGCGATTCAAAACAGCACGGTGTCAGAACAGGACCGTGGCGAAGCAGCCCACCTGAGTGAAACCGACTCGGCGGTATGCGGCGCGGGCGGGCATATTATAGGCGTTGACGTAGAGGCTGGCGACCCGGCCCATCCGCTGTAGCTGCGTCACCACGGTCGCAGTCGCTCCCGCCGCCAGGCCTTGGCCACGCAGATCCGGGTGCACCCACACCCCCTGGATCTGCCCCACGGTGGACGACATCGCCCCGATCTCAGCCTTGAACACCACCTCACCGGCCTCGAACCGGGCAAAGGCCCGACCCGTCGCGATCAACTCCGCAACCCTGGCCCGGTAGCCGGCACCGCCATCGGGCAGCCGCGGATCGACCCCCACCTCCTCGATGAACATCGCCACCGCAGCCGGCAGGTAGCGATCCAGCTCATCGGGACGCACCAGCCGCACCAGCGGGTCGCCGGGCACCAGGGGCTGCTCGGCGAGCACCATCAGCGGCTGGTTCGAACGCTCCTCCCGGGCCGGCCCCCAGCTCTGGCACAGCTGCGACCACAGGTCAAGCACCTGATCGGCCGGTCCCACCATGGACGAGCAGGACCTGGCCCGTCGCGCCGCCCGATCGGCGAAGGCCCGGATCGCCGAACGTCCGCCGTAGAGCGGGACGAGATTCGGGCCAGAAAAGCACAGCCCGTCCAACGCAGCCCAGTTCACACTGGCGGGATAGCCCCAGAGCTCCCCGCCGAGCCGCCATGGATCCAGCCCACCGTGCTCGATCCGGGCGCTCACCATGCAGGACATCACCGGGTCGATGGCCAACGCCGCCCGGACGCGGCGGGCGTCGCGATCATCCAGCAGGCGGACGCCCGCGTGCTTGAGCACAATGCCCAGCCTGCCAGAACCACGGGTGGGAACCGTCGAAGGACCCCGCTAAGAGCCTTCCGCCAGCCGGAACGCCTCCTCAATGAGCGTCTCGACGATCTCCGCCTCGGGCACAGTCTTGATCACCTTGCCGCGGACGAAGATCTGGCCTTTACCGTTGCCCGAGGCCACGCCGAGGTCGGCCTCACGGGCCTCACCGGGTCCGTTGACCACACAGCCCATCACGGCCACCCGCAGCGGCACCTCCATGCCCTCCAAGCCCGCCGTCACCTCCTCGGCAAGCTTGTAGACATCGACCTGGGCTCGCCCGCAGGACGGACAGGACACGATCTCCAGACGACGGGCCCGCAGGTTCAGCGACTCCAGGATCTGCAGGCCGACCTTGACCTCCTCGACCGGCGGCGCGGACAGTGAGACCCGGATGGTGTCCCCGATGCCCTGGCTGAGCAGCGCGCCGAACGCGGTGGCCGACTTGATGGTGCCCTGAAACGTTGGGCCCGCCTCGGTGACCCCGAGATGCAAGGGGTAGTCGCACTGCTCCGCAAGCTGCTGGTAGGCCCGCACCATGATCACCGGGTCGTGGTGCTTCACCGAGATCTTGACGTCGTAGAAGTCGTGCTCGGCGAACAGGCTCGCCTCCCACAATGCGGACTCGACCAGTGCCTCCGGGGTCGCCTTGCCGTACTTGGCCAGGATCTTGGGATCCAGCGACCCGGCGTTGACGCCGATCCTGATCGAGATACCGGCGTCCCGCGCGGCCTTGGCGATCTCACCGACCCGGTCGTCAAACTTCTTGATGTTGCCGGGATTGACCCGCACGGCGGCGCAACCGGCATCAATGGCAGCAAAGACGTATTTGGGCTGGAAATGGATATCGGCGATCACCGGGATGCGTGACTTGCGCGCGATAACCGGCAACGCCTCGGCGTCGTCGGCGCTGGGGACAGCCACCCGCACGATGTCGCAACCCGCCGCGGTGAGCTCGGCAATCTGCTGCAGGGTAGCGTCGATATCGGCGGTGAGCGTGGTGGTCATCGACTGCACGGACACCGGGTGGTCACTGCCCACACCCACCGCGCCGACCTGCAGCTGGCGGGTCTTGCGGCGCTCGGCCAGCACCAGCGGCGGCACGGCCGGCATACCAATCATCATAGGAGCCTCAATCATGGGGGTCGAGGATCTAGCGGGGCAGGCGAATCGGATTAATGATGTCGGCGGTAATAGTCAACGCGCTCACCCCGATGAATACGAGGGCGACCAGATAAATCAGCGGCATCAGCCGGGCGTAATCGACCGGCGGCCCGTTGGGGCGACCATAGGCCCGACGAACAGCGTTGCGGACGGCTTCGTAGAGGTTGACCGCGATATGTCCACCGTCCAGCGGAAGCAACGGCAACAGATTGAACACCCCGACGAAAAAATTGAATGCGGCGAGCAGGAACAGGAAGAACCACCACGCGCCGAAACCCACGGAATCGCCACCGAGCACACTGACCCCGACCACACTGATGGGGGAGTCCGGACGGTTTTCCCCGGCAATCCGGTCAATCAGCGACGGAATTCTCTGCGGGAACTGCAGAAGCCCCTGCCAGCTGTTCGCGAACATGGTGCCGGTGAAGCTGACAGTCTGACCCACCGCATCCACCGGGCCGAAGTGCGTCACCACGTCGGGGCGCTGCAGCGCCACGCCGATCGCGCCGACCAGCTTGCCGCCCTGGCCACCCAGCGCCGAGATCGGGACCTGGGCGACGTCGACGAGCACGGTGGTGGGCGTTCCGGCACGCTCGAGCAGGAACGGGGTCGGGCCGGAGCGACTCTGGATGGCTTTGGTCAGCTCGGCAAAATCGTGCACCGGGGTACCCGCCACGGCCAGCACCCGGTCACCGGGCCGCAGGCCGGCGTCCCTGGCCGGCGCCGGTGAACCCGGCGGACAACCACCGTCAGCCCGTACCGCAATGCACTGAACGGCGGACACCACGGCGGGGGCCGGCGCCGGGTGGAGGTTGGGCAGGCCGGTCGAGACCGCCATCACGTAGATCAGCACGATGCCTACGGCGAAGTGGGCCAGGGAGCCAGCGGACAGCACAATCACCCGCTGCCAGGTGGGGAAACGGAAGAACGCCCGCGTGCGGTCGTCCGGGTCGGGTAGCTCCTCCAGGGCGGTCATCCCCGCGATGTCGCAAAAACCACCGGCCGGGATCAACTTGAGGCCGTACTCGGTCTCTCCCCGGCGGAAGGAGAACAGCGTGGGGCCGAAGCCGATGAAATAGCGACGCACCTTCATCCCGAAGGCTTTCGCGCTGTACATGTGGCCAGCCTCGTGCAACGCAATGGAGATCCCGATGGCCACCGCGAACAGCACCACACCCAGCACGAACGTCACGCCTCACTCCTCCCGGCCCGGGCGAAACGACCGCCCAACAGCTCCATGGCCCTGCTCCGAGCCCAGTCCTCCGCAGCCAACACGTCCGCCACCGTAGTCGGCTCCGCCTGCCACCCGTGCGCCTCACCCAACACGGCCGCCACCGCGTCGACGATCCTACGGAAGGAGACGCGGCCCCCGAGAAACGCCGCCACCGCCTCCTCGTTGGCCGCGTTGAACACCGCCGGAACACAGCCACCGGCGGCACCTGCCGTCTTGGCGAGCTCGATGGCCGGGAATGTCTCGACATCCACGGGCTCGAACGTCCAGGTCGCTGGACTGCCGAAATCGCAAGCCGGGGCCGCACCCGCGACTCGGTCCGGCCAGCCCAGCGCCAGCGCGATCGGCAGCCGCATATCCGGTGGGCTGGCCTGGGCAATCGTCGAGCCGTCGGTGAAGGTGACCATCGAGTGAATCACCGACTGCGGGTGCACCACCACGTCGATGCGGTCGTAGGGCACACCGAACAGCAGGTGCGTCTCGATGAGCTCCAGACCCTTGTTCACCAGGGTAGCCGAGTTCACCGTCACCACCGGCCCCATCCGCCACGTCGGGTGCGCCAGGGCCTGCTCGGCGGTGACCTCCTCGAGCTGGTCACGGCACCGCCCGCGGAATGGCCCACCAGAGGCGGTGAGCACCAACCGGGACACCTCACCAGCGGTTCCCGCCCGCAGGCATTGGGCGAGTGCGGAGTGCTCGGAGTCCACCGGCACGATCTGCCCGGGCGCGGCTGCACCAGTGACGAGAGTACCGCCGGCCACCAGGGACTCCTTGTTCGCCAGGGCCAGGGTGGCGCCGCTGCGCAGCGCAGCCAGCGTCGGAGCCAGGCCCCGGGAACCGGTCACGCCATTGAGGACCACGTCGGCGGGCTGGGTCGCGACCAGCTCGGCCACCGCGTCGGGACCGGCCAGGATCCGGGGCATCCGGTAGTCGCCCCGGTCGTACCCACGCCGCTGCGCCTCAGCAAACAGCGCCAACTGCAAGTCCTGCACGGCCCGCGGGCGAGCGAGCGCGACGGCGGGTGCACCGGTCTGCAGCACCTGCGCGGCCAGGGCCTGCGGATCAGCCCCGCCGGCGGCCAGCCCGGCCACGCTGAAGCGTTGCGGGTTGCGCTGTATCACGTCCAGTGCCTGGACGCCGATCGACCCGGTACTGCCCAGCAGCAGTACCGAGCGTGGCTTATCCGATAGGTCCATCCAGGTCATTGTTCCCGACGGGAGTGCCGTTCCGCGTGCACGACAGGCTTCCACGGCCCACACTGGGTGTGCCAGGCACTAAGGGAGGGAGTTGGGGGCATGGGATTTCTCGGATGGATCGTGCTGGGTCTACTCGCCGGCGCTATCGCAAAGTTGATCATGCCGGGTGACGACCCAGGCGGAATCATCGTCACCATGTTGTTGGGCATCGTCGGGGCCGTGATAGGCGGGTTCCTCGGCAGCCGCTTTTTCGGAATCGGGCTCGGGTCGTTCTGGAACCTCCGAACCTGGATCGTCGCGATCATCGGATCGCTCATCCTGCTGGGGATCTACCGGCTCGTCGCCGGGCGTCGGGCAGTCTGGCGCTAGCGACCACCCCGTTGGGCAGGCCGGACCGGCGCGGGTTCGGCCTGCCCAACGACCGTATGCGAGGATGGCGCTGTGGCCGACCAGCACTCAGTGCAGCACTCTGGGCACGGTGCGGACCCGTTCGACGTGGACCCGGACCGGGAGCCGTCAGCTGACTGGGGCTGGCACGGTAACTTTCCCTTGGCCGGTCCGCTCGCGGGGTGGTTCACCGCGCTGGCGTTGTTCGCGATGCTCATCGGCAACCACCACAGCCACGTGGAGAACGGCTACCTGATCGGCCTCGGCACGCTCCTTGTGGTGATGCTAATCGGTAGCCACCTGAAGGCCCGCAAAGCCAGGCGCTGAGTCACGCGCTCCCGAGGACGTCGGCGAGGGTGCAGTGTACGGGGCGCTCAAGCTGGCCGTAGGTGCAGGAACGCGGTTCGCGGTCGGCACGCCAGCGGACGAACTGGGTGGCGTGCCGGAACCGCACGCCTTCCATGGAGCCGTAGCGGACCTCGACGACGCGCTCGGGCCGCAGCGGAATGAACGAGAGGTCCCTGCCGGCGTTCCAGCGACTGGTCTCGGAGTTACGCGGGGTGCGCTCCCCTGCCTGCTGCCGGGCCCAGGCCCACGGGTGATCGTCGAAACTCGTGACGAGTGGCTGCAGCTCGGTGAGCAGTTCCCGGCGCCGGGCCATCGGGAACGCTCCGACTACGCCCACCGACACCAGAACCCCCCGGTCGTCATACAGACCGAGTAGCAGCGAGCCAAGCGCGTCCGGACCGGACTTGTGCACCCGGTAGCCCGCGACGACACAGTCAGCCGTGCGCTCATGTTTGATCTTGGTCATCACCCGTTTGCCGGGCTGGTAGCGCAGGTCGAGCCGCTTGGCGATCAGCCCGTCCAGCCCGGCCCCCTCGAACTGGTCGAACCACCGGCGGGCGAGCTCCTGGTCACGGGTGGCCGGTGTGACGTACACCGGTGCGCCGGCAAGGGCTTGCTCCAGCGCTCCCCGCCGCTCAGCGAACGGTCGTGGGGTGAGATCGTCGTCGCCCAGGGCAAGCAGGTCAAACGCGACAAAGCTGGCCGGGGTCTGCTCGGCGAGCAGCGTGATCCGGCTGAGGGCTGGGTGGATGCGCTGCTGCAGCGCCTCGAAGTCGAGGGCGTTGCGTTCCCGATCGGTGATGACGATCTCGCCATCAATCACCGCGCGGGACGGGAAGCTCGCCAGGACCGCCGCGACGACCTCGGGGAAATAACGGGTCATCGGCCGCTCATTGCGACTGCCGATCACGACCTCATCACCGTCGCGAAAGATAATGGACCTGAAGCCGTCCCATTTCGGTTCGTAGTGCTGACCGGCGGGGATCCCGGTCGCCGGCGTGGCCAGCATCGGCGCAACGGGTGGCATGACAGGAAGCTGCACAGGTTTCAGTGTCCCCCGTACCAAGCCACGTCCTCCCGTACCTGTTGCCCGTTCTTCGTTGCGTGCACGCCCCCGCCACTGCTGGCGGTGGCCGGGGCGGCGGCATCACTTCCGTGTGCTGGGCACCACCCACCACGGCACGAGCCGAAGCATGATCGCTGAAAGTGAGGCGTGGCCGTAAAGTCATGTACGGCCACGCCTCACTTTCAGCGATCATTAGCGGAACCTGGCCTGCCATCGTCACCGTGACGGCCGCATCGTCGTCGCTCAGGCTTGGTGGCCTGACCGTCTCCACCTACATCGCACTGGGCCACCGTGGTCACAGGGTCGCCGTCGACAGCGGGGGCAAGCTGGGGGCCAGCCCAGTCCAGGTCTGGGTGAGGGCTCGCGCATCCCGGCCCCTCTGAGTGGGGAGCGCACGACGGCCTGACAGTAAGAGCCGTTACCGGACTCCACCATCGGCGCCGGGATCACCCTGCTGCCGCAGACCGCGACGTAGCTGCCCGGTGCCATCTTGCCTGCGTCGAGTGCCTCGGGCGGTAGGAGGTGCGTCACGCTGGGCACGTCCACAATCTCCAGGGCGCGTGCCTGACGCCGCATTGCGATGCTGTGTCTGCCTGTCATTTCTATGATTACTGTGTGCTGCCCGGGAGTGGTCACGAGGGGTATTGGGGGATGGCGCGCACCCTGTCCTCGCCGGGTACTCAGCCCCTCGTCGTTACCGCGAGGTCGACCACCTGTTCAGTTGTGGAGCCGGCCGGCCGCCGGGAGCGCACACGGGGCTAGGGCTCAACCAACGGCCGGCCGGGCCTGGGGGGTCGGGTCCGAGCGAGCCTGGGTGGCTCGGCGTAGGACGCCAGGTACCCACTCACCGGGCACCGCCTGGCTGCTGCGGTACCTGGCGGGTCACCGCGCGGTCCGCCTGGATCTCGGCGCAGGCGCCGCACGTCCGCCCGGCGGGCTCCTCGCTTAGCCAAGCGGACAGGATCAGCAGGTGACCGCACTCGGTCCGCAGCGCGCCTCTGGGGTGCTCGCGCGACTCATCGACAGCGTGATGGCGCCGATCCAGCGGCGAGTAACCCCACCGCAGCAGCGCGCTCACGAGGGCACCTCCGCTGGCAGGCACGCCTGACCGGTCATCTCAGCAACTCCCCGAGCAGGTCGAACACCGCGCTCGCGGCGGTCCAGCCACGCCGGGGCAGTAGCGAACCAGCAGCTCACGCGGTAGGCGGTGGTGGGGCTGAGACGCGCTGGCGATGACATGCCGCAACTATGGCCTTGCGGTGGACATCACCGCTGGCTCCGACCCGTCTCTGACTATCGCGTGGCGGGTGTGACTGGCCGGTACAGTGCACGACGCGCAGCACACGGTGTCGCCTGCCAGCGTGATGGGACCAGCGGTTTGCCACGACCTAGGGACCACCGGGTCTGGTCGGTGATCATGGTGGTCTCCGTTCTGTTGGTCGACTGACACGCCGGTGCGTGAACTACCTCGGGCTCGGTAGAGACTCGTTGCTGGGGTCAGGCGACTGGACTGATCAGATCGTCCAGGGTCTCGTACCCGGCCGGTGGTCTGTTTCCGCAGGTTCTGCGTAGTCGACGGTTGTTGTGTCAATCCGCGTATGTCGTGGTGGCGACGTCGACTTCTTGAATAGTATGCCACGGGCTGCGGGGTTTTATCAACCGGGGTCTTGCGCAAGCCTATCATGGGCTCCGTCAGTACGTTGCCGGGTGCGTCGCCGACGGTACCGATCGAGGCATTGATGCAGGATTCGAGCAAGTGCGGGGCGAGTCGGAACGACGGGTGCTGGCGCCGGAATGGTGCACGTGTTTGCTTTCCCCTTCGTCCCAGTGGTACCGTATGGTCGTTGATGCAGTCCTCTGTTCAATCGCGTCGAGGGTGAGAGTGGTTTTTTTTGAGATGCTCGTTGTCCAGTCGGCGATTCGGTGGGAGAACGTCGAGGGTGATGAACGGGCGTGTCACCACGTCAGCGGCGTGGACGCCGTCGTCCCGCTGTCTTGCCGCGCACCGCGCTGACCAGGCGAATAGTTCTCTCAGACGCACAGTGAAGGTGTCTTTGCCCAGCCGTGGTTTTTGAAGGTATCGGTTCCCTCGCGGAGGGAACCGATACCTTCACGATCTTGTTCGCGTGGTGCAGCTCACGATTCTCTCGCGCCAGCAGACAAGTCCGCCCATCGCTGGTTCAGTTGGTGGGGGTTTTCGTGTGGTTGCTGGGTTTTTGGCGGCGTCGGTAAGAGTCGCCTTCAATGATGAGTTCGTGGGCGGTGGAGACGAGCCGGTCGACGGCGGATTGGGCGAGCAGTGGGTCGGCCATCATGGCCAGCCATTCGCTGGGCTCGCGGTTTGAGGTGAGCACGGTGGCGGTCTTGCGATGGCGTTCCACGATCAGTTCATAGAAGTCGGTGGTTTCGGTGGCGTCTAGCGGTTGGAGGGCGAAATCATCCAGGATCAGCAGTTGCACGTGGGCGAGGCGGCGCATCTCAGCCTCGACGCTGTTGTCCAGTCGAGCGGCTTTGAGGCGTTTGAATAGCTTGTCGGCGCGGGCCATGTGCACGCTGTGCCGTCGGCGTATGGCGATGTGCCCGAGGGCGGTGGCCAGGTGTGTCTTGCCGACCCCGACCGGGCCCAGCAGCAGAGCCCCGTGGGGTCCGTCGAGGAACCGCAGACTGGTGAGCTCGGCCCAGAGTTGCTGGTCGTAGCGCACCGCCGCGGTGGTGTCCCAGGTCTCCAGGCGCATCCCGGGATCGAGGCCGGCGGCCCGCGCGCGTAATGCGGCGGAGTTGGTGTCGCGTCGGGTGACCTCGTCGGCGAGGACGAGTTCCAGGAAGTCGGCGTGGGGTAGGTGGTGCTGTTTGGCCAGGGTGATCCGCTCGGGCAGGGTATCGAGCAGTTTGCCGAGCTTGAGGGCGCGCAGGATGGTGCGCAGCTCGGGGCTGACCGGGTCGGTCAGGGTGGTTGTGGCCATCACCGCAGCTCCTGGTCACCGGTGAGGGGGGTGGGTATGGGGCGTGCCGGGGTGTACTCGGTGGGGTCGCGGGCGAAGCGGGTCACGGGCACCGTCACGGGGCGCGGTGGCGGTGGTGGGGTGTTCTCCGATGCCGCCTCCAGCATCGACGCGATCTTGGTGACGGACACGACGTCAAGTCCCAGCGCGCGGCCGCAGGCGGTGTTGACCGGGGTGTCGCCGTAGCGCCGCGCGAGGGCGAGCAGCCGGTAGACCTGGCGCATCCTGGTCCAGGGCAACGTGTCGTCGAGCAGCCGCTGTGCGTAGATCCCCACGTCGGGGCCGTGTTTGCGGGCGGCGGCGATGAGCCGGTCGAGGTCGCGCAGGGCGTAGCCGGCCTTGTGCTCGGGCAGGTCCTCAGGGTCGGTGACCCGGCCACCGGGGCGTTGCCGGGGGTGCACCTTGACCAGCTGCCCACAGTGGAAGAGCTTGACCAGGGCCGAATCGGCGCGAACGTCGACGTGGGCTCCGAGGTAGGCCCTCGGTGCCGAGTACAGCGCCTTGCCGACCTCAATGTGGAAATCGCGGTGCACCTTGACCCGGGTGAAGATCGGCACGTCATAGGCCTCGGGCACGGGGAGCAGCGCGGGGGCCTCGTGCTCGGCGAACACCTCGGCCGGCCGGGCCGCGGTGGTGCCGTGGATGCGCCCCCCGGCGGTCTCACGGCACCACTTCTCCACCCGGACCTGGGCATCAGCCAGGTCCACGAAGTCCTCACCAGCGAAGAAGCTGCCCCGCACGTACTGCACAGCGCGCTCCACCCGGGGCTTGTCCTTCGGGCTGCGGACCCTCGCGGCATCGGTGGAGAACCCGCAGTGCTGGGTGTAGTCCAGCCACCCGATGGTGAACCGCGGGTTGACCGCATCCGCCTTAGCGACGATCGCTGCGGCGTTGTCCGGGACCAGCACCCGGAACACACCACCGAAAAACCGCCACGCCGCCTCGCACCCCTCAATCACCGCCGCCAGGGTCTGGGAGAAGGTCAACCACACGAACATGTGCCGTGAGCAGACTGCAGTGAAGATCAACGCATGCGCCACCCGCCGCCGGCCCGCACCCGGGTCATACACCAGGCCCATCTTGGCGAAATCGATCTGGCACTCCACTCCAGGCTCACCGTCGGCGACCCGCACCGTGGTGGCCCCACCACCACCGAACCCGCACCGCTGGGTGCAGAACCGGTGCAACGTACGGTAGGGCACCAACACACCCCGTCGCGCGAGCAGATCAGCGATCTTGACCACCGTCAGGTCTTTGCCGACCCACTCGCTGATCTGCACTCGCTCGGCCTCCAACGCCTCCCAGGCTGGGCCGTGCCCACCGGTACGGACCGGCCGCACAGCCACCACCACCTGCCCGATCACCTCATCCGTCAGCTGGCCCAGGCCACCCTCACGACACACCCCAGCCGCCTCAGCGGCAGCCACATACCGGCGGGCGGTCTTGCGATCCACCCCCGCCTGCCCGGCCACCGTGCGCAACCCCGCACCACCCAGCCACCCCCGCAGCACCTCACGCACCTCAATCACCGAGACCTCCCGGAACACCATCTACCGAACCCCCACGTCGCATGACATGGACAGATCGGATATCGGAAGCAATCAACCCCCACGGCGCGACACGCCGGGTGGTCCCATCACTGGCAACCAGGTGGTCCCATCCTCGTGGCAGAAAACCGCTCGGGGCGGTCCCATGATCGTGGCGGGCGACACACGGTTGAGCGCGCCGGTAATAAGACGATGGGGAGGGTCATGGACCACGCGCGTGCCGTCGTCGCGGTGCTCCTCTCACCGCAAGGCCGGGCTGCGGTAGCGGCGGGCGAGACCGGAGCACTCATCCGCCTGATGCGCCAAGCAATCGAGTGGACGCAGCAAGACCTTGCCGACCAGTCGGGTTACTCCCAGTCGACGATCTCCCGCCTGGAGCGTGGCGTGAGCCGCGCCGCGCAGGACACGGTGATCCTGGCCGACATCGCGAACGCGCTGGGAGCACCGCCCGCCGCGCTGCTGGGTGTCTCGAGTCACCTCGACCAGACGCCTATCCTGGATGGCGTGGACCGACGCGATGTCTTCGGTGGGGCCGCGGGTCTCGTCATGGCCGTGCTGCTGCCGCGGGACATCGCCACCCCTGGACGGATCGATGCCGCCCAGGCCGCCCAGTGCTGGACGGCGTTACACCGTCTCGAAGAGCTCGATCAGTGTCATGGGGGTGCCGCCGTCTACCAGGTGGCGGAGGCGATGGCGCAACGGCTGCAGGACGCGCTGCGCCGGGGGAGCTACTTACCCGCGGTCGGACGCGAGCTACAGGGCGTCACAGCGGCGACCATGGAGTATGCGGGGTGGCTAGCCTACGATGCTGGCTGGCAGCAGAAGGCGCGGCACTGGTGGCTGGAAACGTGCCATGCTGCTGATCTGTCCGGTATTACCGACGCTCGGGTGACGGCATTGGCGTCGATGTCGCTACAAGCCAGCAACACCCCGGGTGGGGGCCGGGAGACGGTGGGCCTTGTTCACGCGGCGAGAACCGCCGCGCAGGAAGGTCAGCCGCCGTCACCGACCCTGCTGTCTCTGCTCGCCGCGCGGGAAGCCGTCGGGCACGCCCACATAGGCGATCGCGCGGCCACCGTGTCCGCAATCAGCCAGGCCCGCCAGTGGCTCGACCACGGCAGGCAGGGAGATGAACCCTTTTGGTTGGACTTCTGGGGACCAGCCAATCTCGCGCGGCACGAGACCCGGGTGGCGTTGGCCACCCGCAACGGTAAATCCGCCGAGCTAGCCGCCCGGGCCGCGCTGGCCAGCAGTGACGCCGACGCCTTCCCCCGCAACCACATCGCGTACACCGTTGGCTTGGCTTCGATCTTGACCCAACGCGGCCAGCTCGACGAGGCCATCAGCGTCACCAGTGACGCCATTCACGGAATACAGGAGGTTCAAGGCTCCGGTCGGATTATCGCCGACCTGCACCGGACTCTTGACCTGCTCGGGCAACAGAAGTACGCGCCAGCGAAAGATTTCGCTGGCGCAGCCCGTTTGCTTCTCCCGGCGTCACAATGACGGCTCCCCGTCAGGGGAAGACCGAGCTGTCGGCACGCCACCACACCCGGCTCAGCCAAAACCGGCTGCCCCGCATCGAGCATACCCCATCTGATAGCAACACCACTCTGACTCCAAGAACACCGAAGACGACAATCGATCCGAAAACAACAATCCTGCGCTTCTGGCAAGCTCCCCGGGATGGCCTCAAAAATTGTTGGGTAATCGTAGAATCGCGTTACGTGGTACTTTGGGAACCTGGCTAGGCGTTCCTCTTCTGCGTGTATGTCGGGGCCAGCAGGACCCATCCTAATCGGCGAGCAACATCCCCAGGTGGACCGCCGCCATAGGCGCCCACGTGACATGTCCACTGTTGATAGCCCACTGGTAGACATCCCGGGCACCAGCAGGATCGCCGTGCTGGGCGAGCAACAACCCCGCGTGAACCGCCGCCATCGGCGCCCAGTCAGCATGACGGCTGCTGATAGCCCGTTGATAGGCAGCCCGGGCACCAACAGGATCACCCTGCTCAACAAGCAACACCCCCAGATAGACCGCCGCCATAGGCGCCCACGTGACATGTCCACTGTTGATAGCCCACTGGTAGACATCCCGGGCACCAGCAGGATCGCGCTGCTCGGCGAGCAGCACCCCCAGGTGGACCGCCGTCACGGGTATTACCTCATCGTGACCACTGTTGATAGCCTGCTGGTAGGTGATCTTGCTGTCGGTGGCCAGCACAGAGCGGTCGTAGCCAAGAACGCTGTCGGCGGGGAGCGGAAGCGGGTCGTAGCCAAGAACGCTGTCGGCGGGGAGCGGAGGCGGGTCGTGGTCCTGGGAGCGACTCTCCCGCGCGTCTGGCATCATCGCGATGAGCCGGTCGCAGATCTCCCGCAGCCGCCGGTCTCGCTGGCCAGGCTTGTTGGCGACGAGATTCAGCGCGCTATCGCTGTGCAACCATTCGACCTGTGCCAGTTCGGGCACGTGCTTCCACAAGCAGTCACCCACCAGCACCGGCGCGAGCCGCACGCCCTGCCTGATCAGCGCCGGCAGCTCCTCGTCCATGATGAAATCGGAGTCCAGGAAATCAGCGCTGACCAGGAGTAACGCCACGCTGCTCCGCCCGATCGCCCGACGGATGTCGGGATGCCACTGATCCCCGACCGGGATATCGGTATCAACCCACAGCCACAGCCGTTTGCTGCGCACCAGCGGCTTCAGTACCTTCCTGAACCGCTGCGCCCACACGGCATCGTGGTGGCTGTAACTAACGAAAATCCCGTCTCGCCCACCAGCGGCGGTGTCACCCACAAGCGGCACGAGACCCACGCGAAAAATTATGGACGACTGAACCCATCGTGGTCGGTGATCTCAGGTTGGCCGCAGGCGTCGTTCTGCGCCTCCGCGACCAGTGCGGGCTCAACTGCCGGGCAGAGGTCGGCCAGATACTCTAACCGAGGGATGCAGTCGCGGAACGCCGCGACCAGGTCCTGCGTGGGGTCGGCACCGGCGTAGTTGCGCTGAATGCGGTGGGGTCGGGGTGTGGGAGCTGGGGCGCCCGCGTCGATAACCAGCGTCATCGACGATCAGCGTCATGGTGCTCGAGGATCTCCTTGATGCTCAGCCGGGTGGACGTGGTTGCCTTACGTTCCCGACACGTTCGAGGAGTTGCTCGACCGAGGGTTGGCGGGTGAGCTCGATCAGCTCGCTACGCAGGTGCTTTTGCAGGAAGCGCCCGGCACGCGCGGCGCGGCTTGCCAACTCGTCGCGGACGTCGTCAGGCACGTTGCGGATGGTGATCGACGTGGACATTGCAGCATTATGCAGCGAATCTCAGCATATCCGCACACTCGCGCAAGATCACTACGGAGCTGTCGCGCGCTGGCCACAGGCGGCGACGATCTCACGGCCTCGGGTGTCCCGGACGGTGCAGGCCACGCCCGCCGCCCGGACCCGCGCCACGAACTCGTCCTGCACGGGCAGTGGGCTAACGTCCCATTGACTGCCCGGAGTGGGGTAGGTGGGAGCTTCCCGGACGCAGACCTCCTGAAGTAGGTCATGAACGTCGATCGATACGACGTTCGCTGGCGGTCAGCCACCCTCTGCCCGTCACCCCGCCTGCGCACCACCAACTTGTGTAGTGCGCGCGCCCCTGCCCCTGCCAACCGAGCGCGGCCTCAGCAGGCGATGAGGTAGGCGCGGGTGAACACCGTCCCGCCGGCAGGCGGTGGTGGCCCACATCAGGGCGGCACTACGGTCATGATCGTGGTTTCTGTGCCCGGCAAGCTGAGCCGGGACTTGCCCATCGGCACGAGCGCAGCATCCTCAAACAGGCGGGAATCAACAGGAGGCCGCGGTGAGTACCTACGCAATCATCATCGAGCGAGCGAGCGGACGACGGCGGCTACGGTGCGTGGAGCCCCGACCTCCCTGGCTGCGTCGCCCTCGGCGACACGGAGGAGGAAACCCTGTCGGAGATGAAGGAGGCGATGCGCGGTCACCTGGAGTTGATGCGCGAGCGGGGTGAGGTCATCCCGAACTCATCGACGGTCAGCGCAACAACCGTTGACGCAGCGTGAACCCGTTACCGTCGATCGACATCGCGGTGCTCGACGATCTCCTCAATACTCAGGCGCGTGGACGTCGCCGCTGTGCGTTCCCGGATGCCGTCGAGCGGAGCTGCTGCGAGCTGGCCGCAGGCGGCGGCGATCTCGCGGCCGCGGGTGTCCCGGACGGTGCAGGCCACGCCCGCCGCGCGGACCCGCGCCACAAACTCCTCCTGCACGGGCAGGGGGCTGGCGTCCCATTCGCTGCCCGGGGTGGGGTTGAGCGGAATGAGGTTCACGTGCACCAGGGCGCCGAGCCGTTCCCGCAGGAGCCGGCCAAGCAGCTCAGCCCGCCACGGGTGGTCGTTGACGTCCCGGATCAGCGCGTATTCGATGGATACCCGGCGCCCGGTGGTGTCCGCGTAGTGTCGTGCGGCGTCGAGCACCTCGGCCACCTTCCACCGGCGGTTCACCGGGACGAGGGTGTCACGCAACTCGTCGTCCGGGGTGTGCAGCGACACCGCGAGCGTGACCTGCAGCCCTTCGGCGGCCAGCCGCCGGATCGCCGGGACCAGGCCCACCGTGGACACCGTCACCGACCGCTGGGATATGCCCAACCCGTCCGGCGCGGGGTTGATGATCCGGCGCACGGCGGCGACCACCCGCGGGTAGTTGGCCAGCGGCTCGCCCATACCCATGAACACCACATTCGACAACCGGCCGGGTCCGCCGGCCAGCTCGCCGTCGCGCATCGCGGCCGCGGCTGCGCGCACCTGGTCGACGATCTCCGCAGTGGACAGGTTACGGGTCAGCCCACCCTGCCCGGTAGCGCAGAACGGGCACGCCATCCCGCAGCCAGCCTGGCTGGAGATGCACACCGTGGCCCGGTCCGGGTAGCGCATCAGCACACTTTCGGTGAGCGCCCCGTCCGCCGCACGCCACAGCGTCTTGCGGGTGGTGCCGCCGTCGCAGCTGACGTGCCGCACCAAGGTGGCCAGCTCGGGCAGCAGCGCGGCAACGAGCCGGTCCCGGCTTGACGCAGGGAGATCGGTCATCGCAGCCGGATCGGTGCTCAGCCGCGCGAAGTAGTGCCGGGCCAGCTGATCGGCGCGAAACACCGGCTCGCCCAGCTCGGTCACCACGGCGCGGCGCTGGTCGCGGTCGAGGTCAGCGAGGTGCCGCGGCGGCATGTCCCGACGCGGGGCCTCGAACACCAGGGGCAGCGATGTTGTCATGTCGGCTTCCAGTGTTGCAGGCCGGCACCGGGCTCGCGACGCAGGTGCAGACGGTAGCGGACCGGAATGGTCAGCCCGCAGGTCTGGGCGATCGCCCGGGCAGCCACCTCTGGAGTGAACTCGATGCGCAGCACGCTCTTCAGGGCATCCCGGTCGTGGAACCGCCAGACGGTGTCCACCCGGCGGCAGTCGAAGCCCTGGGCGGCGAAGAACGCCTCGACCGCCGCCGGTCGGTACCGTGGTGCCGCCGCGCACAGCCACTCCCCATAGGGGGCGTGCGTGCCGTCCAGGTCGATGACGGCCAGCGTCCCGCCAGGGCGCAGCACCCGCCGCGCCTCGGCCAGCCCCCGTTCGCAGCCCGAACCGAAGAAGTAGGCGACGCGGGCATGCACCAGATCGGCGCTGGCGTCGGGCAACGGCAGCCGTTGGGCACAACCGGCGAGCACCCTGACGTTCGGCAGGTCGCGAACCCGCCGGCGGGCTCGGATCACCAGCGGGGGGTGTGGCTCCACTCCGACCACGCTGGCCGCCCGCTCAGCAAACCGGGGCAAGTGAAACCCATCCCCGCAGCCAACGTCGACGATGTCGGCGCCAGCCCAGTCGGCCCGGTCTGCCAAGGCGGCCCACAACGCCCCGTCAGCGTCGACCGCCTGGTTCTCCCGCTCGTAGACCTCGGGCCAGTTCCAGATGTTGGGGCTGGCCAGCACACCCGGATCGGTCACCACTGCACCCGCCGACTCAGCCGCCGACCGGGATGAGCAGGCTCAGCAGCAGCCAGGACACGACCGCCGAAGGCAGCAGGGAGTCCATCCGGTCCATCAACCCACCGTGGCCGGGCAGCGTGGTAGCCATGTCCTTGACGCCGAGATCCCGCTTGATCAGTGACTCGACCAGATCCCCTCCAGTAGCGGTGAACACGATTGCCCCACCGAAGAGCACCCCCTGCCACAGCTGGCCGCCCAGCAGGTAGGTCACCGACACGCCACCCGCGGCAATCCCCGCCACCAGCGATCCGATGAATCCCTCCCAGGACTTCTTCGGGCTAATCGTGGGTGCCATCAGGTGCCGCCCACCCCACACGCCCGTGGCGTAACCTCCGACGTCCGATGCCACTCCGGCGAGCATCAGGCACAGGGCGCGCGCCGCACCATCAATGGGCACCACCAACAGCGTTGCGAAAGCGGCAAAGCCAGGCACGTAAGCCGCGCTGAACACCGACGCAGTGACGTCCCGAACATATCCAGCAGCACCCCTGGGGAAACGCCACAGCAAGCAGGCCAGCACAGTGATCACGAACGGGACGAGTATTCCGTCCCGACCGAACGGCCAGGCAAGCCACACCATCGCCTGGCCGCCGACAAGCACCGGCGCCAGCGCGACCCGGATACCGGCTCGCCGCAAGGCCCCGGCCAGCTCCCAGCTGGACACCGCCACCGCGGCAGCCACGATCCCGATGAACACCTGGCGCACGGTCAACAGCGCCACCAGCACAGCGGCACCCAGCAGAAGCCCGACGGCGATCGCGGCCCACAGGTTCCGGCCCGCGCGTATGGCGCCGGGGCGCTGCACCGGGTGCACAGCGGGAGTAGGGGGCTCGGGCGGAGTGGGATGCTCGGGCAGTCTGCTGGCAGACACTCAGACCTCGAGCAGTTCAGATTCCTTGTGCTTGACGAGCTCGTCGATCTGCCCCACATACCGGTGAGTGATGACCTCGAGTTCCTTCTCTGCGCGCGTCACGTCATCCTCGCCGGCCTCGCCGTCGCGACCGATCCGGATGAGCTGTTCCTTGGCCCGGCGGCGGACATTGCGAATGGACACCTTGGCGTCCTCGCCTTTGGTATGCGCGACTTTCACCAGATCCCGGCGACGTTCCTGGGACAGGTGCGGGATGACCACCCGGATGATCAAGCCGTCATTGGTGGGGTTGACGCCCAGGTCGGAGTCCCGAATCGCCTTTTCCATCGTCCTGAGCTGGCTGGGATCATAGGGCTTGATCACGGCCATCCGGGCCTCCGGGACCGTCACGCTGGCCAGCTGGATCAAGGGGGTGGCCGCGCCGTAGTAATCTACGACGATCTTGGAGAACATCGAGGGGCTGGCCCGGCCGGTACGCACCGTGGCGAGGTCCTCCTTGGCCACCGACACGGCCTTCTCCATCTTTTCCTCGGCGTCGAAGAGGGTCTCGTCGATCACGGTTACTCCTTAGTCCTAGCCTGATGCCGAAGAGCTGACCAGCGTCCCGATGGGCTCACCGCGCACCGCACGAGCAATATTGCCCTCGGTGAGCAGATTGAACACGATGATCGGCAGCTTGTTGTCCATGCACAGGCTGAAGGCGGTCGCATCCGCCACCTTGAGTCCGCGCTCAAGCACCTCACGGGAAGTGATGTGGGTGAACATCGTGGCCCCGGGATCGGTCTTGGGGTCGGCGGTGTACACCCCGTCGACCGCCTTGCCCATCAGCAGGACCTCACCACCAATCTCCAGCGCCCGCTGGGCACCAGTGGTGTCGGTGGAGAAGTAGGGCATCCCCACTCCAGCCCCGAAGATCACCACCCGGCCCTTCTCGAGATGCCGGATGGCCCGGCGCGGAATGTAGGGCTCAGCGACCTGACCCATCGTGATGGCCGTCTGCACGCGGGTGTCGATCTTGTGCTCACGCTCCAAGAAGTCCTGCAGGGCCAGGCAGTTCATCACTGTACCGAGCATTCCCATGTAGTCCGCGCGGGAGCGCTCCATCCCGCCCAGCTGAAGTTCCTCGCCCCGGAAGAAGTTCCCCCCACCGATCACCACGGCCATCTGCACCCCACCAGCGACCACTTCAGCGATCTGCCGCGCGACTGCCTTCACCACCTCGGGGTCCACCCCGACGCCACCGCCGCCAAACATCTCCCCGCCGAGTTTGAGGAGCACTCTGCGGTATCCGGGACCTACCAGCCGGTCGGCGTTCATGCTGGGTCAGGCCTGACCGACCTCGAAGCGGGCGAACCGGCGCACCGTCACTCCGGCCTCGTCCAACAAGGCTTTGACAGTCTTCTTGGAGTCCTGCACGGAAGACTGCTCCAGCAGCACGGTGTCCTTGAAGAAGCCGTTGAGCCGACCTTCGACGATCTTCGCTAAGGCCTGCTCGGGCTTGCCGTCCGCACGCGCGGTCTCTTCGGCGACGCGCCGCTCACCAGCCAGCACGTCGTCGGGTACCTCGTCCCGAGTGACGTAGCGCGGCTTCATCGCGGCCACCTGCATCGCCACAGCACGCGCCATTTCGGGCGAACCACCGTCGTACTCGACCAGCACGCCTACCGCAGGAGGCAGGTCGGAGGCGCGGCGGTGCAAGTAGGTGGCCACCGCACCGTCGAATGACACCGCCCGGCGCAGCTGCAGCTTCTCGCCGATCTTGGCCGAGACAGCCTGCACCGCGTCATCGACCGTGCCACCATCGAGCTGCGCCTGAGCGAGCATCTCAGCATCGGCGGACCGGGTTTGGATCGCGGCTGCAACAATCTTGGCGGCGAGCTCCTGGAAGTCGGCACCCTTGGCCACGAAGTCGGTTTCGCAGTTGAGCTCGATCAGCACGCCGCCCTCGGCGGCCACCAGCCCGTTGGTGGTGGTGCGCTCCGCCCGCTTGCCGACGTCTTTCGCACCTTTGATGCGCAACAGTTCGACCGCCCGGTCGAAATCGCCATCAGATTCTTCCAATGCCTTCTTGCAGTCCATCATCCCAGAACCTGTCAGGTCCCGGATACGCTTGACATCGGCGGCGGAGTAATTCGCCATCGTAGCTCTACCGTCCTGGAGTTCGTCGTTGGATCGGGTTGGTTACCGCTGCGCTCTTAGGCCTGTGGTATGCCGTTGGTGACGACCACCGGTTCGGCCGGCTGTGATTCAGGTTCCTGCTCCGCAGCGCTGCCGGAGACGGGGTCGCTGTTGCCGGAGACAGGGTCGCTAGAGACAGGGTCGCTAGGGGCGGGGCCACTCGAGACCATCAGCTCCTGCTCCCACTCGGCCAGCGGCTGGTCGACACCGACCACGGGCTTGTCCGAGCCGTCGGTCCCGGCCGAGCGTCCGGCCCGCGACATCAGTCCGGCGGCAGTCGCGTCAGCCACCACCCTGGTGAGCAATGCCGCGGAGCGGATCGCATCATCGTTGCCCGGAATGGGGTAGTCGACCTCATCGGGGTCGCAGTTGGTATCCAAGATGGCCACCACCGGGATGCCGAGCTTGCGGGCCTCCCCGACGGCGATCTGCTCTTTCTTGGTGTCCACAATCCACACTGCGCTGGGCACACGCTGCATGTCCCGAATACCACCCAGGGTCTTCTCCAGTTTGTCCTTCTCCCGGGTGCGCATCAGAATCTCTTTCTTGGTCAGGCCGGAAAAACCGCCGGTCTGCTCCATGGACTCAAGTTCCTTGAGACGCTGCAGACGCTTGTGTACGGTGGAGAAGTTTGTGAGCATGCCACCCAGCCAGCGGTGGTTCACGAACGGCATGCCGACCCGCTGCGCGTGATGCGAGATCGCTTCCTGGGCCTGCTTCTTCGTGCCGATGAACAGGATCGAACCGCCGTGGGCCACGGTCTGTTTGATGAACTCGTAGGCCCGATCGATGTAAGTCAACGTCTGCTGCAGGTCGATGATGTAGATGCCGTTACGCTCGGTGAAGATGTAGCGCTTCATCTTCGGGTTCCAACGGCGAGTCTGATGCCCGAAATGCACGCCGGAGTCGAGCAGCTGCTTCATGGTGACGACGGCCATGGCCGGTGCATACCTCAATGTGTCCGGCACGCCGGGCTCGCCGACGTGCTCATGCGGTTGTCGCGGCGGGCCGGGTTGGACCGCCGCCCTAGCACCAGACCGACGACCGGACTCCGTGCGATCACGATCGCATCGAAGACCGCCGGACGCCGAGGCCCTGGTAGGGCCCAGCGCTGGCACGCGAAGTCGACCCGCATGCGAGCCGCCCCCGCAGTGTACGACGTGCCCGCACCCCACCTCAGCTGAGGTGGGTCAACAGCCCGCAGTTGTCCACATCACCCCGCCTTATCCCCACCTGTGGTGCTCATCGTTGGGCAAACAGGTTCGGCGCAGTAACGCTGTCAGCGTGTCTCGAATCCTGATCTGCACCATGCTCATGGCGATGCTCTCCGGAGGGCAAACGGCCCTTCCCGGAGGGCAAACGGCCCAGACCGACATGACCACACGGACCGACCACCTGACCACAACCCGCCAGGCGAGCCAGGCCGGTCCGGTGCCCCCAACCACCCTGGTGACCCCGACCGGTCCGATGCCGCGGGTCGGGCCCGACGATGCCGGCGACAAACCCGGACCGCGGTTCAGCTGGCCGCTTCCCGGTTTCCCCACCGTGGTCCGGGCTTTCCACCCGCCGACGTTCAGATACGGGCCGGGGCATCTCGGTGTTGACCTGGCCGCGGTGGACGGTGTTCCCGTGCTCGCCGCCGGCGCCGGCACGGTGGTGTTCGCCGGAACCGTGGCCGGCCACGGTGTGATGTCGGTGGATCATCCTGGTGGGCTGCGCACGACGTATGAACCAGTGTCACCAACCACCGTTACCGGCGCTCGGGTAGCCAAGGGTGAACGGATCGGCACCGTTGCGCCCGGCCACCCGGGCTGCCCCGTCATGGTCTGCCTGCACTGGGGTTTGCTGCGCGACTGGGGTTTGCTGCGCGACTGCGGTTTGCTGCGCGACTGGGGTGTGCCGCGCGACTGGGGCTTGCTGCGCGGCCCAGAACACGACAGGGAATACCTGGATCCGTTGCGGCTGCTCACCACGGGGCGGGTCCGTCTGCTGCCGATCGATGGCCCGCCGGATCGCCAGCTCCGTTCTGACCCCACCACGCCCACAGCATCAACCGGAGCAAGCTTCCAGCAGTTTGCTCCGGAGCCGGAACACCGCCCTGGTGTGCAGCTGGCATACCCGGGACTCGGTGACACCGAGCACCCGCCCGATCTCGGCGAGGGTGAGGTTCTCGAAGTAGTAGAGCGAGACCACCATGCGATCTCGGTCGGTGAGCTGCGACACCGCTTCGGCAAGCAGGCGCCTGCTCTCCACCGACTCAAGGAGTGCACCTGGTTCCTCCACAGTGTCATCGGGCAGCGTCTCGGCGATCGACATGCCACCACACCCCAAGAGTTCGTCCAGCGCGATCACACTGGTCAGTTGGAGTTGGGCATAGATCTCCCGCAGTTCAGCAACGGTGATACCGAGCTCGGCCGCCACCTCGGCATCGGTGGCCGAACGCTGCAACCGGCTCTCCAGACGTTCCAGCGCACGTTCCACCTCCCGGGCCCGGCTGCGCACCGCACGAGGCACCCAGTCCTGAGCGCGCAGCTCATCCAGGATCGCCCCCCGGATCCGTTGCATCGCGTAAGTCTCGAACTTCAAACCACGCTCGGGCTCGAACCGATCGATGGCCTCCCACAGGCCGAACACGCCCGACTGCACCAAGTCCGCGATGTCGATATGGGCGGGCAGCCCGGTTCCGACCCGGCCCGCCACGTACTTCACCAACGGCGCGTAGTGCAGAACCAACCGCTCCCGCAAAGCCGCATCGCGCTGCTGCCCAAAGGCCTGCCACAGCGCGAGGATGCCGGCCTCCACCTCCTCGACTCTGGCCCCAGCAAGCCCGTTGGAGGTCCCGGAATCTGCGGAGGGGGTGACGGTCAGGGTGCGGTCACAACCCCCGGAGCACTCAGGAACGGGGGTGGCTCCGGTCATGGATCGCCTTCAGCCTCTCGACAGTGACGTGCGTGTAGAGCTGCGTGGTGGCGAGCGTAGCGTGACCGAGTAACTCCTGAACGGTGCGCAGATCTGCACCCCCCTCCAGCAGGTGGGTCGCGGCGCTGTGCCGCAGGCCGTGCGGCCCCATGTCCGGCGCGCCCGGCACCGCACCGACCACGTCATGCACCACAGCCCGGATGATTCGCTGATCGACCCGTCCGCCGCGTGCTCCGAGGAACACCGCCGCTGCTGAATGGGGATGCGCAAGTGCCGGGCGCCCCTGTTCGAGCCAGCGGAGCAAAGCGCGTTCAGCAGGCAACCCATAAGGTACTGCGCGTTCCTTGGCGCCCTTGCCGAGTACCCGGACCAGGCGCCGCTGCCCGTCGACGTCCCCGAGGTCAAGCCCGCAGAGCTCGGCAACGCGTATTCCGGTCGCATACAGCAGCTCCACCACGGCGTGATCCCGCAACGCGATCGGATCCGCCTCGGCGGCACCACGTTGCGCGGCGTCGAGCGCCGCGGCAGCCTGTGCCGGGTGCAGCACCGCGGGCAGAGCTCGCGGTGACCGCGGTGCGGCCAGCCGGGGCCCCGGGTCGCTGCCCAGCACACCGGCGCGGGTGGCCCAGGCAGTGAAGGCGCGGGCTGCCGCGGCTCGCCGCGCGAGCGTGCTACGGCGGTGTCCACCCTGGTGCTGGGCCCCCAACCAGCTGCGCAGCAGAGCGAGGTCCAACGCCGCGAGATCGTCGCGGCCAGAATCCACCAGGTAATGCAGCAGAGCAGTGACGTCGCCGCAGTACGCCCGCACAGTGTGCGGTGACAGCCCACGAACAGATCTCAGATGGGCAGCGAAGCGATCCCGACACGCCGCCAGGTCATCGGGCAACACGTCGGGTACCGACCGACCCTCGCTCACCGGCAGGACAGTGCGCTGCCGACCGCACCAGGTCAAGCACCGCCACGCCCAATCATGGAGAACATGCAGAGCAAGGGTCATCGAGCACCGTCGGACAGCGCCCGGTGCCAACCGTTGACCCCGCACTCCACCAGCCCCTGAAGTTCCAGCAACGGCAGCGCGGCGCGGACCCGGTGCAGCGGTACCCCGGAGTCGCACACCAGCTGCTCGGGATGCCGGGCGGCCCGCGCGGGCAACGCCTCGAACACCGCCAGTAGCTCCGGACTGAGCCCGTCGGTGCACCGACGGGGGGATATCAGCGGCGGCGCAAGGTCCGCTCCGATCCGCCCCACCGCCTCCACCACCTCTGCCGCCCGAGTGACCAGTACCGCCTGCTCCTCACGTACCAGCAGGTGACACCCCACGGATAGCGCCGACGTGACTGGACCCGGCACTGCCATCACCACCCGGCCCAGCGCCGTTGCGGCGGCCGCAGTGCGCCGGGCGCCGCTGCGCACCCCTGCCTCCACCACGACGGTGCCAGCGGAGAGCGCGGCGATCAGGCGGTTGCGAACCAGAAAGCGGTGCCGCGCGGGCCAGATACCTGGTGGGTACTCGCTGACCACCGCGCCCCCGTGGGCGATCCGGTCCAGCAGCCCCTGATGGCCGGCAGGGTATGCCCGATCCAGCCCGCAGGCCTGCACTGCCACGGTGCGGCCCTCAGCGGCCAGCGCACCCCGATGCGCTGCACCGTCGATACCAAATGCGGCGCCGGAGACCACCGCAAAGCCGCCCTCGGCAAGTTCGTAACCGAACTCGGCGGCGACGTGCTCCCCGTAGCCAGTCGCGGCCCTGGCCCCAACCAACGCCACCGCCCGCTCGCCGAGCTCATCAAGGCGGCCCGTACCCCGCACCCACAGCGCCAACGGGGCTCGCCAGCGCTCGTCGATCTGAGCCGTCGGCGTGGCGAAACAGGTGAACGCCTCAGCAGGCCACTCAGCGTCCTCGGGAGTCACCAGCCGGCCCCCGAGTGCCGCGATCGCGCAGAGATCGGCCTCAGCCCGGTCGTCCGCTCGGCGGGCACTGGTCTCGGCAGTCACTCGACGGGGTGCCTTCCCCGCGGCTACCAACCGGGCCGCCGACACCGGGCCAGCCTCGGTGATCAGCTCGGACAGCGCGGGAGCAGGAGCCTCGGCCACCCGACTGAGGTAAGCTCTGGCCCGGCGCAGCTCCCGCTCCCCCGGTGTCACGCCGACCTCCGATCCCGCAACCCCATCGCGACACTCACGTCCTCGAGCAGCGGGCGGTCCCGCCCGGCCAGGTCAGCCACCGTCCAGGCCAATCGCAAAGTGCGATCCGCTCCCCTGGCGGTCACCATGCCCCGATGCAACGCTGCCGCGATCGGTTCGGTCACCGCCCGCGGCAGCTGGAACCGCCGCCGCAACACCGGACCGGGCACCTCGGCATTCGTATTCCAACCGGTACCTGCCCACCTGGCACGGGCAGCGGCACGGGCCTGAAGGACCCGTTCGCGCACCACCGCGGTGCCCTCCGGTTCCGCGTCGGCCTGACCCATGTCCTGCACCGGACGCATCGCCACCCGCAGGTCCACCCGATCCAGCAGTGGCCCGGACAGCCGGCCCAGGTACCGCCTGCGGGCCGACGGGGCACAAATGCAGTCCCGCTCGTGAGGCGGAGCGCAGGGGCACGGATTGGCCGCCAGCACGAGCTGGCACCGCGCCGGGTATCGCACCACCCCGTCTCGGCGGGCCAACCGGACCTCGCCGTCTTCCAGCGGGGTGCGCAGTGCCTCCAGCGATCGTGGCCCGAACTCAGCGACCTCGTCGAGGAACAGCACCCCACGGTGCGCTCGGCTCACCGCGCCGGGCTTGGCCAGCCCCGAGCCACCCCCGACCAACGCGGCCACTGAGCTGGTGTGATGTGGAGCGACGAACGGGGGTACGGTGATCAGCGGGCTCTCGGGAGTGAGCGAGCCGGCCACCGAGTGCACCGCGGTCACCTCAAGCGCCTCCTGGTCGGTGAGTGCCGGCAGCAGCCCGACCATCCGCTGGGCCAGCATGGTCTTGCCCGTCCCCGGCGGTCCGGTCAACAACAGATGGTGACCGCCCGCGGCAGCGACCTCCACCGCCCAGCGGGCGTCGCCTTGTTCCAGTACATCGCCGAGGTCGGGCACCTCCGCTGGCGGTGCGGGACGCAGCGGGCCGGGGCACGCCAGGCCGACGGCAGGGTCTCGCAACCAGGTGAGTACCTCCTTCAGGCATGTCGCACCGTGCACCCGCACGCCATCGACGAGGGAAGCCTCTGCAAGCGAATCGGTCGGCACCACTACCTGGCCGATGCCCACTCGGCGGGCGGCAAGTACTGCCGGCAGCACCCCACGTACCGAACGCAGCCGGCCATCCAAGGCGAGCTCCCCGATCAGGACCAGCCCGCGCAGCCGCTCGGCCGGGATCCGGCCGTCGGCGGCCAGCAACGCGCAAGCCAACGCGACGTCGTAGCTGCTTCCACCCTTGGGCAGGGTGGCCGGCGACAGCGCAAGGGTCATCCGGCGCGGTGGCCACCGTTGACCCGAGTTGAGCACCGCGGCCCGCACCCGATCCCGCGCCTCGGACAGGGCGGTATCGGGCAACCCGACCATCTGCAGCCCCGGCAGACCCGGACCGATGTGGGCCTCGATCTCCACCAGCATCCCGTCGACCCCGTGCAGTGCCACCGCCCACGCACTGGCCAGCGACATCAGAACGCACCCTGCAGGTGCTCCACGGTGACCGGCCCGCCTTGCGGGCACAGCACCGCCAGCACGTCGAAGCGGATTTCGCACCAACCAACGTGGTGCACCCGCAACCAGGCCGCCGCAACCCGCCTGATCCGGGCTGCCTTCGCCGGCGTCACGCCTTCGGACGGTTCTCCGTACCCGGTCCCCGACCGAGTCTTCACCTCACAGATGACCAAGCGCTCGCCGTCCGTGGCAACGAGGTCGACCTCGCCGTCCCGGCAACGCCAGTTGCGCGAGAGCACCACCAGACCGGTGCCAGCCAAGTAGTCCACCGCCAGGTCCTCGCCACGCTTGCCCAGCAGGTCGCTACGGCGGTACGCCGCCTGCGCCGTCGTCTCCATCTCAGCCTCCCGTCCCTCCGCGATCTCTCTCTGTCACGAGGCTGCCGGGCCGGGGCAGGGCAGTCGACATGACGTAGGCAAATCTGTGGACAACAGGGCGGTTGTGGATAAGTGGCGTTCGCAGAGCACGTAATGCGGTCGGCGGCGAACGCGCGGAGTAGCGGCCCTGTAACAGCGGTGACCTCGGTAGCGAAGAGGTGATCGAGTGCTGTCAAACCCCCCATCGCTCCCCGATGAGGCTGGGGCTGCCTACACGTAGCGAGGTGTGGCCACGTTGATCAGCACATATGTCCACCGACAGTGGACCTTCTCGGTAACCGCGGGCGGGCTCGGCACCGAGGTGGCACTCCAGGCCGCGCTATGCGGGTTGGCCGGACTGCTCGCCGCCGTGATGAAACAGACCGGCATGGCCTCGGTGGATCACGCGTTCACCATGTTGGGCGCAGTGATTGCGATAACCGCGGCCATTCTGCTGGCGCTGAGCGCGTGGTTGAGCACCACCAGGCCAGCGGCTCAGCTCGCCTTTGCTATCGCAATGTATGGCATTTTTCTCCTCGTGAAAGCAGGCGAGCCCGATCCGACGGCCGACGGACTGCTCGCTCGTGACCTTGCGATGATCGGTATGGCGGCGCTCTGCGGGCTGACCCTGCGGGGGATCGACGTGATTGATCGCGCCTGGCGCGCGTCGGCCCCGGTCGGCATCGCTGTCCTCATCGGCTGCGCGATCGTCTCGCTCATCCCCGCCGCGACGTTGACAGCTCCGATCCAGTCCGCGGTCGCTGTCAGCGCTGGAGTGATCACCGCGGCCGTCGGGCTTACCCTGGTGGTTTTCGGGAACCGTGGCAACCAGCCCTTGCTACGGCCAACCGGGCTGTCGCTCCTCACCTTGAGCGCACAGCCGTCGCCAGCCGGGAGCGCTTTCGGGCTCGCCGCAATCACCATGCTGCTGATCACCGCGGTGCTCCTGGTGATGCGCACCGGGTGGCTCGCACAGGCGAAGGCCCGATTGTCGGCCGCAGAACACAAGGAACCGCCGAGGAACTCACCCAGCGGTGGCAACGGGCGGCTGTGGCGCTGGCACAGCCGCCCGACAGGTGACCATCGAGTCGCGTATCACGGCAGGTGACCGACGACTCAGTTCTAGAAGACAAGGAGACAACACAACGCAGCCACCGTTGAGGCGCGTTACCAAGGAGATATAGGGCATGACCACGACACTGGCGGAGGCGCCGTTCAGGATCACCGATGGGCCGCAACGCCACGCCTGGTACGCCAAGCTCGCAGCCACCGCACCGGTGCACCGCGTCGCGCTGCCCACCGGGCAGACGGCCTGGTTGATCACCGGCTACGACGAGATACGCCACGCGCTGCAAGACCCCCGACTGGTCAAGAACGAAGCGACAATGGCCGTACTGTCCCCGGGTCAGCTGTCGCCCGAGGTGCTCGCCGCGATGGGTAGCCACATGCTCCACCGCAATCCGCCCGACCACACCCGGCTGCGCCGGCTGGTCACCGCCGCATTCACCCGCCGCCGCGTCGAACAACTCGCCCCACGCATTCAGCAGATCACCGACAACCTGCTCGACACGATGGCCACCAAGGCACGAGCCGACCTGATCGACTCGTTTGCCCTCCCGCTACCGATCACAGTGATCTGCGAACTGATCGGCGTACCAGCCGATCAGTTCGCAGATTTTCACAACTGGTCTGCCACCATCGTAACCGGTGCACTGGCCGACCCGGACGCGTACTCTTGCGCTGCGACCGCGATGGTGCAATACCTGCGGGAACTGCTCGCGATCAAGCGCGCGGCCCCCGTCGACGACCTGCTCTCCGCGCTAATAGCGGTCCGCGATGGCCAGGACCGGCTTTCCGAGAACGAGCTCATCTCTATGGTGTTTCTGATACTGGCCGCCGGCCACGAGACCACCGCCAACCTTATCGGCAATGGAGTGCTCGCGCTGCTGACCCACCCCGAGCAGTTGGCGCTCCTGCGCGCACAACCACACCGGCTGCCGGACGCGGTCGAGGAGCTGCTGCGCTTCGATGGTGCCCTGCAGGTGGCACCCTCCCGCTTTGCCGCCGAACCAGTAGACATCGGCGGGGTCATCATCCCGGCGGGCGAGATGGTGATCGCCGGCCTGCTCGCCGCCAACCGGGGCCAGGCCTGTGCCGTCCAGCCCGATACCCTGGACATCACCCGCAGTGAGAAGACTCACCTCGCTTTTGGCCACGGCATTCACCATTGCCCCGGTGCACCACTGGCCCGTCTGGAAGGCCGGATCGCGCTGGGCGCCCTCCTCACCCGCTTCCCCCAACTGCGGCTTGCGGTACCCGCCAAGCAACTGACCTGGCGACCAGGTACGTTGATCAATGGCTTGGACGCGCTCCCCGTAATTCTGCGCTGAAAGGGCGGAAGCTGAGGGGGAATCCGGCAAGGCGGTCAGGTACCGAACGGGGCGCCTTCGGGCAGGCGTAGATCTGGTTTGTCGACCTCCTCGATGTTGACGTCCTTGAACGTGAGCACTCGAACGTTCTTGACGAAACGGGCTGGCCGGTACATATCCCACACCCAGGCATCGGACATCCGCACCTCGAAGTACACCTCGCCCTCAGCATTGCGGGCCTGCACATCCACCGCGTTGGCCAGGTAGAAGCGCCGCTCGGTTTCCACGACATAGGCGAACTGACCGACGACGTCGCGGTACTCCTTGTAAAGCGACAGCTCCATCTCGGTTTCGTACTTCTCGAGATCCTCGGCACTCATCGACGGCCCATCGGTCGCTTCATCGGTGCTGGCTCCTCCTCGTGCTGTGGTCATGGTCGTGGTCCAGGCCGTGCAGACGTGCCGCGAGCGCGACATTGACGTAACTGAACCGGTGTTCACCGCAGGGACCATGGGCCAACAGGGCCGCATTGTGCTCCGACGTGCAGTAACCCTTGTGCTCACCGAAGCCGTACCACGGCACCCGCTCGTGCAGCCGTCCCATGATGCGGTCGCGGGTCACCTTGGCCAGCACCGAGGCCGCCGCCACGCACGCCGCAACCCGGTCCCCGCCAATCACCGCCATGTTGGGGGCCGTCAGGCCGGGCACCCGGAACCCGTCGGTGAGCACGTAACCCGGGTGTACAGCAAGGCCCGCGACGGCGCGACGCATACCCTCCAGATTGGCTACATGCACGCCCAACTCGTCGACCTCGTCGGGGGGGATCACTACCACGCTGCACGCCACCGCCCTGCTGGTAATCAGGTCATGATAGTGCTCCCGGCGCGCCGGGGTGAGCAGCTTAGAGTCGGTGAGTCCAGCAAGCGCCACCGCATCGGCAGGCTGCAGCATGCACGCAGCCACTACCAGCGGCCCAGCACAGGCACCTCGACCAGCCTCATCCACCCCAGCGACCGGACTCAAGCCTTTTCGGTGTAGCACAGTCTGCAAAACCCACGTACCACCGTCCCTGCGCACCACCGCTCTCGGCGGCCGCGGCAGGGCTCGGCGGGTAATGCTCGCCATGGCCGGCACAGTCCTCAGCCACGCCTCCCGACAAACACCTGCTCCCGCAATACCCGACCGCCGCGGAGCACCGGCCAGGCCAACACCACACCAGCACCGAACGGGAGGCTAGCCGGCCACGGAGGACCGAGTGCCTTGGGCTGCGGATCTGGGTCAGAGACACCCTGCCACCGCGACAGCGGGAGCACGATCAGACGGGCCTTGCCGATGACATTGCTCATCGGCACCGTGCCCATCCGCTGGTCTGCGACGTGACGCCGCGAGTCAGCACTGTTGTTCCGGTTGTCGCCCATCATCCACAAGCTGCCTTGGGGCACCGTGACCGGCCCGAACTCCTCCTGGGGCTCATTCCCGAGGAAAACAGTGTAGGGCTCAGTCAGCGCAAAGCCGTTGACCATGACCCGGTTCTGCTTATCGCAGCACTGCACGGTCTGACCACCCACCGCGATCACCCGCTTGACGAAGTCCCGCTCGTCCGGCGGGGCGAGGCCGATCAGCGAACCAGCCTGCTGAAGCCCGCGAACAACCACATTGCCCGACCGCTGACTGACAAACTCGCTGCCCCACGAGTCAGTGCCGCGGAACACCACCACGTCGCCCGGTCTCGCATCGCGAAACCGGTAGGTCACCTTGTCCACCAGCACCCGGTCGTTGGTGCAGCCCGGGCACCCGTGCAAGGTGGGTTCCATCGACGCGGAGGGGATCACGTACACCCGAGCCAAGAATGTCTGGATCAAGAAAGTGAGCACCAGCGCGGTGAGCACCAGAATCGGCAGCTCACGCCAAAAGGAACTCTTCTTCCGCTTCGACAGGCGATGCCGATGCACACGTCGACCACGAGAATCACCGGGATCGTCGCCGCGGGCGGGTTCGGTGGAGCGAGCCAGGTTGGCCACGTCCCCAGGCTATCGACAGGCAGCCGGTATGGGGATCAGGACGCAGACGGCGTCTCGCGCTTTTCTTTGATCTTGGCTGCCTTACCCCGGAGGTCGCGAAGATAGTACAATTTGGCCCGCCGGACGTCACCACGGGTGACGACCTCGATGGTGGCGATGTTCGGTGTGTGCACCGGAAAGGTGCGCTCCACGCCCACACCGAAGGACACCTTGCGCACGGTAAAGGTCTCCCGGATTCCTCCGCCTTGACGACGGATGACTACCCCTTGGAACACCTGCACCCGCTGGCGCGAACCTTCAATGACGCGGACGTGCACCTTCAGCGTGTCACCAGGCCGAAAGTCGGGAATGTCGGACCGCAGCGACTTCGCATCCAGGGCGTCCAGGGTGTTCATCGGAATCCGTCCTCGTCATCGCGTGCTGTGTACGGTCTGGGACGCCCTCGAGTGGGGCGCGAACAGCGGCTTGGTGACAGCGAGACCTTCCGCCCTGGGGGCAGGCCCCGCCTTGCTCCGCTGCACTACCGGGTCAGTCTGCCAGACGCCGCCAGTGGGGACGAAACCGGGCAGTAAACTACCCAGAACTACCCGGGCGGAGTGGTGAGCTTCTCGAGCAAGGCGCGGTCCGCACCATCCAGGGCACCGGGTGGCAGCGCGGCCAGCAGGTCGGGACGCCGCGCGGCGGTGCGCTCCACCGCACGATCCCGGCGCCAGCGGGCGATCGCGGCATGGTTGCCCGAGCGGAGCACAGCGGGGACGTCCCGGCCCCGCCACATCTCGGGACGGGTATAACAGGGGCCTTCCAGCAGGCCGTCAGAGAACGAGTCCTGCATCGCCGAGGCGGGGTTGCCCAGCACCCCGGGCAGCAGCCGAACGATGGCCTCAACCATGACCAGCACCGCGACCTCACCGCCAACGAGCACGTAGTCGCCGATCGAGATCTCGTCGACGACCACCCGGCCGGCCACGTCGTCGACCACCCGCTGGTCGATGCCCTCGTAGCGACCGCAGGCAAACACCAGCCGCGGTTGCCTGGCCAACTCGGCAGCCAACTGCTGGGTGAACGGCCGCCCAGCGGGGGTGGGCACCACTAGCCGCGGCGGCGGCTCGCCCGTCAGCACCTCGTCCAGCGCATCGCCCCAGACATCCGGGCGCATCACCATGCCGGGTCCACCACCGTAGGGCGAGTCGTCCACCGACCGGTGCACATCGTGGGTCCAATCCCGCAGGTCATGCACCGTAAAGGAGATCAGGTTCCGCTCGATGGCCCGGCCGAGCAGCGCCTCCCGAGCCGGGGCCAGGTACTCGGGAAAGATCGTGACAACCTGAATGAACACCGCTCAACACGCTCTCCGTCAGTCGAGCAACCCGGCAGGTGGGGTGAGCACCACTCGACCACCAACTAAGTCCACCTCCGGCACGATGGCTCGCACGAAGGGCACCAGGGCCTCACCATGGTCGGTCTGCAACACCAGCAAGTCACTGGCCGGGGCGTGCACAACCTCACGCACCGTGCCCAGCACCGCACCGTCAGTCCCCACCGCGGCCAGACCCTCAAGCTGGTGGTCGTAGAACTCGTCGGGATCATCCAGGGCGGGCAGCTCAGTGGCCTCAATGGTCAACACCAGACCACGCAGTTCCGCTGCGGCGTCTCGATTGGCCACCCCGACAAATCGCACGAGCAGGGCACCGCTATGCGGCCGGACAGCTTCCACCGTGATGGTGCGACCAGCGCCGACACCCAGCTGCGCGCCGACCACGAACCGCTGTTCAGGGAAGTCGGTACGCACCCGCACCGTGACCTCCCCATGGAGGCCGTGCGGCCGGCCGACCCGACCGACCACCCGCTTCGTGTCACTGCTCGCAGCGTGACTACCCGCAGGGTCACTGCTCGGCTGCACGGCCCACGCTCCCACCACCACTGTCAGCGGTCGGTGTCGACAACGTCAACGCGAACCCCGCGCCCACCGATACCGCTCATCACCGTACGCAACGCCGTAGCAGTGCGCCCGCCCCGGCCGATGACCTTGCCGAGATCGTCGGGGTGGACGTGTACCTCGAGGGTCCGACCTCGCCGTGTGGTCACCAGCTGGACGCGCACATCGTCGGGGTTGTCAACGATTCCCCGCACGAGATGCTCAAGCGCGTCCGCCAGCATGCTCACACCTGGCCGTCCGCGACCGTCGCAATGTCCTCCCGGTCGTCGGCTCCGGCTCGAGCCGTTCCCGGGGCGGTTTGTGAGGCGGTTTGTGGAGCACGACCCTTCTTTCGTGGCGTGGTGGCCTCGGTGGTCGGCACTTCTCCGGCCTGTTCCAGCGCCTGGTTGAACAGATCAGCCTTGTCCGGCTTCGGTTCGGCGCGTTGCAGCGTGCCTTCCGCCCCCGGGAGACCTTTGTACCGTTGCCAGTCACCGGTGATCTGGAGGATGTGTTGGACCGGTTCGGTTGGTTGGGCCCCGACACCGAGCCAGTACTGCACCCGCTCGGAGTCGACCTCGATGAGGCTGGGTTGCTCCTTGGGGTGGTACTTGCCAATCGTCTCAATCGCCTTGCCACTGCGGCGGGTACGTGCATCAGCGACGACAATCCGGTAGTACGGCTGGCGAATCCGGCCGAGCCGCATGAGCTTGATCTTGACAGCCACGGGTCGAGCTACTCCTGTCAACGCGCGAGTGTTCACGGTGAGCGCGCACGGCCCATGGTGGGGACCCGGACCGACGCCGCTCATGAGGTCAGTAGTCACAGCGCGCTGAGAGGGCCTGCCGCGACAACAGCAGCCTATTGTGCCAGACCATCCCGGCACCCGGACGGGGTCACCCGGGCAGGGCACCTTGAGTGATCAATAAGAGCCCGATAGCGGGCAGGAAGTTGTTCGCCTGGTGGGCGACGATGCTGGCCAGCAGGTTGCCGGAGAGCAGCCGAGCCAGCGCGATGGGCAACGAGATCACCACCAGCAGCGGAGTACGCAGCAGCTCCAGGTGCGCGAAGGAGAACAGCAGCGTGGTGAGCCCGAAGATTACCCAGCGGTTCCACCCCCAGTACTCCATCGCCCGCCACAGCACACCACGGTAAAGCATCTCCTCGCACAGTGGCGCAACCAGCCACACTGCGAAGAACAGCGTGAGCGCCAACCCGAGTGGCAACCGCTGACCGTCGAACACGGACCCCACCGCTGAGTTCGCCTGGCGCTCGCCAACCCAGCGGGCCCACAGCACCGAAGCGGGCACAGTGACGACCAAACCGAGGACACCCAGCACCAGCCCGATGCCGATATCGCGCAGTCGCCACCGCACCGACAGCTCGCTGCACAACCGCTGCCGCGCGCTCCCCCGGCCAACCAGCCCCGCACCCGTCACCGCAACCACACCAGCCACCACGGTAGGCACCACCAGCGCGATAACCAACGCCCCCCCGGGCAGTGGCGCGCTCGCACCGCCGTGCCGCAAGATCGCTGCATAAGGCACCAGAACCAGCACCGATGCTACCAGGAAGACGACCTCAGCGACCACGAAGCAACCGAGCATGAACCAGCCACGACGGGTGTCCGGCAGGACCGTGTTCACCACGCCCGGCTCACCACACACGGCCGCGCAACAGCAGCAAGACCGGGTCCCGCAGCGTGTCCGGGTCCAGCCGCGGGTCAGCCTGCGTGACCAGCAGGTCCGCCGGTGCTCCGGGCACCAGGCCGGGAACGCGCAACCAGTCGCGGGCCGCCCAGCTCGCGGCCGCCAGTGCCGACCCACCGGTGAGTCCGACGCCGCGCAGCGCGGCAATCTCGTCTACCAGGCGGCCGTGCCGAATGCCGCCACCGGCGTCGCTACCAGCGTAGATCGGGATTCCCGCGTCGATGGCGGCACCGACGGTGTCCCGAATCCCGGCGTGCAGCGCGCGCAGGTGCGCGGCGTAGCGCGGGTACTTGCCGGCACGGTCGGCGATCGCCGGAAACGTCTCAATGTTGATCAGCGTGGGTACCAGGGCGGTGCCGCGAGCGGCCATCTGGGTGATCGTGTCAGCGGACAGGCCGGTGCCGTGCTCGAGGCAGTCAATCCCGGCCGCGATCAGCCCCGGCAACGCGTCGGCGCCGAAGACGTGCGCGGTGACCCTGGCCCCGGCGGCGTGCGCAGCGGCGATTGCCTCGGCCAGCACGTCTTCGGGCCACAGCGGGGCGAGATCGCCACGTTCGCGGTCGATCCAGTCACCGACCAGCTTGACCCAGCCGTCCCCGGTGGCCGCCTGCTCGGCCATGGCCTGCGGGAGCAGCGCAGGTTCATCGAGCTCCACGCCGATGGCCGGGAGGTAACGCTTGGGGCGGGCCAGGTGCCGGCCGGCCCGGATGATCCGCGGCAGGTCCTCGCGGACCTGCAACGGACGGGTGTCGATCGGGACTCCGCAGTCTCGGATAAGGAGCGTGCCGGCGTCCCGGTCGGTGGCGGCCTGCGCGGCGGCCTCGGCCAGACTTACCGGGCCCTGCGCACCGATACCGACGTGGCAGTGCGCGTCGACCAGACCGGGGAGCACATAGCCGCCATCGCAGACAGTGATCGCCCCCGGCACGGGCTCGGCGCAGACCACCCCGTCGGCGACCCACAGTTCGCCAGGCTCACCGGCGGGCAGCAGCACCCCACGCAGATGCATGGCCCGGGCCCTAGCGAGCCCCAGGGGGGGACCAGTCATTTTTTGGGAAACTTCAGTTTCGACGGGTCGAAGCCGGGCGGCAGTTGATCCAGGCCGGACAGCTGGGTGAGATCGGGTAGCTCCGACGTGCTCCCGGGCAAGCCGGCTGGCAGGCTCCCTGGCAGCCCTCGGGGAGTTCTCGGTGGCGTCGGGCCCCGTCCCTTGACTTTCTTACCTTTGCGACCCTTGCGGCTGCGCCGTCCGGGGCCGGCCCCAGGGAAGCCGAAGTGGCCGGCCATCTGTTGCATCATTTTGCGAGCCTCGAAGAACCGCTCGACGAGCTGGTTCACGTCGCTGACCGCCACTCCGGAGCCGCGGGCGATGCGCTGCCGCCGGGACGCATTGATGATCTTCGGGTCGGCCCGCTCAGCGGGGGTCATGCCACAGATGATGGCCTGCAACCGGTCCAGCTGCTTATCATCAACCTGCGCAAGCTGGTCTTTCATCGCAGCCGCGCCAGGCAGCATCCCGAGCAGGTTGGCGATCGGCCCCATCTTGCGGATCGCCTTCATCTGCTCGAGGAAGTCCTCCAGGGTCAGCGCACCACTGCCGATCTTGACGGCGGCCTGCTCGGCCTGCTCGGCGTCGAAAACCTGCTCGGCCTGCTCGATCAGGGTAAGCAGATCTCCCATACCCAGGATCCGGCTGGCCATCCGATCCGGGTGGAAGACATCAAAATCCTCCAGCTTCTCCCCGTTGGACGCGAACAGGATCGGCGCACCGGTGACCTGCCGCACCGACAGCGCTGCGCCACCACGGGCGTCGCCGTCCAGCTTGGTGAGCACGACACCGGTGAAGCCCACACCGTCGCGGAACGCCTCGGAGGTGGCCACCGCGTCCTGGCCGATCATGGCGTCGATGACGAACAACGTCTCGGTGGGCTGCACCGCGTCACGGATCTCGGCGGCCTGGCGCATCATGTCGGCATCAATACCCAGCCGCCCAGCGGTGTCCACCACGACGATGTCGTGCTGGCGGGCCCGAGCGTGCGCCACCCCGCGGCGGGAGACGTCCACCGGGTCACCGACGCCGTTACCCGGCTCGGGGGCATACACCTGCACCCCCGCCTGCTCACCCACGATCTGTAGTTGGGTGACGGCGTTGGGTCGCTGCAGGTCCGCGGCGACGAGCAACGGGGTGTGGCCCTGGTTGCGCAGCCAGCGGGCGAGCTTGCCAGCTAACGTCGTCTTCCCGGAACCCTGCAGACCGGCCAACATGATCACGGTCGGCGGCACCTTGGCCAGCTCCAGACGTCGGGTCTCCCCACCCAAGATGCCGATGAGCTCGTCATTGACAATCTTGATGACCTGCTGGGCGGGGTTCAGCGCCCCGGAGACCTCAGCGCCCTTGGCCCGTTCCTTGAGCTGCGCGATGAACTGGCGGACCACCGGCAGCGCGACATCGGCCTCCAGCAACGCGATACGGATCTCGCGGGCGGTGACGTCGATGTCAGCATCGGAGAGCCTGCCCTTACCGCGCAGGCCGGACAACGCTGACGTGAGCCGGTCGGAGAGGGTGTCAAACACGCCGGTCGCACTCCCTTAGGGTCCGGCGGGGGATGGCCCCGGAGTCTAGCTACTGAGACCTAAGCGTAGCCGCGCCAGCTATCCGCCCCAGAGATGACCCGAGACGTGACCCCAGACCTGGCTCGACTTCCAGAGCCTGGATCGCCGGCAGCCCCAGGCCCCACCCCGAGCTGCCGGCGATCTGGCAAGGGCCCTTGCGGTCGGAGCGCAACGCCTGCTGCCCGATTCTCCGGCCCGAGCAGCAGTCCCGCGTCCGCCCGACCTACTGCCGAGCCACGTGATCAGCCTGCCGACGGCAGGGAACGACGGGGAGCGTGAATACCCTCAATCTCCACTAGGTAGAACTACTTGATCTGCCGATGAGGGCTCAGCCTGCTCAGCGGCGGTTGGCTGATCGACCACGCCGAGCGCGTCGGCTAGCAGACGGTGCACCTGGGACAGCTGACCAGTGACCTCGGACCGTAGCTGCCTGGCCGCGGTGACCTGCCGGGTGACCTTCATCACTCGGTTGCTCAGGCGCTCGCCAGCGATCTGCATGAGCAGATACAGAGCGGCCATGCTGCGCGTCCGGTAATCGCGGATCCAGGCTTCCGTCTCGGCCCGGCGGCTGCCGATGTCCACTTCAGTCTGCTGCTCCGCCCGCTGGCATCGGGACATCGACTCGGTCTCCGCAACCTCACGCCGGCGCCGGGAATCCGCCTCGAGTCGCTCACACTGCCGCCTGGTCTCGGTCAGCAGCTGATCAGCTTCAGCTCGGACGCTCTCCCTCAGCGCGGTGGTCTCCTGCTCGGCGGTAGCCGCAAGCTCAGCGGCCTCGTCCTCCGCCATCTGCAGCATGCGCTGGATCCGCGCGGTCGCTGCGGTCAGCGGGGACCGCGTCAGGCGATCGACCTCGACGGCCGTATCCTCGGCTTCCCGGCGCAGGCGACCAACCTGCCCGGTCGCCTCGGCCGCTTCTTGACGCAGATTCTCGGCCTGCTTGTTGGCGTCGGCGGCCCGCTGCAGTGCAGCGTCCCGTTCAGCTCCGATGGCCGCAACGCGGGCTTTGAGGGCGTTGACGTGATCAATGACCTGCTGACGGTCGAACCCACGCAACACGATCTCGAACGGCGGGGGTACGGGGACGGCCTCATCGCGGGCTCCATGCATGCGGCCGGATGGTAGACCGGTGCTCACCGAGCCGCTCCGAGCACTGCGCGCACGACCCGCTCACGGGCCTCGGGCAGCAACGCACTGTGCCCACCAAAGACGGCAGGACCACCGAAGACGCCGGGGCCATCGAGGCCAGTCAGGCCGAACGAGTCGACCACCGAGCCGCCCAGCGTGACAACCCTGGCCCAGCGGACCGTGACCGCGTTGCGCTCCAACGCCGCGGCAACCCGGTGCAGCAACCCGATCCGGTCGGTGGTGCGCAGCTCGAGAACCACCGCTCCGGTAGCCTCGTCGTCAAACCACAGCACCTTCGTCTCAACGTCAGGGCACCCTGTCTCAGACACCGGGGGCTCGCCGTAGTCGCGTTCCTTGGCCGTCAGCGCATCTGTCAGTGGCAACGAGCCTTCGAGCACCCGGATCAAGTCCTGGCGCAGCAACGCGACATCCGGCGGGCGACCGAAGCGCGGCGAGACGATGAAACTGTTCAGCGCCGCGGAACCGCCAGGAAGCTCAACGATCCGGATATCCGCGGAGTGGACCTGCAACGAATGCAACGCCAATACCCCGGCAGCCAACGCAAGCACCCCTGGCCCGCCAGGGGTCACCACCATGATGATGTTGGTCGCACTCAGCCCCGGCGCGGTGTCGGCGGCTACGTGCAGCGAGCCGCTCGAGATGGCCCGCTCGGCCAGCGCGCGGTGCTCATCGGTGAGCGGCTCCGGTGCCGGCACGGGGCGGCCGTCCAGCACCGCGCGGCAACGCTCGGCGAGAGCAGAGATCAGGCCGGCGCGCCATTCGGTCCAGACGCCAGGGCCGGTGGCCAGGCTGTCGGCCTCAGCCAGCGCAACGAGCAACTCCAGCAGGATCGGATCCCCGCCGAGGGTATCGACCACCCGCTGCGCGGTGGTGGGATCCTCGAGGTCTCGGCGGGTCGCGGTATGGGGTAACAGCAGGTGATGGCGCACCATCGTGCGGAGTGTCTCGACATCCGAGGGGCACAGCCCAAGCCGATGCCCGATCTGCTCAGCGAGCGCGGCGCCGACGATGCTGTGGTCACTACCCCGGCCCTTGCCCAGGTCGTGCAGCAGCGCACCGAGCAGCAGCAGATCCGGGCGAGCGACCGTGGTGGTCAGCCGGGCCGCGTGCGCCGCGGCTTCCACCAAATGCCGGTCCACGGTCCAGACATGGGCCCGATCTCGCGGGGGCAGGTCACGCACCGCACCCCATTCGGGGAATAGCCGCCCCCACAACCCGGTACGATCCAGGGCCTCAATCACGTCTACTGCCGGCGGTCCAGCACCCAACAACAACAGCAACTCCTCCAGCGCCGGCCTTGGCCACGGCCGGCGCAGTTCCGGCGCGGTATCGGCGAGGATGGTGAGAGTGCCGGTGGCGATCGGCATCCCGGTTCGCGCCGCTGTCGCCGCGACCCGCAGCGCCAGCGCCGGGTCCCGCGCCGGGTTGGCATCGCGGGCCAGCGCCACCTGGCCGCCATGCTCGACAACTCCTTCGTGCAACGGACGGCGCACCGGGCTGCGCCCGAGGCTGCGCAACCCCGTCAGCCGGACCCGCCCGCGCGGAGGCAGCGCCGCCCGTGCCGCGCGTAATCCGACGTCCACCGCGTAGGCCACGGTCCGCGCAGCTCCGGAAAGCCGCCTAGCCAGGTCGAACCGGTTACCGAGCGCCAGCGCAGCAGCCACCTCGTCGGCATCCTGCGCGCGGAGCACGTCACGACCTCGGCCAGCGAGCCGGTGCAGCTCGGTGCGCACATCCAGCAGCAGATCGCGCGCCGCTCGCACATCGGGCCCGGCCCGGTCCACAAGTTGCCCGGCGGACAGCGCGTCGAGCAGCTGCACGTCCCGCAACCCGCCACGGCCGTTCTTGAGATCCGGTTCCACCCGGTGCGCGATGTCACCGTTGGACTCCCAGCGCTGCTGGGTTGACTCGGCAAGCTCGTCGAGCCGGCCGCGGATGCCGCTGCGCCAGGCTCGCCGCGCAGCGGTGTCCATCGCGGCGAACAGCGTTGCGTCCCCGGCAATCAGGCGGGCGTCGAGTAAGCCCAGCGCGGCGCGCAGGTCGGTGGCCGCCACCTGCACGGCCTGCCCGACCGTGCGCACACTGTGGTCGAGAGCGATGCGGGCGTCCCACAGCGGATACCACAATGCGTTCGCCAGCTCGGTGACATCGCGTTTGCCGTCATGTAGGAGCACCAGGTCCAGATCGGAATACGGCACAACCTCCCGCCGACCCAGCGCGCCGACCGCGACCAGCGCACTACCGGAGCCGACGCCCACCGCTGCGCAACGAGACGTGAGCCACAACTCGTAGAGATCTGCCAACGCTGCGCGCAGCGCCTCAGCACTCAGCTGACGCGGCCGGGGACTCCCACCGAGGAGCGCGGTCCGGGCCTTGACGAGGCCGTCTGCGGGGGTATCCGCTCCCCCAGGGTAAGGGAGGGCCATCACAGGGCGTCCAGGCCACGCTCTCCGGTCCGCACCCGGACCACGGTCTCCACCGGGGTGACCCACACCTTCCCATCCCCGATCTTTCCGGTCCGGGCCCCCTCGACCAGTGCATCAATGGTCTTGTCCAACTGCGCTTCGTCCACCACGACCTCGACCCGGATCTTGGCCACGAAATCCACCGAGTACTCCGCACCCCGGTAGACCTCGGTGTGCCCTTTTTGCCGACCGAAGCCCTGCACCTCGCTGACTGTCATCCCCAGCACGCCGATCCGCTCGAGGGCGCCCTTGACATCCTCCAGCGTGAACGGCTTGATGATTGCAGTCACCAGCTTCATCGCCACTCACCCTTCCTGACCGGCCGAGGCCGGCACCTTGCCGGTTGGGATCGCCTGAGCGGGCCGGCTGTTCGGCGAACCGCTCCCGGTGAAGATCGAGCTGAGCTCGTAACCGGCCTCAGCGTGCTCGGTCTCATCGACACCGGTCCGCTCGGCATCGCCGTCGACCCGCAGACCGATGGTGTACTTCAGCACCAATGCAATGATCAAGGATACGACGAACGAGAAGATCAGCACGGCGAATGCGGCCACCGCCTGTCTCTCCAGCTGGCCGAGGCCCCCACCGTAGAACAGGCCGTTGATCCCGGCGGGTGCCGCAGCGGTGGCCAGGAAACCCACCGACAGCGTGCCGGCCAGGCCCCCGACCAGATGCACGCCCACCACGTCGAGCGAGTCATCGAAACCGAGCCGAAACTTGATGCTGACCGCGAGCGCGCACAGGGCGCCAGCGATCGCTCCCACGACGATCGCCCCAACGGGGGAAACCGATGAGCACGATGGGGTGATAGCAACCAGACCGGCCACAACGCCGGAGGCGGCACCGAGGCTGGTGGGGCGGCCATCCCGGATACGCTCGATCAGCAGCCAGGCCAGCATCGCCGCGCAGGTGGCAACGGTGGTATTGATGAAAGCCAATCCGGCGACGCCGTTTGAGGCGACGGCCGATCCAGCGTTGAAACCGAACCACCCAAACCACAGCAGCCCGGCGCCGAGCATCACCAACGGCAGGTTGTGCGGACGCATTGCCTCCCGCGGCCAGCCGCGGCGCTTGCCGAGCACCAGACACAGCGCCAAACCCGCGGCACCGGCGTTGATATGCACCGCCGTCCCGCCGGCGAAGTCGATCGCTTTGAGCCGGTTGGCAATCCAGCCACCGAACGGAGCACTAACCCCGTCGAAGGAGAACACCCAATGCGCAACCGGAAAGTACACCACCGTCACCCATATCGCGGCGAACGCCAGCCATGGCCCGAACCGCAGCCGGTCGGCGACAGCGCCCGAGACCAGGGCCACCGTGATGATCGCGAACATCGCCTGGAACGCGACGAATACCGTCGCCGGAATGGTCCCTACCAGCGGGATCGCGACTTTGGAGCTACCGCTGGCGACGTAGGTCCCGCCAAACAGACCCTTCAGCCCCGCGTGGTCTCCGGGGTTGCCAAGCAGGCCGTAGCCGACGTCGTTGCCGAACGCCATCGAGTAGCCGTAGAGAACCCAGAGGACGCCGACGACCCCCATCGCAGACATGCTCATCATTATCATGTTCAGGACGCTCTTCGAGCGGACCATACCGCCGTAGAAGAACGCCAGGCCTGGAGTCATCAGCAGCACCAGAGCAGAACTTGCAAGCATCCAGGCAGTGTCACCAGTGTCTGGCATGGGTTCACTCCTCTGCGTCTAGCGCACGCACCACGATCGAGTGGAGCGTGTGAAAAGAGTGAACAGTGGGTGTTTCGATCGGTGGCACCTTATGTGTCAGCAGCATGAACTGTCGGACTCCTACTGTTACGTCCAGGTTACGGATGCGGGTGGCCGCTCTCCTGTCGTTTCCCGCATCACGGAATTATTCCAGTAACGCGTCCACGAAGGCCGCAGGCTCGAACGGCGCAAGATCGTCCACGCCCTCGCCGAGACCCACCAGCTTGACCGGTACCCCGAGCTCGCGCTGTACGTGGAACACGATGCCGCCCTTGGCGGTGCCGTCCAGCTTGGTCAACACGATACCGGTGACCTCGACGACCTCGCGGAACACCCGGGCCTGAACCATCCCGTTCTGACCAGTGGTGGCATCCAGCACCAGCAGCACCTCATCTACCTCGGCCTGCTTGGAGACCACCCGCTTGATCTTACCGAGCTCATCCATCAGACCGGTCTTGGTGTGCAGCCGGCCAGCGGTGTCGATCAATACCGTGTCCACGCCGTCAGCGCCGCCTCGCTTGACCGCCTCGAATGCCACGCTGGCCGGATCGGCGCCCTCGGCGCCCCGCACGACCTCCGCGCCAGCACGCTCACCCCAGGTGGCCAGCTGCTCGACTGCGGCGGCGCGGAAAGTGTCGGCAGCGCCGAGCAACACCCGCCGGCCGTCAGCGACCAGCACGCGGGCCAGCTTGCCGGTAGTAGTGGTCTTACCGGTGCCGTTCACCCCGGCGATGAGTACTACACCCGGGACGCTCACGCCGTCGGCGCCAGTATGCGGCAACGCCCGCACGGCCCGGTCCAACTCCGGACGCAGCGCCTCGATCAGCACGTCGCGCAACGTCACCCGGGCCTGCTCGGCGGTCCGCACGCCACGCGCGGCGAGTTCGGCGCGCAGCCGGTCCACAATCTCGGTGGTGGTGGCCGCGCCGAGATCAGCAAGCAGCAGGGTGTCCTCCACGTCGGTCCAGGAGTCCTCATCGAGATCACCCGCGCCGAGCAGCCCCAGCAGGCTCTGCCCGAACGCCGAGCGGGACCGGGCCAGCCGGCCACGCAACCGCACCAGCCGACCAGCCGGAGCGTCAATCGGCTCGAGTGGCGCGGCTGCTGGTTCGGGAAGCGCTGGTTCGGGAAGCGCTGGTTCGGGAAGCGCTGGTTCCGGGACCGCCGGTTCAGGCAGCACTGGTTCGGCGCGAGCTGGCTCAACAGGAACCGGCTTGATGGGAGCAGGGGTCACGACACTCGCCGACGAGTCCAGCTCTGCGGGCGGTGCTGGTGCCGACGTTGTCGATTTCGGCTTCGGCGCAGCCGGCGCAGGTGGCGCCTGCACCGGGGGTTTTGGCGGCGCCGGAGCGGAAGCCTGTGGCGCCACGGCTGCAGGTGGCGCCTGCGCAGGCGGTTTCGGCGGCGCCGGAGCGGAAGCCTGTGGGGGGGCTGGGGCTTTTGGCGCGGCCGGTGGCCCACCTCCGCCGGAGGAGAAGCTGATCGAGCCGCCAGCCTGGTAACGGCGAGGCGGCGCAGGCGCCTCCACCTGCTGTTCCGGTTTCTCGGCGATGCTGATTCGCCGGCGACGAGCTAGCAACAGCCCCACAGCCAGCGCGACCAACAACACCACCGCGATGGCGATGGAAATCCAGATCACGCTCGTCACCAGACTATCCTGGCATCCGGCCGCATAGGTGAGCAGCGCTGGTCAGCCACTGCCCCGGTGCATA
>JBOHFG010000183.1:0-2221 GCA_050699575.1 Pseudonocardiaceae bacterium
GCGCTTCGAGGCGTGGAAGTCCAGATGACCGGCGATGTAGGTCTTCAAGCGTGCAGAAGGGACCGGCATGGCCCCATGATGGCGAACCGATACCGGTCGCCGCTCGGCGTGTCGCCACCCGTTGTGATCATCTTCTCGGGACCCTCGGAACCCACTGATCAAGTCGGTCGGGTGGGGAGGTCGGGTGGCACAGGCCAGCAGCGACGACGTCATCGTCTTGGGGACGCGCCGTCGAGCGCGGTTGGAAGCGATCGTGACCCGGGCCACGGCGCCGCAGCGTCTGGTGCTGCGCGCCAAGATCGTGCTGGCGGCGTGGCGGCGGGAGACCAACACGAAGATCGCCCGCGACCTGGGGATCTGTGAGGACACCGTCCGCACGTGGCGGGGCCGGTTCCACCGAGAGGGGATGCCCAGCTTGTCCGACCGGCCTCGTTCGGGTCGCCCACCGGTCTAGGGGATCACCGATCAGCTGCTGATCGTGGCGACCGTGACCCAGCAAACACCCGAGGTCGACTCGCAGTGGACGCATCGGGCGCTGGCGAAGTATCTAGCCGAGCCAGTGGGTATCTGCGCCTCCCAGATCGGTCGGATCCTCGCCTCGCTCGACCTCAAACCCCACCGGGCCCGGGGCTGGCTCAACCGACCCGCCGACCCCCAGTTCCCCCTCAAGGCCCAGACCGTGTGCCAGCTCTACCTGGTCCCACCGACCGACACGGTGCCGTTCAGCGTCGATGAGAAGACGCCATGCACGCCCGCTCCCGCAAGCGCGCCACCCACCCGGTGCGCCCCGGCCAGCTCGAGCGCCGGGAGTTCGAGTACGTCCGCCACAGCACCGTCTCGCTGATCACCGCGATGAACGTCACCACCGGCACCATCCACCCAAAGATCATCACCCGCAACGACTCAGCCACATTCATCGAGTTCCTCACCGAGCTAGCCCAGACCATCGACCCAACCAAGAACATCCACCTGATCCTGGACAACGACTCCTCGCACACCTCCAAACAAACCCGCAACTGGATCAAAGAGCATCCACGCTTCACCATGACCTACACCCCCACCCACGCCAGCTAGCTGAACATGGTCGAGATCTTCTTCTCAATCCTGACCCAACGGATGCTCCGCTGGGGTGCCCCGAGGTTCTCGGACTACGACCCGATAGGGCTGTATCCGAAAGGCGCCATCGAAAATGTCTCGGAAGTATCGGAAGTTCAGTCCTGAGTTTCGGGACGAAGCCGTTCGACTGGTGATTGAGGCGTCTCACCCAATCGCGCAGGTCGCACGCGAACTCGGCCTCAATGAGGGGACCTTGGGAAACTGGGTAACGCGGTACCGTGCGGAGCATGCTGACGACGAGCCACCGTTGACTGTCAGCGAGCGAACGCGACTGAGCGAGACTGAGCGACTACTTCGAGAACTCCGAATGGAGAACGAATTCCTAAAAAAAGCGGCAGCGTACTTCGCCCGGGATCCCCGGTAGCCGAGAAGTACGAGTTCATCGACTCGTGCCGAACCCGCGACGCGAAGTACGCATACCCCGTGAAGAAGATGTGCGCATGGCTCGCCGTGTCCTGCTCGGGATTCTTCGACTGGAAGAAACGGCCGGCGTCATTGACCGCGCAACGACGAGAACGACTGAAGGTGCTCATCATGGACGCATTCACCCGGTCCGACGAGACCTATGGCTATCGACGCATCCACGCCCAGCTCGCGCGGTGGGGCGTGCCCTGTGGTCCCGAGCTGGTCCGGAGCATCATGCGTGAGCTGGGCCTGCAGCCCTGTCAGCCCCGTCCATGGCGGGCCGGCCTCACCGAGCAGGACGGGCATGAGCACCACATCCCCGACCTGCTCGGCCAGGACTTCACCGCTCCCGCACCCGGCCAGAAGCTCGTCGGCGACATCACCTATTCGGCTCAGCTCGCGGTTATGTGCAGTGCGCGTGGCGGTGCACGGGCGGGGCTGTAGTCGTGTCTTGCTGGGCTGCGCATAATCAGAGGGCTTGCAGGAAGGCGAGGAGCTGGTCGCCGGGGCGAAATCGTGTCGGGGCGGTGCCGGGCTCGGCCAGCCGGCGGAGCGCTGCTTCCTTGGCAGCGAGGTCGGCTTCGAGGTACTGGTGCGTCGTGGCTGGGTTTTCGTGCCCGAGCCAGAGGGCGATGACGGCGAGATCGGTTCCGGACTCCAGCAGGTGCATAGCCGTCGAGTGCCGCAGCGTGTGCGGGGT
>JBOHFG010000184.1:0-1839 GCA_050699575.1 Pseudonocardiaceae bacterium
ACCCACGCAAAAGTCACCGGAAAGCCGGATGATCGGGAAACCATCAAGTCCGGTTTGGGAGGGGGTCGTCGGGAAAAGGACCAGCTTCTGCTGGCACCTCGCCCGACGGCCTACCTCGCCCAGTCTGGGACCCGGGGATGCGGGCTGGAGGGTCAGCCAGAACACCGTCGCGGCGCTGATGCGCGAGCAGGGTCTTGCCGCGCGGCGCCGGAGGCGGCGCAGGTGCACCACCCGCCCTGGCGGGGGCCGCTGGCGCGCCCCGGACCTGGTCAAACGGGACTTCGCCGCCGCGGGAATCAACCAGAAATGGTATGGCGATGGAACCGAGATCCCCACCGGTGCAGGCAAGCTGCATCTGGCTTCGGTGCTGGACATGGGCTCACGGCGGGTGGTGGGGTTCGCCCTGTCCGAGCACCACGACGCGGCACTGGCCTACGGTGCGCTGGCGGTGGCGGTGGCGGTGCGCGGCGGATCGGTACCCGGCGTGATCATGCACACCGACCGCGGCAGCGAGTACACCGCGGGCCTGTTCCGCGCGGATCTGTGGGCGCCTACAGATCCGCCAATCGATGGGCCGGCCCGGGTCAGCCCTGGACAACGCGGTGATCGAGGCATGGCACTCCACGCTGACCTTCGAACTACGCTCCCAGGAAACCTTCGCCACCACAGCGGCCGCCCGGGCCCGGGTTCCGGCCTGGATCGATGACTACAACCGGGAACGACGGCACTCCGCGTGCGGCATGCTCAGCCCGGTCGACTACGAACTCGCCCAAGCCCGCCGGCAGACCGCATGACGGCTCCGCCCGGCCATCTGTCCAGGAGCGAATGACAACGAAGGCGGCCGCGCCGCCGCTGGTCGGTGCCCGCCAAGGGTATACGGGGCCGCCCCTCGGGCCTCAAGGGTGCCTTCGCATCGCGCTGCGCGCGACGCACCTTCGGTGCGCCCTTGACCCCCGAGCCTCCGCGACCCCTCAGGCAGGAAACGCGGGCAGGCCCAGCCTGCCCCACCCAGACGCGGGCTCCACAAGACCAGCCACCCGTTCAACATCACCCACAACCGAAGTCTCCACGGTCCGAGGGGATTGACGCGACCTCGTTCCAGGTGGCGAAGCGTGAGGTCATCTCGTGTCGGTACTGGGCCGCGGTGAGTCGGTGGCGGCGGGGTCGGAAGTGGGGTGATATCCCGCTGAACGCGGACAAGAACCGCTGCGCGCTACCGGCCGAGTGGAAGTGTTTCATCGCGCGTTCCCGCTGCCTTGTGGGTTGGTGGGAGATCTCCGCCCGATTATTCAGGTACTTCGATCGATGGTGTTCCACGCTGGGTATCAGCCGTCGGTGGGCCACGCCGTAGCTGGCCAGCTTGTCGGTGATCAGGACCCGCGGCACGGACCGCGATCCCGTGAGCAGCTTGCGGAAGAACCTGGTGGCGGCCGTGGCGTCACGCCGGGAGGTGACCAGGATGTCCAGAACATTCCCGTCCTGGTCAACCGCCCGCCAGAGGTAATGGGTCTTGCCGTGGATCTTGATGAACACCTCGTCGAGATGCCACTTATCGCCCGGCCGGGGCCGGCGACGACGCAGCTGGTTCGCGAAGATCTGACCGAATTTGCGGTACCACTGATGGATCGTCTCGTACGTGACCAGGACACCACGCGCGAGCATCATCTCCTCGGCTTCCCGCAAGCTCAGCGGGAACCGGTGATACAGCCACACACAGTGACTGATGATCTCCACCGGGTAACGGTACCCCTTGTACAACGACGACGGCGTGACATCCACGAACCCAGTCTGACCCACCCACCAGGCAACCGAACACCCCAGCTCCGTCAACCTGACAAT
>JBOHFG010000185.1:0-2618 GCA_050699575.1 Pseudonocardiaceae bacterium
ACCCACCCGGCACCAGCAAATGGAACAAGATAGAACACCGGCTCTTCTCCCGGATCACCTGCAACTGGCGAGGACGACCCCTCGAAACCTACCAAACCATCGTCAACCTCATCGCCAACACCACCACCACAACAGGACTCACCGTACGCGCCGACCTCGACCTCAACCTCTACCCCACCGGAATAAAACTCACCGACCAGCAGAAGCAATCCATACCCATCACACGACACGAATTCCACGGCGACTGGAACTATACCATCCGAAGATCAAAAGAATAAGTAATTATATTCCGGCTCCTTATGTCTGGTCAGAGCATCGACGTCGCCGACGGCTTAACCGCGATTGTCGGCCCAAATAATGTTGGCAAAAGTTTGTTCTTGCGCGAGCTCCACGCACGCATTATGGTTGAACGCGACAGCATGGTTAATCCGCCGCAAAAAGTTGTACAAAGTTATGAAATAAATTACCAGGGCAGCGTTGACGATCTTCTTGCGATATTACGCCTGCGTTGCATCGAGCAACCCCCTGGTCAGTACCAGAACGGAGCCTACGCCGAACCATCATTTCAGTTACCTAATGATAACGTACTGCCTCATTCGCAGATTCACCATAAATGGTGGTCGCAAACCTGCTTGGGTATCTTGAGGCAATACTTCGTCTTGTATCTTGGGGCTGAAGATCGCCTCGGCATGGCAGGAAATTCCGTCAGCTTCAACCTTCTCATCCAACAGCCAAACTCGCCAGTGCAGCTAATGTATGCCAATCGAGCGCTCGCCAACAAGGTAAGCAGTCTCATTGAGCGCGCATTTAACCAGCCGCTTACCGTTAACCGATATGGGGGATCAGAGATAACGCTACATCTCGGCAAGGTTGAGGCAGAGGAGACCAAGCCGCCCATTTCCCTGGAATATATGCGCGAACTTAGCCTACTTCCCCAGCTTCAAGAACAAGGGGATGGCATACGGGCTTTTGCCGGTATGCTATTAGTGATTATCACGGCGCAGTATCCGTTAGTAATAATTGATGAGCCGGAGGCATTTTTACATCCACCCCAAGCATACTTACTTGGCCGAGCGCTCGCCGAGCAACACGCTATCGGTACTCAGATTCCGATCGCGACGCACAGTAAAGATGTCATTGCAGGTATCACCTCAGTAAAGACAACCACGGACAATGTTTCTATTGTGCGGTTAACCCGGAAGGCTACGGTTAACCACGCCGCCCAGATCCACCGGCAACCGTGGGTGAGCTCTATAAAGACCCGTTGATAAAGTATTACCCCATATTAGATGGCCTGTTTTTCCAGAGCGTTGTTCTATGCGAGGGCGATTCGGACTGTACTTACTATCGCGCCGTCCTTGAATCCATTGATGCACTCGACGACGGCACCAAAACGTCGGCGGTCAGCGTTCACTTTACGCACTGTGGAGGCAAGGCTCGGTTGCCTCGTGCTGTCAGCGCACTACGCTCAGCAAAAGTCCCTGTAATCTGCGCAGTAGATATTGATTTTCTTCAAAACGAGCATGAATTCAACGAGCTTATCATGGCATACAAGGGAGATCCGAACAGTGTTGCAAGTCTACGAAACGTCGTAGTTAATGCCGTCACTGCGTGGTCAACTATAATGAAGCGGCATCGACGAAGGCAGAGATAGATGCCATATTCTCAAGGAAGCAGGGCGAAGAGCTGAGTAGTGGAGACGCTAACAAAATCCACGAACTTGTTACGCCAGTGAGCGGCTGGAAAGAATTCAAAATAATATGGCCAATTCAAGCTATTGGGCGATGCACGTATTGCCTTCCAGACGCTTGATACTCAGCTACGTGGCCTCGGCATCTATCTAGTACAGGGCGGTGAGCTAGAAAACTTCCATCCTGAAATATCTCGTAATGATAAGGCGTCTTGGCTACAGCGAGTTCTTGAGGAAAAGAAGTATGAGGCATGCGAAGAGTCGTCCAGATTCGCTAAGGACATAACTGCGGCTATCGTAGCAGTACAATAGTTGGGTTCCATTTTTACATCCTCACCTCTAACCCCACCCCCACCACCCGCTCATCCAACTCCCGCACCGCCCGCGTATCCTTCCACAGCTCCAACCGCCCACGAGCAGCCCGCACCTCTTTCGTCAACCGTGCCGACCGGATGCGAGCCGCCAGCACCGCGCCGTCACCAATAACGTGCGCAGCCTCTTCAATCTCGCCAGATAGCACGCGGGCGGTGCCGAGGCGAAGGGTGCTGTATGCGACACCACTGACCGAGCTGTGGGACAGCTGGAGTGCCCGTTCGGCGCTGGCAGCGGCTTCCGCTGGCTTGCCGAGCCGTATCAGGCAATCGCTTCGGCAGCTGGCAACCGTCCCCTCATCGAACCAGTAGAGCGGTGAGTCAGGAGACCGCTGACTACCTGGCATCGTAAGGATTGCCACTGCCCGATCAAACTCGTCCAAGCATTCCTTGTACTGGCCGTCAATTGCGTACGCGAAACCGAACTCTGCGGCGGTGCGGGCTCGCAATAGGTGATCATCGGTTTTAGCGCCGAAGGTCTGCGCAGCTGCCGCACAGTCCATACTGGCATGCGCTTTGCCCTGCCAGGAAGCAAAAAAGCTCATCGTGCACAGCGC
>JBOHFG010000186.1:0-14933 GCA_050699575.1 Pseudonocardiaceae bacterium
GCGAGTTTGCGGATGTGGTGGACTTGCAACCCTATCCTTCCCTCGCACAATTCACACCGTCCGGCAACGAGCCGACGGATCAGCTCGTTGCCTTTAACGGTGGCCATGATCGGATTCAGATCGGTCAAGACGGCGGTGCGCTTGCGGGTGAGCGGTATCCCACCGAAGCGGGCGACCAGCGGTTTCCTACCTTGCTCGCGGTGCACGGTGACCTGGAAACAGGTCCTGGGCCCGTCGGGAGTATCGATGCTCGCCTTGTACTTACGAGCCATCTTCGCGACGGTGGACTTATGTTTCCCGGCCAGGGTTTTGAGCATCGACGTCTCCATGACCCAGCGCAGCTTCTCCAGGCGGAACACATCCTGGGCGAGAAGGTAATACTGGACGAACCCGCGATACTCCGACCCATACTTCGCGACGATCGTGTAATCCTCGTCGTGCAGCAACGAGCCCCGTAGCGCGGGTTTTCCCTTACTCATATAGCGGGCGCACCGGTCCCGGATGACATCCCGTGGCACGAACAGGCCGACTACACCGTTGATCGCCCGGCGACCCCGGGTGATCTTCGTATTAGCGCACTGCGTCCTGATCTCGTAGCTGAGGAACCGCGCCGCCTGGCTGGTGGCGTGCCGGGTGGCCCGGGGCGTTTCAGCCCCGGGCTCCCACAGATCCGGTTATGTCGAGTTCGACATAAGCAGATTTATGTTGAACCCCGGATTATGTCGAGTGGGTTGGTGAAAGTGCTGGTCAGCGGTGGTTGAGGTGGCCTGCTGCTCGGCATAATCCGCAGTGCTCAGGAAGGCAAGCAGAGGCGGTACCGCTCGAACTCAGTGCCCGGGGCTGGAGCTCTGATCAAGCCCGGCTGTTCGCGAGCGAGGTCGAGGTGCAGGTAGATCCGGGTGACTGGCCGCGACGCCTGGTGGCCAGTCATCGTTGCCTCTGCCTCCGTACGCGCAGTCCGACGAAGGGTGCCTCGCTCACGCGGCCCGGATTATGCCGACCCAGTCACCCTCGTCCGCCCTGCTGACCAGGGCAAACGGCGAGTTTTCTCGGCTCATTCGGCATAATCCGGTGCTCAACATAAAAGTGCACGTGCGGGCCGGGGAGCCCCGTGTGCTGGTGCTGGCCCGGCAGGCCATTGCGGCGGTGAGCACCCTGCAGTCCGTTGCCGTGCGACAAGAACGGCTCGTGCCGCTGGCCACCGCGTTGGAGGCCCGCCCCGGCAACGACGCCAAGGAGATCGCCCGAATGGCCCGTCAGGTCGCCGCAACGTGCGTGTAAGCAGGGCGTTAAATGCGCAGTCATGAGTGCCGTGGCTGGTGCAGGGTCCAGTCGTCGTCTCCCGCGATTTGTCCCGGTCTTATTGCGGTGCGGGGGTAGTCGGGAAAACGGGCGGTAGGGAAGGGTCGGTGGGAATGGGTGTCACAAAGATGCTCGACCTATCACTGATCATGCAGATCGGCATGGGTTTTTGGCCGGCCAAGACCTTGTCGAAGAGGAGTCCGAGCAGGGCTCCCTGCCCGGACTGGAAGATGTGCGCGGCCTCCAACGGGATCCAGAAGCACTCGAAGTGGGTGGGCTGGGATTCCCCGTCGTGGTCTTCCTGGCTAGCCCACCGTTGCGGGGTCGGCTCGGTCAGCTCCAGGTGGAACACGTGCCGACGCAGGATTTCGAACCGGTACGGGCTGATGTCGTACTCCGTCTCACCGAGCTTCCACACGATCTTGAAGTCCGTCAGGCCGGTCTCCTCACGGCATTCACGCAGCGCGGCATCCTCGGGCGTCTCGCCGGACCGCACACCGCCGGCGGGCACCTGGATGCCCACTTTCTTCATAGCTGTAGCCGGTGTGCCGGAACACCAGCAGCCGACCGTCGTGTACGACGTAGCCCAGCACCTTAGTCCTTGACAACCTTCTCGGGCATGACGTCCATCCTGGCCCTGGGCAAGAGGTTGTCTTCCCGCCGGGATACGAGCTGGCGCATCCGGGCCAGCCCCCCACCCGTCGGAAACGGCTTAGGTCGTTGCGCCTACCATGTGTCCATAGCATGATCTGAAACATGTGCTGAACACGGCTGCGCGTGGCGCCCGTGTCGGACAACCGAACCCTCTGGAAGGCATCACCATGCAGTCGGCAGAGATCAGCAGCCGTGCGCTTCGTTTCTTCGAGCAGCGGGGACACACCGTGGTTCCGTCGGCATCGTTGATCGCGGACGACCCCACACTGTTGTTGATCAATGCGGGCATGGCACCGTTCAAGCCCTACTTCCTCGGTGAGGTTGCTCCACCCTTCGCTCGGGCGACCAGCGTGCAGAAGTGTGTGCGCACTGTGGACATCGAGGAAGTCGGCAAGACCACCCGCCATGCGTCCTTCTTCCAGATGGTCGGTAATTTCTCCTTCGGGGATTACTTCAAAGAGAAAGCGATTCCCTACGCCTGGGAGTTTCTCACCCGTTCCGTTGCCGAGGGCGGTATGGGTCTGCCGGAGTCCACGCTGTGGGTCACGGTGTACACAGATGATGATGAGGCCGAGCATATCTGGCGTACCGCGATCGGCGTGCCGGCTGAGCGCATCCAGCGCCTGGGCATGGCTGACAATTTCTGGTCGATGGGTATGCCGGGTCCGTGTGGTCCGAGTTCGGAAATCTGTGTTGATCGTGGCCCGCGGTATGGTCGCGAAGGGGGGCCCATCGCCAACGATGAGCGTTACATGGAGATCTGGAACCTCGTGTTCATGCAGAACATCCGGGGGGAAGGACCCGCCAAGGAGGGCTATCCGATCCTCGGTGACCTGCCCGCCAAGAACATCGATACCGGCCTTGGCCTGGAGCGGGTGGCGGCCCTGGTCCAGGGTGTCGACTCGATCTTCGACATCGACACCACCAGCAGAATTCTCGGCTTGGCTGCCGAGTTGAGTGGCGCGCGTTACGGTCGGAGTCCCCAGGATGACGTTTTCCTGCGGGTCGTGGCAGACCATGTGTTGGCCGGTGTGATGCTCATCGGTGACGGGGTGATCCCCGCCAACGAGGGTCGCGGCTATATCTTGCGGCGCATCCTGCGCCGCGCCGTGCGGGCGATGCGCTTGCTGGGCTCGCAGGATCCGGTTGTGCATGACTTGGTGGCGCGCACTATCGAGGTGATGAGCCTGGCCTACCCGGAGCTGGCGACCGATTCCGAGCGTATCGACGCCACCGCCGTCGCGGAGGAGGCGGCATTCCTGCAGACGCTGAAGTCCGGAACCGCGATTTTTGATCTCGCCACGGGTGAGATCCGCCGGGCGGGCAGCACCGTGCTCTCTGGTGACAAAGCGTTCCAACTGCACGACACTTACGGGTTTCCCCTCGACTTGACGTTGGAGATGGCGGCCGAGCAGGGCCTGTCTGTGGACGAAGACGGGTTCCGCCGGCTGATGAACGAGCAGCGCAGCAGGGCCAAACAGGACGCGCGAACCAAGAAGACCGGCCACGTTGATGTCTCCGCGTACCGCCAGATCCTGGACATCGCTGGCAGCTCGGTCTTCCGCGGCTACGCGGAGCTCGCCACGGAGGGCACGGTGCGCGGCCTGTTGGTGGCTGGCGTCCCGGCCCAGGCAGCGAGTGAAGGCGACCCGGTGGAAGTGGTGCTCGACCGCACGTCGTTCTACGCCGAAGGCGGTGGCCAGCTCGCTGACCAGGGAGTCATCCACGCGGGTGACGGAGCACTGATCGAGGTGACCGACGTCCAGTCCCCGGTCCGGGGACTGATCGTGCATCGCGGCCGGGTCGTACGGGGTGAGGTGGGGCTCGGCGCGGAGGTGCGCACCGAGATCGACACCGAGCGTCGGCTGGCGATCTCCCGGTCGCATACGGCTACGCACCTGGTGCACAAGGCGATCCGGGACGCGCTGGGTGTGACTGCGGCGCAGGCCGGCTCGGAGAACTCGCCTGGCCGGTTCCGGTTCGACTTCAGTTCGCCGGGTGCAGTGCCCGAGTCGGTGCTGACTGACGTGGAGCAGCAGGTCAACGAGGTGCTCGCGCGGGATCTCGTGGTCAGTGCCGAGGTCATGACCATGAACCAGGCTCGTGAACTGGGCGCGATTGCGATGTTCGGTGAGAAATACGGAGACCAGGTCCGCGTGGTCTCGGTCGGGGACTGGTCCCGGGAGCTGTGCGGTGGTACCCACGTCGACCGTTCCGCCAGGCTTGGTGTGGTCAAGTTGCTCGGGGAGGCCTCGATCGGTGCGGGTGTTCGCCGAGTCGAGGCCCTCGTCGGGACTGATGCCTACCGGTTTCTGGCCCGCGAGCATGTGCTGGTGGCTCAGCTCACTGAGGTGCTCAAGGTTCGTCCCGAGGAGCTTCCGGACCGAGTCGCCGGCCTGCTGCGACGGCTTCGCGAGGCGGAGAAGGAGATCGAGCAACTCCGTGCCGGGCAGCTCCGGCAGTGGGCGAGTCAGTTTGCGGCCGCCGCGGAGAACGTGCACGGCCTCGCGGTGGTGGCCCGGCACCTACCCGAGTCGGCCAGCACCGACGAACTCCGGAAGCTCGTGCTCGATGTGCGTAGCAAGATCCAGGACCGGCCCGCGGTGGTGGCAATCACTAGCTTGTCCGATGACAAGCCGATTATCGTGGCAGCAGTCAACGATCGGGCCAAGGACCGCGGGATCAAGGCTGGCGACCTGGTGCGAGTCGCCTCCAAGGTCCTCAAGGGCGGGGGCGGCGGCAAGCCCGACATCGCCCAGGGTGGCGGCACCGACCCGCTCGCCATCCCCGACGCTCTCCGGGAGCTCGTGCGTGTGATCGGCCAGACCGCTAGGTCTTAGCGGCCCAGGTTTTAGCGGCGAAGCAGACCGGCGGCGCGGGTCAGCACCACCTGGAGTTCGGCGACGTGCAAGGCGCGCAGCACCACGAGCAGAACGCCGCCGCCCAGCACCGTCGCGGCGGCGAGCTCGATAATGGCGCGTAACGGGGGTAGCGCGTGGGGCAGCGCCACGTGGCCCAGGCTGAGGACGGCCAGCCCGGTCCCCGCGGCAGCGCACGCGGCCACCGTGATCCGCCCCACGGTGCTGGCCACCCGCCGGGTCTGCAACCGGCCCAGCCGGTGCGCTAGCCACACCTGGCCGGCGGCGGCGCCGATGACGAAGGAGGCCGAGTTCGCCGCGGCGAGCCCGATGACGACCTGCTGTGGCTCCAGCAGGACGGGCGCGGCGAGGGACAGGCCGATCTTCCCGGCAATCATCAACGCCATGATCACCGTGGGGGTGCGGGCGTCGCCCAGCGCGTAGCACACCCGCAGCTGCAGCAGCACCACGGCGTAGGGGAGCAGACCGAACGCCGACGCGGCCAGGGTGTGGCCGAGCCGCTCTGCTTGGGCGAGGTCGGAGTGGCCGTAGGAGAACAGCACGGTGGCGATCTGCCCGCCGGCCACGGTGAGCAGTGCCGAGATCGGCAACAGCAACAGCGCCGACATCCGGGTGCCCAGGGACAGGTCGGCGACCACGCCGGCGATGTTCCCGTCGGCGGCGCCGCGGCTGATCCGGGGCATCAGTGCGGTCATCACGGAGTTACCCAGCACGCCGTAGGGCACGATCAGCAGTACCCAGGCATATGCGTAGGTCGACACGCCGCCGCTGGCGGTGGCCCCGGCGATCCGGTAGGTGATGACCAGGCCAATCTGGCCGGCCAGCACGTAGAGAAACACCCAGCCGGCCAGCCCGCCGAACGCCGACAGCCGCGGATCCCAGCCCCACCGCCAGCGCCACTGAAACCCTGACCGGCGCAGCGCCGGTAGCAGCACCGCTGCCTGCACGACGATCCCCAGTGTGGTGCCCACCCCGAGCACCCACAGCTTAGCGTCGCTCAGCAGGCTGGGATGCAGGCTGATCCGGCCGGGAGTGATCGCGTAGACTCCGATCATCGCGATGAGCACCAGATTGTTGGCCACCGGTGCCCACGCCGGCGGGCCGAACACATCCCGGCTGTTGAGGACCGCGCCCACCAGCGCGGCCAGCCCGTAGAACAGGATCTCCGGCAGCAGCAGGTAGGCGAACGTGGTGGCCAGCGCGGGGCTGGCATGGGGGCCACTGGTCACCGACAGCCGGGTCAGCAGCGGCGCCGCGACCACCGCACCGACCGTGCCGACCAACAGCGCGACTGTGCCCATCGTGAGCAGCCGCTGGGCATAGGTGTGCCCGCCGTCGGGGTCGGTGCGCTGGGCGCGGACCAGCACCGGGATCGCCACGCTGGACAGCACCCCGCCCAGTAGCAGCTCATAGACCATGTTCGGCAGCTCGTTGGCGATGTTGTAAGAGTCGTTGAGCACTCCGAACCCCAGTGCCGCGGCCAGCAGCAGCTTGGCCACCAGCCCGGTCACCCGGCTGATCACCGTGGCCACCGCCATCGACCCTGACGCCCGCGCCAGCTCGTCGCCATCCATCAGCGTCACGCTTGCCAGCACATCACCTGGCCGTCGCCTCGCTGAAGTTGGGTCTTGCCTGATCGGTCCGTTGAGCTCACCGGGCCGTCAGGCGAGGGTGGGCTTGACCACCGTGAGATCGGGAAAATAACTGCGGTAAAAACCCCGGTCACGCAGCACGCAAGTGTCCATGGCGGTGATCACGGCAGCTCAGCGGGACCGCGGAGCTCCGTGATGAGCTCGTCGGTGGTGCTGGAGACCCGGAGGATCCCGTAGACGCTGTCCAGGGGTGCGCGTCGGTGCTGCTTGACTGCCACCAGGCGGCCGCCGTCCTCCTCAAACTCCAGCACTTCACCGGGCCGGATGCCCAGCCGGTCCCGCACCTGTTTCGGGATCGTGACCTGGCCTTTCTCGGACACCACTGTCTTCATACCGACAATGTAGGAATTCTTACACTGTCGATCAAGCATGCGGATGTTGGGCTAGGCGGCTGGTCGCTCATTGCAGGATGGGCCCGCTGGCTCCTTGGTGAGCAGAATCGCGTCGATGAGCCGCTGCGTACGGGTCTGGGAGCGCATCCACGACGGTAGCTCCAGCAGTGCCATGACCTCGTCGGCGAGCATCTCGCCGATCACTCCCGGCCACAACCGCTTGGCCTTCGCGGCGGCGGCCGCGGCCATCCGCTGCGCGGTGTACTGTTCAACTTCCTGCGAGACCGCGATGTGCGAGACCGCGATGTGTCTGTCAGACATCCGAGACCTCCTCAGCCACTGCCTGTGCTCGGCGTCCGCGCCGCACGATCTGTCCTCAGCCGCGGACCAGACTTTGCTGGGTATGCCGCCCAGGATCCCCGGCCGGGGATCCTGGGCGGCATACCTAACTAGAGTCCGGACACCACGTCTTGCGTACCGTCATCGAGAAGATTTCTCAGTTCAGCACGCGTAGGTTTCGATCCCGTGACGGACTGGCAAGGCTACGCGCCGCCCGAGGCTGATCTGGTCGACCACGCCCCGACGACTGGTCGTCAGCGGACCCCGACCTTTCCGGAGCAGGTTGGCCAGGCTTTCCAACCCTGCGCGCGGAGCACCTTCTGGGCGATGGCGATCTGCTGTGACCGGGTGGCTTGGTTGGCGGAGCTTGCGTAGGCTCCGCCACCGTAGGAGTGCCACGTCCCGCGGCTGAACTGCAGTCCGCCGAAATACCCGTTGCCGGTGTTGGCGTTCCAGTTACCGCCGCTCTCGCACTGTGCCACGAGATCCCACGGATCCAGGTGCACCGGGCCCGCCACGGCCGGTGCCGCCAGTACCAGCGGAACCGTGACTGCGGCCACGGCGATACCAATACGTGAGAGTAATCGGCAAGTCTTCGTCATGTTCATTCTCCAGTGAAACGCGCACGTCTGATGGCTTCGAAAATCGCGCGGATTTCGGGTCCGCGTCGAGTGATCGCCGGCCTACGTCCCTGCCCCGATTCGCCGGTGAGACTGGGGTGTCCGGTCCCGAGGGGCAGGGTTCTGCGCGTCGGCCCGGATTCCCGCACCAAGGTGGTTCCTTCGTGCAGGACAACATTGAACGTACTGATTACCGTCGGTAGCGCAAGGGGGTGGTCATCAAATCGATCGGGTGGGTGTACGAGTCTTGCGTTGTCGCTCAAAACGGTAGGTATTAGCGTTTCCCCAGGTCGAGCGCTGACGAAGCGTGCTTCGGGGACGTGATTTGCCGGTTTTGCCCGCCCGTCCGAGGAGCGAGTGGATCACCCGTTCGGGTAGGGCGTATTTAGGGAGTCTTCCGTGGACTGAGCGCGGCCGCCGGCACCAACTGGTCGTTGAGGGTCAGCCGGACGTCTCCGGCGCCGTCGCTGAGGGGAACCCACACGACGCCGTACCATTCGCTCCGTGAACCACGGACCCAGCGTTTGAGAAAGCCGGGCACCTGGCCGGTAAGCGCGAGCCCATCGGTGACGACCCGACGGCGGTGACCTTCAGGCAGGGGGAACGCCACCTCGAGATCTATCCAGATGGCCCGGGCGCGGGTCACCTGGCCGCCGGTGATGCCCTCACCGCCCTGAGCGCCGATCCACCCGAGTGTCATGCCGTGCTCCCTGGTCGACTCGTCAACGGGTCGAGCGCGGGGGAAGCGCGGCTCTGCTCTCCAGTATGTTCGGCCGAACTCGCTCAGGCAAGCAGCGTCGGATCCTGGGGCTCAACGGTTCTCGTGCCGAGCCCCAGGGATCAGGATCCTTGACTACGACGGGAGCTTGGCCGCCAGGACGTCGATCTTCTCGATCGTCGGTGGGCTGTCGAACAGCTCGGGCGCTTGGGCCATCAGCGCTGCGGCGACCTTGCCGGACAGATGGGCGTCACGTCCCGCGTCGTCCGGGAACACGTCGAAGATCCCGTAGGTGGCGTCGGTGAGCCGGATGGCGAACCATGCGGTGGTCGCCGGTTCCTCGTTGACCAAGGCCAGTCCACTGTGGAGGAACTCCTCGACAGCGGCCTCCTTGCCAGACTTCGCCGTCATCGTCACGAGCAAGCCGACCGTGGGTATGTCCGCCATGGTGTGCGTCTCCTTCGTGCAGGGCCTGGGCCCGATGAGTGTCGCCGTGGTAACCAATAATGCCGGTTACCCGGGTTGGCGGTCGAGGGCGGCGACGATGGGGGTCACAATGCGGCCGATCTGTTCGATCTCCACCTCGACAGTGTCGCCGGCGTGCAGGAACCGTGGGGGCTGCCGGGCGAACCCGACCCCTTCCGGGGTTCCAGTAGTGATCACATCACCGGGACGCAGGGTCAGACAGCCCGACGCGTAGGCGGCGATCTCCGGCGCTGAGAAGATCATGTCCCCGGTGTGCCCATCCTGGACCATCTCGCCGTTCACTCGGGTGACTATCCGCAACTGGTCGGGTTCGGGGATATCGTCCGCGGTGACCAGCCACGGACCGATGGGGGCCGAGAAGTCGGCGTTCTTGCCCAGCGTCCACTGCTTGCTGGCTCGCTGGAAGCCGCGCGCGGAGAGGTCGTTGAAGCACAGGTAGCCGATGATGGCCGCGCGCGCCTGCTCAACGGTCGCGTCCCGCAGGGAGCTGCCGAGGACGACGGCGAGCTCGCCTTCCCAGTCCAGGTGGTCCTCCCGGGGCGGGACCGGGACGGGCCGGCCGCTGACGGTGAGCGTGGAGGGCCAGCGCCCGAACAGCTCCGGGGTCCGCGGGACGGGCATGCTCGCCTCCGCTGCGTGCGCGGCGTAGTTGCGACCGGCGCACAGCACATGGGCGGTCGGCGGAACCGGTGGCAGGTGCGTGACTTGGTCCACCGTGACGGCGCCGGGCGTGGCCTGGCGTGCGGCCACCAGGCCGGCGTGCGGGGCTGACCAGAACTCGTCCAGCGAGCTGATCACGGCCAGCGTGCCGTCGGCCATGACCCGGGCCATGACTGGGCCGGTCGTATTCGGGCTGGTCACGTCTGGGCTGGTACTGCCCTGGTAGGCGATGAGTCTCATGTCTGGTCTCCATGATGTTGCGGGGCCGTCCGGGATGGAGTGAGCCGGTAGGGTGAGCCGAGCCGGGTGATCACCGTGATCGGGGTCCGGCAGCTCCCTGGCCGGTCGACGTGGTCACCGTTCGCGAAACTACCCATGGTGGTGAGGGCTGATGGAGAGGTACCAGCAGCTGGAGCGTGGCCAGGCGCCACCGGGGACCGGGCAGCCCACGAGGTTCCGGCCGCAGTTTCACTACGAGCTGATCGGTTGCGGACTGCGCGGCCATGAGTTGGTCGGCACCGACGTGGCCACGATCCGGCCGGTCGACGACCTGCTCGTGCGAGAACCCGGGGACGGGTTTCGCTGGTACCGTTGCGTGCGCTGCGATGCCTGGGTTCCGCTGCCACCACCGGCTGCGCCGACTCGCGAATATCTCCCCGAGCGGTCTGAGATCATCCTGCCGCTGCGGGGAAGGCCGCTGCGGGACCGCTACGTGCTGCGCCTGATCGCCCTGGATCGGCTCGTGCACTTCCTCGTGCTGGGTGCGCTCGCGGTGGCGGTGTTCGTCTTCGCCGCCGATCGGGTGACCTTGAGCGCAACGTTCTACCGGGTCCTGGACGCGGTACAGGGTGGCGTCGGGGGGCCCAACGGCCGGGTCAGTGGAGGTATTCTCCGGGAGCTGGAGCGGGCCTTCGCCGCGAAATCCGCCACCTTGTGGCTCGTCGGGTGGGCGTTGGTCGGCTACGCCCTGCTCGAGGGTATCGAAGCCGTGGGGCTGTGGTTCGCCAAGCGGTGGGCCGAGTACCTCACCCTCGTCGCAACATCGCTGTTGTTGATCCCCGAAATCTACGAGTTGACCGGCCGGATCACTATCCTCAAGGTCACCGCTTTGGTCATCAACCTCGCCGTCGTCGGCTACCTGTTGTACGCCAAACGCCTGTTTGGCCTCCGCGGCGGCGGAAGTGCCGAAGCCGCCGAGCGCGCCCGCGACACCGGTTGGCAAGCGCTGGAACGCACCCTGCCCGCCTCGCGCTCGTCTTGACCTATCAATGTGTGGGCGCACAATGGTGCCGACCGCGGGCGCAAGCTGGCGCGAGCCGACTACCTGGGTCGGGCGCTCAGCGGTGGTGTGGAAACCGTCTGAGGGGCCCCGTGAGGCTGCCAGGTCGGGGGTCCAACAGCATCACGGGGCTACTGGCTCTATCGCTCTGCGTGCCGGCGCCGTTACAAGGCGGATTGTGGCGTGGTCGAAGACGTCATCTGTGCTGGTGGATGGGCCCGTGAACTCGACGTCACGGACATCTCCGGCACCGTGGGACGTCGCTAGTGCTGAGTTTACGGCGGTGACGCCCTTGGTGACGTTGTGTTTGGGAGTAAGCGCAGCACCTGGGGTGGCAGGCTGACCAGGTGATGGGTCGTGGACGAGACGGTGGGGAGCGCCCAGTGTGGCGCAGCGCTTCCCGGCGACAAAGCCGTGCCCCGGATGGCGTGCCGAAGCAGAGGCGTACCCGAGGCTCACATATCAGCGTACCACATTCGCCGTGCTGCCACGACTTCAGGTGCTCGATCGAGTGGGCGAGGTTCTCCGGCGACGCGACGAAGATTGGTAGCCGGGTTCTTAGCGTCGCACGCGGTGGCCAAGTTGTGGTCAGTGGCGCGGATGGGTGGGCATACCGTGGGAAACGGCGGGGGCGCACCAAGGAAAATCGTAGCTTCCCGCTCAGCTTCCGCGGAGGTCGAGGAGATGATGATGGCCCACCGTGTCCTTTGGACCCCCTTGGCGGGAGGTGCAGGTACCCCCATACTTACGCCATGGGTGGCACTGTATGGTCCGGGTCCTACGTCGGGAGACGAGTTCCTCGTCGCGAGGACAACCGGTTATTGGTAGGGCGAGGGCGATTTGCCGGAAACGTGCGATTTCCTGGCATGGTACACGCCGAAGTCATTCGCAGCCCGATAGCGCATGGGCGACTGGTCCGCTGTGAGCCAAGGTCGACCGTCTCCACGGAAGCAATACTGGATGTTATTACCCCTTGGGATGCAGCGGAGATTCGACTGCCCTGCATCGAAGTAGCGCCGGGCCAGCGGCAGACCTCCTATCGAGTATTGGACGAAGTGATTCGCTACGTAGGACAGCCCGTTGCCGTTGTGTTGGCGCAGTCGCCGGAGGCAGCCAGGGCCGCCGCCGGCTTAATCAATCTTGATTTCGACGAACTTCCAGCGGTGGTCGGTATAGAAGATGCGATGCAGAATGGTGCCCCACTCCTTTATCCCGACTGGGGCACCAATGTTGTCACCGATTTCGAGATCGGCGATTCCTCGATTGACTGCGATGGCGCCATCGCCGAAGCGGCGCAGGTGGTGGAGATGACGTTTCGGTTCGGCAGGGTGTCCCCGTACCCCCTGGAACCTCGCGGAATCGTTGCATCCTACTCTGATGAAGAGCTGACGATTTGGACGTCGACCCAAGCTCCGCACCACGTGCGCGACAACGCCGCCGATGCGCTCGGGTTGCCCCACAGTCGTGTGCGGGTTATCAGCCGGGAGGTAGGAGGAGGTTTTGGTGGAAAGGATCACCTCTACCCGGACGAGCTACTCGTGTGCCTCGCCACGATCCGGCTCGGCCGTCCGGTATGCTGGACAGAGTTGCCAACCGACCGGCTGATAGCCACACTTCCGGCGCGTGCGGCGATCCATCGCGGGAAGCTAGCGCTTGACTCTGAAGGAAACTTCGTGGCGCTGCATGCCGACATAGTTGGTGATCTGGGAGGTCACCCTTCCAACTGCGGTATCTCTCCTTTCGTCCTGTCGGCCACGATGCTTCCAGGACCATACCGATTCGAGCGGGCCGGGGCACGGGTGCGGGGCGTTGTTACGACGACAACACCGACCGGCTCCTACCGTGGTTTCGGACAACCGGAAGCAACTTGGACAAGGGAACGGTTGGTTGACGAGGCAGCAAGGCGTCTTGGCCTTGACCCTGTGGATATCCGGCTGCGCAACATGGTCGGCTTCCAAGAGCTGCCCTATCTCTCGCGTACCCGGCAGCCGTATGACTCCGGCGACTATCCACTTGCCTTGAGAACCGTGGAGAGCATGGTGAAACCGTTGCAGCGGGTCGATGGACGCAGGCGAGGGGTAGGCTTTGCCTGTCATGTACAGGCTACCGGCATGGGTCCGTCGATGGACATGAAGAAATCGGGATTGCAGGCGGGTGGATTTGAGACAGCGATCGCACGCATGGAGCCCGACGGGTCGATCGTCGTTTCCGCAGGAGTAGCCGCGATTGGGCAGGGCCTTGAGACAACATTGGCCCAGATCGCTGCGGATCAGATAGGAGTGGCGCTGGACAACGTCCACGTCGTACTCGGCGACACCATGGTTACGCCGTACTCTTCGGTCGGGTCAGTGGCCAGCCGCTCGCTGGTGGTCGGCGGGGGTGCCCTAGCCAGGGCTAGCGCTCGGCTTCGCGAAAGGATCTTCGAAATCGCGAGCAACCAACTCGAAGCCGATCCGATAGATCTCGAGATCGTTGGTTCCACGGTATGCGTGAAAGGCAGCCCAGACGTTTGTAGAACGCTGCGCGAGATCGCGACATCGGCATGGCGAGGCTGGGACCTACCCGAAGGATCACCTCCTGGCCTGGAGGAGCAGGTGAGCTACGAACCCGCCGCGTTCACCTTCGCGTATGGCGCGCACGCAGCCGCCGTAGCCGTTGACTTGGAAACTGGGATGGTCGAGGTCGAAGGTTATTGGTTGGTCAACGACTCCGGTGTGCTGATCAATCCAGCAGTTGTGGAGGGTCAACTCAGTGGCGGGGTCGCGCAGGGTGTCGGCATGGCACTGATGGAGGAGATTAAGTACTCGGCAGAAGGGCAACCGTCCGCCAATTATCAGGTGCCAACATCGCGTAACATACCAAACATTGAGATAACGTTGATGGAGACCCATTCGCCGCTCACGCCCGGCGGCATGAAAGGTGTCGGAGAAGCTGGCACTATCGGCCCTCCTGCCGCCATCGGTAACGCAGTCGCTGCGGCATGCCCAGAAATCGCCAGCCGAATCACCACGGTTCCGCTCGTGCCGTCCATGTTATGGTCCATGCTTAACGACTAAGCGGTGCTGACCGTTTGAGCGCAAGCATTCCCAATATGTGATGCACGGTTACGCGGTCGGGGGCTGGTGTTCGCTGTTGGCGAGCACGCCAAGCAGTTGGCAGCGAGCTTGATGCCATACCGTGCAGGGAAAGGCTCGGCGGCGCCACCCGCGGCGCCAGGTGGAGCGGCGGCAGGTGCGGCATCGCCCCGCTGAGGTGGGTTGGTGGGCGGTCAGCATGGATCGCAGTGCAGCGATGGGGTCGGGGTGGTGACCGGCCCGCTCCAACTCGGCGAGCTTGTCCCACACCGAGCGGACCACCGTACGAGCGGGGGTGTGGGCGTGCCCAGCCAGCCAAGACACGGTCCGGTCCGGCAACTGGTCAGGGCGAGCTGAGCACACGGGTCGATCACGGCTTGGTCGGCGTGCAGTGCGTCGTGGCGCAGCCCGGGTCAGCAGGGTGCGCATGCGCCTTGCCTCCTTGCGGACTCTCGGCTGCCAGCCGGGGGTGTTCCAGGCCAGGGGCGCCGTCCGACGCGACGTAGGTGGGGCGCCCACCTCGGAACAGCACCCCTGGCCGGGCTACCCTCTGCCGACATCACTCGGCGCCAATGGATAGCCATGGATATTCTGGGGTATCTTTGGGTGGAGTGTAAAGTAGCCCAAACGGGTGTATTGGGTGACCTGGACCCGGGAACGGGGGGAGGCAGCATGGCGATCAGCCCGACCGTGCGCAGGCGGCGCCTCGGCTCGGAGATCAAACGACTCCGGGACGCCGAGCGGATGTCCGGAAGCACTCTCGCCAAGCAGATCGACACCTCCCAACCGCAGCTCAGCCGGGTCGAGAATGCCCGCGGCCAGCTCAGCGCCGGGCAGCTGGAGAAATTGATCAAGGTCTTCGGGGTGGACGAGCGCAAGGCCGAGGAACTGCGCACACTGCGCCGCGACGGTGATGTGCTCGGCTGGTGGGAGCAGTA
>JBOHFG010000187.1:0-2314 GCA_050699575.1 Pseudonocardiaceae bacterium
AAGGACGGGTCGCCCTAGAGTTGCTGATCGAACGTCTACCCGGCCTACGCCTGGCCACCAGTCAGGAGGTGAGCTTCGTGGTGAACCCGGTCCACCGCGGTATCAAGGAGCTGACGATCGAGTGGGATGTGTGATGGGTGAAGTACGGGTGGGACCGGAATACGGCCAGAAGGGGCCGTTAGAGGCGTGACCTGGGCGAAGCTGACGGGGTTGGAGCGGCAGTGTCGCTGGTCAGCGGCTGGTACGAAGGCTGTTGACCAGGCCATCTGAAGACCTACGGCCCCTTCTGGCCGTATCCCGCTTCATACCCGAAGTAGGGTGCGGGTTGACGACGGTGATTGCCCAGTGTGTCCGGCACGCCGTGCACGATCATTCCTTGACCCTGGGTGAGATATGGGGGTCGGTTGCCCCCCGGTGGTGTCACCGCATCCGGGGCACACCTCGTCAGCGGGACCGGTCATCATGGTGCTGGTGCTCACCGGGCGTTGTATTGATGGCCGCTCACCGGGCCGAGGCCCTGGCGGTGCGGCACTGCAGGCAGACCTGCTCGGGGTCTAGTGGGCTGTCGGGTAACGCGGGGCCACCCAGCGGCCAGGATCGCCCGCCCCACCTCAAGGGTTTGGGCACAGGTGAGCACGGTCGCGGTATGCATCGTGGCGTCCATGTCACCACTGTCCGGCGCACCACCGTGCCGGCCGTCAGGTTCACCTCGCGCCACAAGATGAGGGTGCGATTGCGGCCTTAAGGGTCGTGCCCGGTGAGGGCGAAGCGGTGGGCCTTGTCGGCGTTGTCGGTCACCGGGCCCTACCCTGCTGCATACCGGGCACAGTGAGCGTTGCGGCGCGGTCAGGCTCGCCGCGAGGACCTGCGCACCGCTAGATACCGGCCCGCGCGGCGGGCATCGGTGGGTGCGTGGCGCGGCGCCGGTGCCTGCCTTCTGCCCGCTGACGGTGCACGGACCAGCTCACCGGGCACGCACCAGGATCTTTTCGGCCAGGGCGATCATCTCAGCCTTGGACAGTCGCACTCCGGGTGCTCCTAGGCCGTGGATCGCCCACGAGCCGTCTGCCTCGTGGATCACCAGCAGCGTGCATCTGCTGTGGTCGTCGGTGCGGCGGCCCTGCGCGTGTACCCGAGCGTGCTCGCGCTCCGAGTGGAGTGTCTTCGGTATGTCGATCCGAGTGACGATCGTGAACGATCAACAGGCGCGGGCGGCTCTCCGAAGAGACGCCCCCCGGATGTGCTACCCCGGCAGACCCGCGCGGTAGGCCATGTCGCGCAGCTCCCGGCCGACCGCGTCGCGGCGGGCGCCCGGGAGCAACACGGCGATCGTGTCCCGGACAAACGGGTCACGCCGCACTCGAACGGGATTCATCGTCTCCGCGCGACGCAGTGCCCGCACCGCGTCATCACGGCGTCCCCCCAGTTGCGCCAGCGCCCGCCCGTATCCCATCCAGTGGTGGGCGCGAGCGTACGGAAAGGGGTTCTGATCGGGGTGCAGCCCCTCGGCGATGCTCACCGCACGGTCCGGTTCACCCGCCTCCAGGGCCAGACGCACCCGGCGGAACCCGACCAAGGTCGGTCCGAACTCGCACCCCAGCGGGTCGGTCTCGCCGAGTTCGCCGAACCGGCTGGCCAGGTCCGCGGCCGCATCCATCGCCGCAGCCGCCTCGCCCGAACGGCCGTTCAGTGCGGCGACGGTAGCGTGGACGGCGGTGAGTGTGCCCACCAGACTGGCGGTGGCGGTGGTCGTCGGCGGCAGGGTCAGCGAATCGAGCTCGGTCTTCGCCAGCTCGAACGCCCCATCGTTGAGCAGCGTGTCGGCCACAGTGAACCCGGCCACGCCGAGTGTGGTGACCTCACCGCGCTCCTGGGCGAGACGTTGCGCTAGGAACACGACCCGGTGCCGTAGGTCGGCGGGTGCGGCCGCGAGGCGGAGCCACCCGTTGGTGACGTGTACGTGCAGGTACACGGCCAGCTCCAGCAACTCGCTATGGTCGGCGCCGGTAACCAGCGTGGTGTGCACATCCCGGACCAGCCCGGGCAACTCGGCGGCCACCTCAGGGAACCGGCACGTCCTGGACCTGCTGACGCTCAACGCCTCAGCGGTGGCTTCGACGTTCAGAAGCCCGCGTTGAGCGAGGGTTGCTGACATGATTGTGGGGGTCCCCCCGTCCTCCCGGCCCTGGTCCGAAGGGCGTGGACCGCCGCGCGTGCGCTTACGTGTGGATATTGATCGACGCCCCCGGACCTGTGCCGCACTGACGGCGGCAGCACGTAGGGTTACGGAAAGACACGCTGTGCGTCAAATTGA
>JBOHFG010000188.1:0-18881 GCA_050699575.1 Pseudonocardiaceae bacterium
CACACACAGTGACTGATGATCTCCACCGGGTAGCGGAACCCCTTATACGACGGCGCCTCAATACCCACCAGTCCAGCCCCTCCCCACCCAGAACAACCCGTCAATCATCCCAGCGACCAAGCAGCCCCACCAAGTTGACAGAGCCCACAGGGTGACCGCCACCGCGACGCCGGCCGACGAGCCGACCAGCACACACAGCAACGCCGCCGGTACCCCGCCGGGCAGCCCGATCCGGTCCAGGCCGACGAAGACCAGAAGCGCCCCCGGGGGATGCCCGGCGACGTGCGTGGTCCACGACTCCGGCCGCAGGCCTGGGATACGCTCAGCGAAGATCCGCAGCATCGCGCCGACATCACCGACCCGCGGCACGTCGTGCAAGTACTCGGTGCTGGTGGTCAGCCGGCCGGCCACCCCGAGCTGCCACCCGTCGATCAGGGCCAGGCTCATCGTCCACGCCACCGCGGTGATCGCGGAGATCCCGAGCAGCGGCCGCCAAGGCCACCGGGCGGCCAGCTCGGGTCCCCGCAGGACGACGAGCAGCGCGAGGAGCACCGCAGGAACGGTTCCCGGGCCGGTGTGCGGGAGCCACTGCGCACCCAGCGGCGGGGCGTCGACGTGCAGCGGCACTTCGTGGCCGAGCAGCCAGGTACCGATCACCACCGCCACCGCCACCGCCACCGCCACCGCCACCGCCACCGCCACCGCCACCGCCACCGCCACCGCCACCGCCACCGCCACGAGCAGCGCAGCACTGCCCGCCGCCACCAGGTCCGCCTGTACACCCCGGGCCGTCGACGGCTCGGGCGGCGCGGTCTTCGTCACAACCCCGGGTTATACCGTTGGCGTGCCCGCGCCCGGTGGGCACCCGAAACCCAGGGAGCACATCGATGATCTTCATCGTGGTCAAGTTCACGATCCGCGCTGACCACAGCGACGAGTGGCTCGCGCGTGTCGATGACTTCACTCAAGCTACCCGGGGGGAGGCGGGCAACCTGTTCTTCGAGTGGTCTCGCAGCGTCGACAACCCCCATCAGTTCATCCTCATTGAGGCGTTCGAATCCAGCCAGGCGGGCCAGGAGCACGTCAACTCCGCGCACTTCACGGCCGCGATGGCGTGGATGCCCGAGGTGATCGCGGAGACTCCGGAGATCGTCAACGTCGAGGTGCCGCAGGACGGGTGGGGCCGGATGGGCGAACTCTCCCCACGTCAGGACCAGTAGCGCAGCAGATCGCAGCGCGCCGAGGCCGGCTGCCGCAGATCCAGGCAAAGGAGGTCGATGTGCATGTCATGAGGGGCCTGGCGCGGTAGTAAGGAGCACAATAAGTTGGATGAGAGAACGAGTCGCCACCAGGGACTCGGTCGGTGTGTGGACCGCCGGGGCGGTGGCCCGTCGGTTGCAGATCTCGACCTCGACATTGCGGACCTGGAACCATCGCTACGGGGTAGGCCCGCCTCAGCAGCGGCCTGGTGAGCACCGCCGCTACTCTGAAGCCGATGTTGCCGAGCTCACCGCGATGCAACGGTTCATCGCGGCTGGAATCCCCCCGGGTGCGGCCGCCGACATCGTGCGTCGGGGACCGGTTGCCAGTGATGAGTCAACGCCACCGGCACTCCGAGCTCCGAGGCAGGCCGGTCGAAGTCCAGTCCGGTCCGCGCGAGACATAGAGCACGCAGCGATGCGCCTGGACGCCGATGCGTTGGTTCAGGCCTTCGATACCAGCCTGCAGACTCACGGTTCGCTGACAACGTGGACCACGTTGTGCCGACCAGTTTTCATGCGTATCGAACGACAAATCCACGAGCTCGGGAAATGCCGGGATGTCGAAGCGATCCTGGCGTGGTCTTTGCTCGCCAGCCTGCACCGGATCCCGCAGCGGACGCCGACCTCACACTCTACTGCGCTGTTGGCATGCATGCAGGGAGAGCACCACGCTCTGGTGCTCGAGGTTCTGCACGCCGCCCTCGTCGAACGCGGCATCGCCAGTTGCATGCTGGGATCCTCAGCGGGCGACTCGGCGGTCTTGGAGGCCATCAGCCGGACCCGTCCGGCTCTGGTGGTGCTGTCCTCGCACCAACCACGCACCGCGCGTCTCGGTCCGCTACGCCGGATCACGTCGAGGGTGACCCACGTGATCGCCGCTGGGCCCGGTTGGAATCACAGCACCGCGGTCCCTGGCAACGTCCGGTACCTCAATGACCCGCACCTCGTGCTGGATGCGATCGAACAGGCCACCGTGGACCTCGCCAGCCGACCTGGTTGATCACTCGCGCCGCAGCCGCGACGTCGTCAGCGCCCCGCGTTGCACTACCGAAGACGTTGCGCTAACGTTGCAGTTAGTTACCCGGTTCGGCCTTATGCCCCAGACCCCGGTATATCGCCTTTATGTGATCATGGAGACGGGGTTTTTCGTGTGCAGAAACTCTTTCTCGAGAATTTTTCCGACCCTCGAGAGATCGGCACCGACGTTTTCTTCTTCCCCCGCCCCATGAACCAGAACCACTCCATGCCGAGCGAGGGGCTATTGCCAAGAAGGTCTGCTCGACATGCGCGGGCACTGTTGTCAATCTTGGTCGATTGTTCGTCACCGGATCGTCGGTGCTACTAATAGCTGCTCTCTGTTCTCGAAAACTGGGAGGTTCTCGTGCTTTCGTCCCCCCGTCGTGTCGGCGTCGCTGTGGTCGGAGTCGGTGGAGCTGTTGCCACTACCGCGGCCGCCGGTCTTGAACTGCTGCGTAGTGGCGTGTGTAGTTCCGATGGCCTGCCGCTGGCTGGGATCGAGGTTGCTGGCCGACCAGTGGAGCTGAGTACGGGTATGGTCCCCTATGACGGTCTCGTCATCGGCGGTTGGGACCTTGATGGCAGCGATCTGCGCAAGGCCGCGGAGCAACATGGCGTCCTGGATTTCCAGCAGCTTGAGGCGGCAGGCTCGGGACTGTCGAACATCTCGCCGTGGCCAGCAGCCGGTGATGAGGATTTCTGCCGTAACATGACCGGCGGCAACGTCATGTTGGTCGAAGGCCGGCGCGCCCGGGTCGACACGGTCCGCGCCGATCTGCGTCGCTTCCGGGAGCAGGAGCAGCTCGACGGCTTGGTTTTGATCAACCTCGCTTCGACGGAGCGGTGGCCAGATCCCGCGACCGCGTGCCTACAGAGTGCGGCCGCGTTCGAGGTCGGGCTTGATGCTGATGACCGCGCGATCACCCCGGCAATGGTCTATGCCTATGCCGCGCTGGTAGAGGGAGTCGCTTACGGCAACTTCACGCCGTCGCTCGGCGCTGACGTTCCCGCTCTGGTGGAGCTCGCCCAACAGCGTGGTGTGCCGATCGCCGGCAAGGATGGCAAGACCGGACAGACGATGATGAAAACCATCCTGGCGCCGGCATTTCGCAGCCGAGCGTTGCGGGTGGAGGGCTGGTATTCCACCAATATCCTCGGGAACCGCGACGGTCAGGCTCTCGATGACGCGGCGTCGCTACACAGCAAGCTGCAGACCAAAACCAAGGTGCTCGACTCGATCCTCGGCTACCCGGTCGACGACCATGTGGTGCGCATCGACTATTACCGGCCGCGCGGGGATCAAAAAGAAGCCTGGGACGCGATCGACCTGGTCGGGTTCCTCGGCCAGCGCATGCAGATCAAGGTCAATTTTCAATGCCGTGATTCCATTTTGGCAGCGCCGCTGGCCTTGGAGATCGCGCGGCTACTCGACCTCGCGCAGCAGCGCGGTGAGGGTGGGGTGCAGCGCCAGCTCGGCTGGTTCTTCAAGGCACCGATGACCGCGAACGGCAGCACGCCCGAGCACGCCCTGTACAAGCAGGAGCGGGCGCTACTGGACTGGCTGGCCAAGCCGGCAACCGACCGGGATCCGGACTGTGCGGCAGCGGACATCGTCGCGACGGTCGCCGCGTCCACCGGTGCGTGCGGACCGTGATCGGGATCGAGGGGCTCGCGAAGCTGCGGCCTCTGCTCGGCGAGATTGGCGACGCCAAGCGGGTTCGAGTCGCGTCAGCACCGGGTTCCCTTGCGGAGCAGGCGTTCAGCCGAAGCTGGGCGCGCCTGGCCCACGGTGAGGACGGGGAACTCGTGGCGCTCTCGGAGACAGCCGCCGCGGTGGTCCGCGCCCGGTTAGCCGGTATCGACGTCGAGGTGCTGCGCTCGGCGGCCCTGTCCGACCACGACACGCTCGAGATCCTGCGGCGCGCGTTCGACCAGTTCGGGGATGTGGTGCCCGCTGAGCTCCGCGGTCGGCTGCGCACTGCGATTTCCTTGACCTGCAAGGCAGCAACGACCGCGCCCGGACTTGCGGCTGCGCTGTGCCGACAGCCCCGAGCCGGGGCGACCTGCCCGGGACTTCCCCGGATCATCGTCGAGCCACCGGAGAGTCATGGCGATCACTGCTTCACCGTCGCCGTCTACGGTGTGCTGATCTCGGCGTTGGTCGGTAGCGATCCGGCGACGCCGTTCCTGCTTGGGCTCGCGCATCACCTGCACAACGTGGAGCTGCCCGACGCGGGTTTTGCGGGCGACGAGCTCCTCGGTGACCACCTGCCGCGGATGATCGCCGTACTTGCGGAGCGGGAGCTGTCCGCCTTACCGGTGCCGCTGGCGCAACAGTTGCGCGAGGTTCTGGTGCTGCGCGACGACGCGGTCCTACCGGCATCCCAGGCCTTCCACGCCGCGGACGTCATCGATCGTGTGCTGCAGGTCCACCACCACGCCAGTGCCGCCGCCTTCACCGCCGCTGCGGCACTGGACGACCTCCACCTTGTGCACGCCGGCCCCGTGCAGTCGTTTCACCACGGCGTGCTCGCCGCCGCAGGACTGTGAACATCCGGCCGGAGCATCAATGACTGGCTGGGGCGTCGCCGGCTGCGGCTGGGTGGCCCGCGACCACGCCGTGCCAGGCCTGATGTGCGTGCCCGACGCCCGGGTCGTCGCGCTGCATGATCCGTCACCATCAGCGATGGCGCGGATGACCGTCGATGCGCCCCGGTGTTCCTCGCTCGACGCGTTCCTGATGACACCGGGGCTCGACGCCGTCTATGTCGCGACGCCCAACTCCGCGCACCGCAGCGTGGTGGAGGCGGCAGCGGCGGCAGGCAAGGCCGTGCTATGCGAGAAACCCCTTGCCGCTGACCTCGCCGACGCGGAGCACTTGGTCCGGGCGTGCCGTGGGGTCCTGTTCGGCACTGCCTACGACCAGCGCTGGCACCCCGCGCATGTGCGGCTACGTGAGCTGCTTCCCGAAGTCGGCACTGTCACCGCGGTGCGGATCGTGTACTGCTGCTGGCTACCGGCCGACTGGACACCCGACGGTCGCAAATATGACAACTGGCGGATCGACTACGGACGCGCCGGCGGCGGAGCGGCTATCGACCTTGCGCCGCATGGCATCGACCTGGTCGGAGTGCTGCTCGGCGAGGACGTCGAGGTGCTGCACGCGCTGGTTCAATCGCGAGTGCACGATTACGCCAGACGCAGCAGCGTTGTGGATGACGGCGCGATGTTGCACGGCCGTACCCGCAGCGGAGTGCTGGTCGACTTGCACGTCGCTTACAACACGCCCGACGCATTGCCCCGGCGCCGACTCGAGGTCGTCGGCACCCGCGGTGCGCTCGTTGCCGTCGACACCATGGGACAAACGGGTGGCGGCAGTCTCACCCTGCTCGATCCCGACCCGACCCCGATCGCGTTCGAGGGTTCCTCGCCGTTTGCGGCGCAGTTCGCCGCGTTCACCGCCGCGGTCGAGGGCACGTCCGGCTGGCCCTATGCCGCCGCCCGCGATCTACGGCTGCACCGGATGTTGCTGGAGGCCCTGGCATGAACCCGTACCGTGGGCTGTTGCCCGACCTGCCGGCCTATGCATGCACCAACTGCGGGCACTGGCAACGCTGGCCGGCGCCCGGCCCGACGGTGTGTCCGGTGTGCGCCGATGTGCGCAATGCGCTGCCGCGCGACGGTTTCGAGTTCCTGACCGACAAGCAGGTCGGCGAGATGGTGACGTGCACCTGGGGCCCGACGCCCGTCGAGGGCGTCAGCCGGTTCGGGTGCACGCCGAGGTTCGGGCTCGACAGCGTGGGTTGGGTTATCGAGACCGACCTTGGGTTGGTCGGATTCGAGTGCGCCCCGTGGTACTCCGATGACGCGATCAACGAACTCCGCCGTCTCGCCACCGACAAGGGCGGGTTGTTGGCGCTCGCGGCCAGCCACGTCCACGGCTACGGCGCGCTGTGGAAGGTGCAACAGGAACTCCAGCCGCAGGTGGTGTGTGTCGGGGTCGGCGATCTGGAATGGACCAAAGCGTTCCGGGTGACCTGGCCGGCCGATGACCTGCTGCGGCTGGCCCCCGACCTCGTGCTGCACCGCACTGGCGGGCATTTCGACGGCCACTCAGTGCTGCACGACCGTCGTCGGGGAGTGCTGTTCTGCGGCGACTCGCTCAAGGCGGACCTCGACAACGACGGGGCTCCGGTGGCGCTGTCGTCGCATAAGGCGTTCCACGCGCAGATCCCGCTGTCGCACGGCGAACTGCGGCAGTACCTCACTGTCATTGCCGCGCTGCAGTTCGACACCGTCTGCACGCCGTTCGAGTGCGTCCCGGGTGTGACCACCGACCACGTCGTGCACCTGATGCAAAGACTGCTCTGCGGCCCACCGAACGCGGCCCCCGTACCGATGGAGGAGTTGTGAACGCATCCGAGCGCTATCTTGCGTCGTTTCCGCCGGAGGTGGTGGAGTTCCCGATCCTCGGCCTTGACGTGCTCGACGTGCCCGTACACAGCGCGTTGCTGACCACATCGTCGCGCCATCCCGGCGGTGGCGGCATCGGCTATGGCGCGACCGCGGAGCAGGCTCGCGCGAGTGCGCTCGGCGAGATGGCCGAGATGGCCCTGTCGTTGCGCGCGCGCCAACGCGGTGAGCGGGTTGTGGCCTCCTACGCGGAGTTGCTGGTCAAGGAAGGGGCCGCCCGGGTCCAAGATCCGCGCACCCTGTGCCTGGAGGCGGGCAGCGACTACGACGACGATCGCACCTTGCAGTGGCTGCCAATGACCCGGTTGCGCGACGGCGAGTCAGTGCTCGTGCCTGCCGAATTGGTGGCCTCGACGCCGGATGACCTTCCGGGCGACCCGCCAGCCGATGGGTGGTTGACCACCGTCATCACCAACGGCCAGGGCGCCGCTTTCGATCCCGAAGCGGCAGTGGCACACGCCCTACTGGAAGTGCTGCAACGCGACGGCAACGCGACCACGTACCGGGCGATGGATCGGGGTGTCGCCATCGATCTCCACGGGTTGCGTGACCCGGATGCGCGGCACCTGCTGGCGCGGCTCGACGCCGCTGGCATCGACGTCGTGGTCAAACTTGCCGGCATCGACTTCGGGGTCGTCGGCGTCTATGCCGTCGGCTGCTCCCGGGATGGCACCGAGCCGGTGCCGGTGATGGTCACGGCCTGTGGGGAGGCCGCGCATCCCGATCCCGAAGCGGCCGTCCGCAAAGCGCTCTACGAGTTCGCCTCCTCCCGCACCCGCAAGGCGTTCATGCACGGCCCGCTCGACCTCGTCCGCCGGGCGACCCCACCGGGTTATCTCGACTATTGGCTCCACGGAAATCCGCCCGAACGCTTCGTCGAGGAGGATCGGGCGCTGCAGGCGATGCTGCGCTGGGCGCGCAGCGATACGCCGGCGCTGGTCGAGCTGCTGGCCGATCGGGTGCTGGCGCGCCGGTCATCAGTGCGCCTGGCCGATCTGCCGACCTGGGGGGGCAACGACCTGCACGCCCATGTGGTCGGCGGGTTGCACGACGCTGGTTTTGACGTGCTCGTCGAGCTACAGCCCTCGGCGGGCGCGGCCGTCGCGGCGAAGGTGCTGGTCCCGGGTCTGGAGGTCGAGACCATGTCCTACGGCCGGATCGGTGAGCGGGGCGTGCGCCGGTTGCGGGAGGACGACGACGGACTCGTGGCCGTGGGTCCGGACCCGGGCGGCTGGGCACAGGTGCACCTCACCGGCGACGCGCAGCAGCGCCTCGGCGGTGCGACATGGTTCGATCGCGTGGGCGCGCAGCGGCGGGTCGGAGACCTTTACCCGCTCTACCGCGAACCGGGACGCCACGTGGTGGCCCAGGTGCTGGGCTTGCGCACATGACCGCGCAGACCCGGCTGCGCTACGCCTACAACACCAACGGTTTGGCGCACCACCGCCTCGATGACGCCCTGTCGTTGCTCGCCGACACCGGGTACCACGGGGTCGCGCTGACCCTGGACGTGCACCACCTCGACCCGTTCGCACCCGACGCGTTCGCCCAGGCCCATCGACTGCGCGAACGCTGCGACACCCTCGGCCTGGAAGTCGTCGTCGAGACAGGTGCCCGCTACCTGCTCGACCCACGGGTCAAGCACGAGCCGACCCTGGTCACCACCGAGCCACAGGGGCGGGCTCGGCGGCTGGCCTACCTGCGGCTGGCCTGCGACCTCGCCGAGGTGCTGCGTGCCGAGGCGGTGAGCTTCTGGGCCGGGGTGCCCCACGCCGACGTCGACCGGACCCGAGCCTGGCCGTGGCTGGTCGACGGTGTCCGCGCGCTTGTCGACAGTCATGGACAGCACTCCTACGCGCTGGCGGTCGAGCCTGAGCCGGGGATGCTCGTGCAGGACTGCGAGGACTGGTTGCGGCTGCATGAGCAGGTGCCCGGGATCACGCTCGCACTCGACACCGGGCACTGTGTCGTCAGCGGCGCCCACGAGCCGCAGGACGCGATCCGTGCCTTCGCCCCGCACCTCGGCACCGTCGCGGTGGAGGGCATGCGGCGCGGGGTGCACGACCACCTTCCGCTCGACGAGGGCGACGTCGACTTGGCCGCCGTGCTCGCGGCACTGGTCGAGGTGACCTACGCCGGGCTGGTGACGCTGGAGCTGTCGCGCGACAGCCACCGCGCCCACGAGATGGTGCCCCGAGCGCTGCACACGCTGCTGAGCTTGGACGGATGACCACCAGCACGGAGGAGAAGAGGCCGCCCGATGAGGATTTGTTTCGTCAGCCGACGGTACTGGCCGGCGGTGAGCGGCATGAGTGTGTACGCGGAGAATCTGCTGCGCGAACTCGTGGGGCTCGGCCACGACGTCACCATGGTCAGCCAGTACCGCGACGATGAGGCCGGAAAGATGGTCTACGGCGGTGGGCCACCACCTGCTGACCGGGTGCCAGCAGGGGTACGGGTGGTGGCGCTGCCGAGCCGGGGAGAGACGGTAGTTCCGGCCGACTTCGAGGGCGATGTCGACGACCTCGCGGCCACGGTGGTGCGGCTGCACCTCGAGCAGCCATTCGACGTGTTGCACGCCCAGTACGGTTACCCGCCTGGCCTCGCGGTCCTGCTCGCTGCCCGGCAGATCGGCCTGCCGACCGTCGTGAGCATCCAGGGCGGCGACGGGCACTGGGTCGGCACTTGCTGCACCACGCACAAGGCCGCGATCACCACCGTGCTCGACCATGCCGACGCGGTGCTCATCGGCAGCGCCAGCTTCCGCGACGAGGTCGTCGGGCACCACGGCACCGATCCGGGACGCTTCCAGATCATCCCCGGGGCTACCGACATCCGACGTTTCACTCCCGCGTCCCGGCCGCTCGGCGCGCTGCAGGACCAGCCGGTGCTGCTGTTCCACGGCCGGGTCGACCGCCGCAAAGGTGTGTTCGACCTGCTGGCGGCGCTGCCCGCGGGGGTGCGGTTGATGATCTCCGGAATCGGTCCCGACCTTGCTGAGGCGACATCGCGGGCCGACGGCCGGACGACCTTCCTCGGCTACATCCCGCCGGACCAGGCACCCGAGGTATACCGATCTGCCGACATCTTCGTCAGCCCGACTTATAGCGAAGGGTTCAGCAACACCATCCTCGAGGCGATGGCCAGCGGGCTGCCGATTGTGAGCACCCGCAGTGTCGGCGTCGTCGACTGCCTCACCCACGACGTCGACGGCCTCCTGCACGAACCCGGCGATGTCGACGGGCTGCGCGAGCTGCTCGCTCGGGTGCTCGACGACGGCCCGCTGCGGACGCGGCTCGCCACGACGGCGTTGGAGCAGGTCCGCCGGCTCTATTCCTGGCCGGTGCTAGGCCAGAGCATCGACGCGGTCTACACCAAGCTCGCCGGCACCTGTCCGGACGTCGGATGGACGCTGCCTGACGGGGTGGACCTGTCCTGCCGATTCCGCGCCGCGGCCCACCTGCTCTAATGCGGATCTCTGCGATCAGTCCGCACCTCGATGACGCCGCGTTCTCCGCCGGCGCCACCCTCGCCGCGCTCGCCGACGCCGGGCACGAGATCACCGTGGTGACCTGCTTCACCCGCAGCATGCCCGACCCCACCGGTTTCGCGCTGGCCTGCCAGACGGACAAGGGACTCGGCCCCAAGGTTGACTACATGGCGATCCGCCGTGCCGAGGACCACGCGGCGATGGCGGTACTCGGCACCGCACCACTGCATCTCGACCTGCCGGAGGCACCGCATCGCGGCTATTCGAGCGTGACCGAGCTGTTCGCCGAGCCCGATCCTGGCGACGAGATCTGCCATGAGCTGACATCCGCGCTACGTGAGCTGCCCGCAGACCTGTGGCTCGCGCCGCAAGGCCTTGGTGGCCACGTCGATCACGTCCAGGTGCTCCGCACCATGGTCCGGCTCGCCCGGCCGACGCTGTGGTGGCGCGACAGCCCATACGTCCTGCGCGACCCGGCGGCACGACCAGGGCGCGAGCTGCCCTCCGGGCTGAGCGAACGCGAGCTGCCGCAGGACCGGGATCGCCGGGCCGACGCGTGCGCCTGTTACGCCACCCAGCTCGGCTTCCAGTTTGGCGGGGCGGCCCACATGCGCGCCGCGCTCGCCGACCTTCCGGAGCCGCTGCTCGCCGACGGGCGGGCGTGGTTACGTTCGATGACCTGGCAGCGGGAGGTGGACCGGTGAGCTGGTTGGTCACCGGTGGAGCCGGCTACATCGGTGCCCACGTCGTCAAGGCGATGACAGCCGACGGGATGGACGTCGTTGTCCTCGACGATCTCTCCACCGGCGACGCCACCCGGGTGACCGGCGCGCCGCTCATCACCGGCACAATACGCGACCGTGGCCTCGTCCGCGCCGTCATGCGCGAACACGCAGTCGACGGCGTCATGCACATCGCGGCGAAGAAACAAGTCGGCCAGTCGGTCAGTGACCCATTATTGTACTACCGCGAGAACGTCGGCGGCTTGGTCTCGGTACTCGAGGCCTGTCAGTCCCAAGGAGTCGACAACTTCGTATTTTCCAGCAGCGCTGCGACTTACGGCATGCCTGATGTAGATCTCGTCGACGAAGCAACGCCGTGCGTCCCACTGTCTCCTTACGGCGAAAGTAAAGTAGTCGGCGAATGGCTTGTTCGCGACTGCGCCACATGGGGTCTATCGGCCATCTGCCTGCGCTACTTCAACGTCGCGGGTGCCGCTGCCGCGAACCTGGGGGATCCGGGAGCCAACAATCTCATCCCGCTGACTTTCCAAGCACTGACTCCGGGCCGACGACCGGTCGTATTCGGTACCGATTATCCCACGCCCGATGGAACGTGCATCCGCGATTACGTCCACGTCGCCGATATCGCCGACGCGCATCTGGCCGCGGTTCGGGCCCTGCAGGCCGGCGCACCGGGCGCGACCTACAACGTCGGACGCGGCTTAGGCGCCAGCGTGCTGGAGGTGCTGCGCGTCATCGGTGAGGTCACCGGCGCCGACGTCACCTACGATGTCCTCGCCCGGCGCCCGGGCGATCCGGCCCGAGTAGTGGCCTGCGCCGAGAAGATCCGCTACGAGCTGGGGTTTTGCGCCACCCGCGACCTCCGCACCATGATTGAAAGTGCCTGGGCGGGATGGAAACACACCATCGAAGTCCGTGGTGGCGCCCAGCCACAACCTGCTGGTCCCAGCATCGCTACGCACTCGGTGCGTCGAATACCCCAGTATGCCAGTGCAGCGGCCAGAGTGATGACCGCTGTGGCGCGACGGACGTCCCGATCATGAACCCCACTACTGCATCTTCCCCAATAACGCATCTTCCCCAATAGTAGCAGTCTACATCCAGAACGCGAGATCAGATTCGCGTCTGGTAAATGCTGTTGAGCCAGATGGTGAGTAGTACGTCGACTACGTTTGATTCAGTGATGGCGGGTCCGTCGTCGGAGAAGGTTGCATACAGCACCCGCTCGCTCATTGAATTGAGAGCTATCGCCAGGTCTCGGGCGGGTAGCCCGGCGGGCGCGGCGCCCCGTGCACGCTCAGCCTCGATGGCGGTGGCGGTGCAACTTACCCATCCTTCCAGCACGGTGGCCCACAACTGCCGTATCTCGGCGTTCGTGCCCCGCACCTGTGCACAGGCGAGGGTGACCGCTCGATGCGACCGGAAGGCCTCATGGAAGGCGCTAATGGCATCCCGCCACCGCGCTCGCGGGTCTTCGGCGAGGTGGTCGAGCACGTCGCCGGTCGCTGTGTAGGCCTGTTCGACAACACGGTCGAGCAACTCCAGTAAGACCGCGTTCTTCGAGGCGAAATAGAAGTAGAACGTGGGCCGGGAAATGCCCGCTCCGCGAGCGAGGTCATCGATGGAGATCTCACTGAACGTCCGATCTACCAGGAGCCGCTCTGCCGTGGCAAGGATCGCCAGCTGCCGGTCGTCGCCAGAGGGTCGAGGCGTGCGTCGGCCCCTGGACGCCCCGATGCGCGCTAGACTCATGCTTAAACCTTACACGACGTCGAGTATCTCAACACACTGTTGACACTGTCGACAAAGCGTTGGTACGCTTGATGCTGATTGTGACGGAACATGGTGTGGGGTGAAGACATGCAGCTCGATCACGTCGATGTGCTCATCGTCGGTGCCGGTTTGTCCGGGATTGGCGCTGCCTGCCACCTACGGCGGCGGTGCCCGGGCACGACGTTCACGATCCTGGAGGCCCGCGGAGAGATCGGTGGCACCTGGGATCTGTTCCGCTATCCGGGTGTCCGCTCGGACTCGGACATGTTCACCCTCAGCTACTCGTTTCGCCCATGGACAGGCCGCAACGCCATCGCCGACGGCGACTCGATCTGCCAGTACATCCAGCAGACCGCGCGCGAGCACGGGGTGGAGGAGCACCTCCGTTTCCATCACCGGGTCGTGCGGGCCGAGTGGTCCAGCGAGCACGCCTGCTGGACCGTCCAGGCGCAGCGGACCGACACCGGCGAGTCGGTGGTGCTGACCTGCAGTTTCCTGTTCGCCTGCGCTGGCTACTACCGCTACGACGAGGGCTACACCCCGCAGCTCCCGGGCACGGACCGCTTCACCGGGCAGCTCGTGCACCCCCAGCAGTGGCCCGAGGACCTGGACTACGCCGGCCAGCGAGTGGTCGTCATCGGCAGCGGCGCGACCGCGATGACCCTCGTCCCGGCGATGGCCGACCAGGCCGCGCACGTGACGATGCTGCAGCGCTCACCCAGCTACGTGCTGTCGCTGCCGGCAAAGGACGCTGTCGCCGACGCACTGCGCCGCAGGCTGCCACCTGCGGTGGCCTACCCCCTCGCCCGGTGGAAGAACGCCCTGCTCGCCACGCTCGCCTTCCAGCTCAGCCGCCGCGCCCCTGGCGTGATGAAGGCCCTGCTCCGTCAGGGCGTCAAGGCGCAACTGCCCGCAGGCTATGACGTCCACACACACTTCACTCCGCAGTACAACCCCTGGGACCAGCGACTGTGCCTGGTGCCGGATGGTGATCTGTTCCAAGCGATCCGCAGCGGCCGCGCGTCGATCGTCACTGATCACATCGAGACGTTCACCAAGCACGGGATCCGGCTGGCTTCCGGGGCGGAGCTGGCAGCCGACATCGTGGTCACCGCCACCGGCCTGAACCTGCTGGTGATTGGTGGTATCACGCTCAGTGTCGACGGCGCCGACATCGACCTCGGCGCCACCGTGGCCTACAAGGGCATGATGCTCTCCGGCGTGCCGAACTTCGCTTTGACCTTCGGCTACACCAACGCGTCATGGACGCTGAAGGGTGACCTGATCAGCGAGTACCTCTGCCGGTTGCTCAACCACATGAACCACCGTGGCTACCAGGTGTGCACGCCAGTGGCGCCGGATGCGCCGCAGCGGAAACCAATCCTCGACCTGACGTCGGGTTACGTGCTGCGCAGTGCGGCCATGTTGCCGAAACAGGGGCCGAGCGCCCCGTGGCGGCAGCACCAGAACTATCCGCGGGACGTGCTGCTGATGCGACACAGCTCGCTGGAGGACAAGGGCGTGCGGTTCAGCCGTGCGCCGGCAGCGGTACGCGCAACGCCGGCGGGTCGGAGCCGGTAGGGAGGGTCGCACCTGTTTACCGTCGTTGGTGTCGATGTCATCGGCTTGTGCATCGCTGTTGGGTGTCGATGGCATCGGCCATGGTTTACTTCCGGGTCACCAGCCACGTTGCCCTGGTCGGCGCCCGCTGGGTAAGACATCCGCCTGACGCGCGGCGAACACTACTCAAGGAGATCACCATGACCCAAGACCCGTCCGCTACCACAAAACCGCGCCTCGATGATTTACTCGCAACGATGGGGATCACGCGCGAGCAGCTGACGGGGATGACCGCCGCCGATCTTTTCGCTGCCGCGACACGGTGGCAGGACGCGACCACTATCGCTGCCGCCGAGGCGCAGTTCGTCGCGTCCCCCGTTGATCGCCTCCTCGACAGCCTGCAAAGGCAACAGGCCGGTACGAACTCCTCAAGCAACCTGAACTGATTTCGCTACCGTCGGATCAAGGCAGGAGTATCGGCTCGACGTCGTCCAACCCCTCCAACGCCGCCAAGCACGCATCCAGGTCATACCGATTCCAGGCGGAGAAGAAAATCGTGGTGACGTTGCTGGCTGGGTTCGACCTGAAGTAGGACACAGCGGCTCGGATGAGCCGGCCCGCCACCACGTTCACGGCACCGCCGCCCTCACCCGTGCCCATCATGGGGAAGGCAATGGATCTCAGTTTGTCGTCGCGATTACGCTGGTGATCCATCCGCTGTAGTGAGGTCGTCACGCACTTCTCGACATCCCTCATGACTTGGTACCCGCTGCCGGGGACGCCCTGCGTGGTGGCGGCGTGGAAGATCTTCTTGACGCCTCGGGTGGCCGTCAGGGCTCCCGCGCTGGTCACGTAGACCGTCCCCGGCGTCACCGACTCGCGTCCGCCCAGCACCGCCGCAAGCTCCCGTGCGATGGTGTCGTCGATGACCTCGCCGTTGTCATCCTTCTCAGCGCCCTGGTATCTGATCATTGCGGACAGCGAGCGGTCGTAGAACCGTGCCATCTGCATGTTCGTGTTCTCTGAGTTTACCCATACGTCGATTCCCGGCCATTCCAGGATGTCTCCCGTGATGACGTGAATCCGGTGCTGAGGGTGCTTCCGGAGGCGGTAGCGGTGCTCCTTCAAGAAATCGATGCGTTCGCGTTTCCAGTCCTGCTGTGCGCCCCGGAGGACGGTGAAGATCGGACTGTCGGTTTCGTTCTTCCGCAGTCCGTTGGCAATGAATTTTCGGATCTCCGCGCGGGACACCGCCCAGCTCCCCGTCTCGCTCGGATACTCGATGACGCGCTGCCCCTGGATGTTGAAGGGAATCTTCGTCCCCCGGCGCTTCGTGAGCACGGTGATCGAGGGCTTCAGCGCATGGCGGACGCCGAGCTCGTAGAACACGTTCGGGTTCGCCGTCGTGATATCGACGAGAACAAGGTCGTCCACGGCGATGTGCGTAAACATGTCCTTATGGATCGATCCGGCCTTGGCGATCTCGTCGCAGCGGATGACATCGAAGCCGAGGGACTCCGCCGGTTCCACGAACAGTTCTCGGTACACGTCGTCGAAGTTGATCAACGTGCCGTCAATGTCCAGCTGCTCTCCGAACGGCATGATGACGAAGCACCTGAGCTGACCGTCCCTAGTCACGCGACGAGCCTTCCTCTTTCATGTACTCGTATCCTCCCGGTAGACGCCGGACGGGCCAACGGCCGCTCTACAGTGAGACTGGCACTGAAGACCAGGAGGGCGCCATGTTCTACGCCTTTGGGTTCGAGCGGGTCGGCGTGGTGATGAGCGACTTGTACTTCATCGACCCCGACCCGCTGCCGGGTCAGGAGGGCGCCGAGCGCGGTGTGCGCCTGGAGGTACGGCTGCTCGAACCGGGTGCGCTGAAGGGCTCGATCTACTCGGCTCGACCGATCGTGGTCGACCGGCCCGTCTGGCGGGTCGACCTCTTCGAGGCGGTGGCGAGCTCCCCGGGCAGCTTGGACCGGGCCCACCACCACCCGGCCTTCTCGGGGTGGGAGCCGGGCTCGCGCTACTTCGTCGACGGGCTGTCGACCCAGCCGCTCGAATGGGTGGCCGCCCAGCTGTCCGACCTCGACACTCTCCTCGAACAGGCGGGAATAGCGGAGGTCGGTGCCGGCGACGCCAAGGCGCTTCGGCTGGCCGTCCCCGAGATCGTCGACGTGTTGAGACGGCTACTTGACCGGGTGAAGGCGGGGCAGCTGGCGCTTGCGCCGGGTGATGAGGAACTGGCCAGCGCCCGAGTCGGCTGGCTGTGACAGTGGTTTCAGGCTCGGACCTGTCACAACGTTTCCGGGCCGGGGGCCGGCGCGCACCCGCACTCGAAGAACAGCGCAACCGTGACGGCACCCGGGTCGAGCACGCCCACGGCCACCTCGCCCAGGTAGCTGGCGCGTCCCCGCCGAGCGCGCAGCGCCTCGGTGCTCACCGCACCGGTGCGGGCCGCACGGGCCGCGGCCGCCAGGTCGGCGTCGAGGTCGCGGCCCGTCATGGCTTCGGCGGCCGGGAGCATGGCGTCGACCATTGTTTTGTCGCCCACCTGCGCCTGGCCCAGACGCTGCACGGTTGCCACGCCCGCAGCCACCCCGGCAGCCAGTGCTGCCGCGTCCGCGCCCTCGGCCATGTTTTCGGCCATGTTTTCGGCCATGTTTTCGGCCATAGCCTTGGCCAGCTCGCGGAACCACATCCCGAACAGCGGGCCGGACGTGCCCCCGGTGTCCAGGAAGCCCTCGCTCACCCGGGCGAATACCGCGCTGGCCGAGTCACTCGGGCCCGCGGAGACCCGGCGGGTCGCCTGGCGCAGCGCCGAGGCCAGGTTGGTGGCGAAGTCACCGTCACCGGCCCGGCGGTCCAGCTCGGCCAGCGCCGCGCGCTCCTGGTGGACGACGTCGATGAACCGCTGCAGCCACGCGCGCACCGCCGGCCCGGTCAACTCCCTGCTCATTGCGCTCACCACACCAACGCCGGGGTCCGCACGGGGGCATCCCACCACCGGAGGAGCTCGTCGTCGGCGCGGGTGAGCGTCAGCGATACTCCGGCCATGTCCAGTGTGGTCAAGTACGTCCCCACCAGCGAACGGGTGACTGCGATCCCGAGCGCGTCCAGCGCGGTGTGCACCTCACGGAAGCACACCGAGAGCTCCAGCGGGTGCGTGGCCCCCATGCCGTTGACGAACACGAGCACACCGTCGCCACGGCGGAGCTCCAGCTCAGCCACCAGCGGGTGCACCAGCTGGCGCATCAGCTCACCAGCGGTGCGAAACGGTGCTCGGGTGGCGGCGCGCTCGCCGTGGATGCCCACACCCAGCTCCACCTCGTCGTCGGGCAGCTCGAAGCTCGGGCGGGCCGAGCCAGGATGGGTCGCACCGGATAACGCGACTGCCAGGGACCGTGACCGCACCACCGTGTGCCGCCCCAGCGCGGCGAGCTCGTCCAGCGGCGCCCCCGCCTCGGCGGCCGCGCCACACACCTTCTCCACGATCAGCGTCGCCCCGGTGCCGCGCCGCCCCGGGCCGTCCTGCTCGCCGGTATCGGTGGCGTCGGTGGCCAGGTCGTCATCGACGAGCACCCGCTCGACCCGGGTGCCCTCCTCGGCGCTGAGCTCCCCGGCGATCTGGAAGTTCAGCACGTCACCGGTGTAGTTCTTCACGATCTGCAACACGCCATGGCCCAGGTCAGCAGTCTTCGTCGCAGCCGCCACCTGCCACGCCGTCGGGCTGGCGAACACCGCTCCAGGCACCGCGGCATCGAGCATCCCGACACCCACGAACCCCGAGTGCAACGGCTCGTGCCCGCTGCCACCGCCGGACACCAGCGCCACCTTGGGCGCGCCACGGACGGCCCGCCGAACGTAGGTGGGGTCGGTGTGCAGCTCGAGGCTGGGATGGGCCAGCACCAGCCCCTCCAATGCCTCACGGACGAACTCGTCAGGGTCGTTGAGGAACTGTCGCCGGGCCACAGCCCGATCATGCACCTGATGATGCGTGTGCGTAATCACTGTTTGCCGCCGGCGGGATCGAGTTCGTCGGCGCGGGTTCGCAGCTCGGCGATGATCCAGCGTAGCTCGGCGGCCACCACGATCGCGGCCGCGGCGCGCACGGGCTCGGCGACCAGGTCGTCGAGATTGGCCCGGTTCGGGTTGCCACCGGCGCGGTCGAGGACCGCGAGCAAGGCGATGCCTCCCGCGGTGAGTGCGTCATCCGGGATCGGGACCACTGCGGGGGTAGCCGCAACCTGCTGCGCACAGCTCTCGACGCAGGCGAACACCGGCAACCCGGCGGGTGAATGGCCCACCGGTAGCCATCCTGATCTGCGGAACCGCAAGCTGCGGCCGCAAACCACGCAGGCCTGCCCGTTCGCGACCGCCGGGTCCAGCCCACTCCAGAGCCGCTCAGCCATCACCCCACCTCCCCCGATGTGATCCCCGCCGGCAGGTTGGTTCCTGGATCGTCGAGGGGCCAGCGCCAGTGACTCCGGGTCGGCTTGCCGTGTCTGACTGCCATGCGATCCCCACCTTCGCTGACCGGAAGATGATCCCGTGATCCTT
>JBOHFG010000189.1:0-1794 GCA_050699575.1 Pseudonocardiaceae bacterium
GGGCTAGCGTCCCTGTGCTCACGGGTGCGGGTAGGTGACCCGTGGTGAGCAGGCAGCGGTCGGCGGGGGTGAGGTGCTCCAGGTCGTCGGCGTCGACGAGCTGAGCCGGAGTACACCCGTGCCCGAAAGTGGCCGCGAGCTGCGCCAGGTAACGCGGACTGGGCGGGCTGCCACCGTGCGGCCAGGCCTCGAACTCGCTGATCCGGTTGTCCGACAGCCTCGCCCCCGGATGCGCGGTGTTGTACCGCTGCGCCACCTTCCACTGCGGCCACCCCAACGCGTGCCGCCACGCCACCCTCGGCCGCAGGTTGAACCGGCGACCCAGCTCAGCGGCGACCTGGGTGACCGGGCACCCCCACGCCCGCATCCGATCCCGAAGCTGATCACGCTCGGCCTTCGCCGACGTCCCCGCCCTGCGCGGCATCGCCCACCCCCCCAGCAGTCATGTGCAGACCGAACCCGCCGCGCAACGGTAGCTCCCGCTGGCCCGACGTGGGAGCCCATATGAGCTGATCGAGCGGTAACTCTCTCCCGTCAGCCGCTTGTTTGCCCAGGTCAACGCCATCGCGGTGGACGGGAGAATATTCCCGTGCACACCCGGCCCCACCATCGATGATCAACACCATCCTGGTGGGGCCACGAACCGCAACAGCACACAACCAGCCACGAAGAAGCGACCTGACACGGCGATCGCAGCGGTCACCCGACCGGCTCGGGGGTGGACAGGAGGCAACGGTGACCACCCCACCCGCAACACCGGCCACCGTGACGAAGGACCGCCAAGCGCAGGCCCTCGTGTACTACCGGGTAGCCGCCCCCGGGGGGAATCGGGGGGACGTCCCGTATGCGGGATATCCGGTGTCGCTGAGCGGTCATGGTCGTCCATCGTGATCGACGTACCCGAGCCGCGGCGCGAGCATGACCGGATTCAGGTCCACGGTGTCGCATGAGAGACACGAGCAGCGGTGCAGCGAGGGCGAACCCGACAAACGCGGGCGTGGTGTGGACGGATGTGCGGGACGCCGCGGTGAGCGCGGTCCGCCGAGGCTGGCCGGTGGTGCCCGGCACCTGCCGCCCCGACGAGATGGGCTTCCCCGAATTAGGCCCGCTCGAGGACACCTGGGACATCGTCCGCGTCACCGATCCCAAGCAGGCCGAGGAGACCTGGACGCGGCTGCGGAAGGTTGGGGTGCTGCTGGTCTGCGGACGCGGCATCGACGCCTTGGAGGTGCCCTTCCGGGTGCGCGAGCTGCTACCGGCCTTGGGAAAGCGGAACCTGACGGTGCCGGTGGTCACGGCGTTGGCTCCCTGATCTCTGCCTGCCGGACGCGGATGAGGTGCAGCAGGTGCTCGCCGAGGCACTCAACTCAGGGCGACCCGATGATGGCCGAGGCTAGCCGCCAGTGGGGCCGGCATCGCCGGGCGCGAGGAGACTGGTGGAGGGAGCTGTTGTGGGCCATGGTCATGGTGGTGATCGTGCGGCAGGCGCTGCGCCAGTGGCAACGCGAACGCACCTCCGCCCCCGCAGCCGAGCCTGCGGTTGGTGGCGCGTCCGCCCGGCGCAGGCCCGCACTGCCCGCACTGGTGGATCGCGCGCCCCGAGGCTCAGGGCATGACTCGCCTCGGGCAGGGGTGCCTGGTGTCCAGCTCCCGCTGAGCAGCGGTGAGTCGATCCCTGGTCTGAGCCCGGAGCTGCTGGCGTCGTGGGCGTTGCGGCGGACGTATCGGGGTGGGGTAGCGAAGTCGGGTGATCATTACTTCGATCGCGGCCGTCTGATGCTGAGCCATCTGACC
>JBOHFG010000190.1:0-7299 GCA_050699575.1 Pseudonocardiaceae bacterium
GATCTTCGACAATCCCTGTCCTAGCGGGGCTCCGTTACCGACCACCGCAACGCCACGCGACCAACCCCACAACGTGATCATTTCGCGATGATCCCCAGGCCCCGGATAGAGTGACCACACCGTCACCAGTTGTTGAGTTCACTACCGCATCCGGCTACCACAGACGCCACATCCGTGGCAACCGATGACATCACAACCGAGCCAACCCCGTCAGCCACTCAGCGCAGCACAATCACCCCGTATCGCTCAAACACAGCGCTGACCTAGTCAAACGACTTTGCGCGTCACCCTGGACCACCACCTCGACGCCTATGCCCATGGACCCTCCTCTGCGCCACGGGACGATCGCGTTGGAGCCGCCCCGGGCAGTCCCACTCCGGACCCGCGGGACTGCCCGGGGTGGTCAAAACGGCTGCACGCCAGCGATCTTCCAGCTGCCGTTGACCCGATGCGCAGCGACGATGAACCTACCGGCGGCCAGCAGCGGCCGTGCTTGGCCGCTTCGGTTGGCCCGCTGGTCGATGAACAACACCACGATCGCCCGGTCACCGTCGAGCATCTTGACGGCCAGAGCGGGCACGGTCGCTATCACCACGGCCTGCTGCGGCGGCGCCAGCTCCCGCACCCGGGTGAACTTTTGATGATAATCTTGGGCGAACGGGCCGGTGATGACGTCGGTCACGGCTCGTTCGTTGTCATCCAGCCGGGCGAAGTCGTAGGAGAAAACGCGTTGCACCGCATCGCGCACCTGCCCAGTGGTAGCGACATCGACCAGCGCGTCATTGCTGGCCGCCGCGGACCCGAGCAGCTGGTTGGCTTCACCCGAAACCATGCCGCAAGACCCAGCGCGATCACCAGCTTGGCGACCAGCCCCACCAGCGTCGCCACCTCGGTCACCCGCTCGGTAGTGGTACTCGATTGCGGCGGCGTCAGAGTGGTCATACGGTCTCCGGTGTTGTCGTGCAGTGGACCATGCGGTTCCCTTCCCTCAGGTCAGCGGCGCGAACGTGACCGCCGACGAGGGCGTTGTCAACTTGTTTTGCCGGTTCGAGCTGACAAGGTCGGCGTGACGCGAACGCCGCGTCCACATCCCCGCCCTCGGACCCTGCCGCCAACGCCGGGCGCCTCCCCCACAGGAGCACATCATGAGGCATCACTGCGGAACCCGGATCCTCACGGCGAGCTTACTCGCGCCAGCCCGGTGAACAGATCGCCTTCGGGCGTGGACGTTCCCGTGGTGTCACGGGCTCGAATGTATTCCTCGGTGTCAAACGCGTATGAGAACTGAGCGGCCGGGAGTTTTCCAGCCAATGAGGAGCCTACCTGACTGGCGTGCGAATGCAGCGCTGTTCGCTTACGATCGATGACCTGACCAACATCGACCGTCGTGGTGATCCGCTGCTCAACAGACTCCAGCATCCACAGTATTTCCCCGGACGGCGCAGGCCGCTGGATACCGATGTCGGCCAACGACTGGTTCAGCCGCCGCCAATAGCTACTGCCATGAGCCTTATAGTACAGCTTTGCCACAACGTCTCCGGCATCCACGGCACGTGTCGCGACACGTGCTGCATGAACGTGGTCAGGATGCTGATAGGTGCTGTGCGGATCATAGGTGACGACCACCTGCGGCCGATAACGTCCGATTAGTTGCACAATCCGGTTGACAGCGGATTCGACGGGCACGCCGCAGAACGCGCCTTCGCGATAGCGAGAGTCCCACCCCGCCATGCCAGAATCACGGTAACCGAGCAATTCGAGATGCCAAACTCCCAGATGGGCGCAGGCGCGGCGGAGCTCACCCTCCCGGATCGCCGCCACCTCATGGAGGTCATGGCCGTCCTCCCCTGGCTTCACGCCACCAGGTCCGTCGCCGAGTTCCCCGCCCGTACACGTGACGACGACGGTCCGCACACCCCGCGAGGCATAGAGCGCGAGAATGCCCCCCGTTGAAGTGGACTCGTCAACGGGATGCGCATGGACGACCATCAAGGTCAACTGCGGCACAGCCCCCGTGGGCATAAGTGAAGTCCTTCACCTTTCTTGCTCCGTGTCCACCAGGCTGGGCGGACAGTGGATGTGCACTGAACGGAGGCGGCAGGTTAGCCAACTCGTCATCCCTCAAGAGATTCTCGACCTCACCGCCGAGCAGTTCTTCTTCGAGATCAACCAGGAGCAGCTGCGCGTCCCGCAGTCCCCACCGCACCGGGGATTGGTCGTCGGCGGGATCGGAGACCTGATGTGCTGCGGCGCGGGCCGCCGCCGTGCCTGTTGGCGCTGGCCCGGCTGGTCTGCACGTGAAAGGCAATCGCCCCGGTCGTCACCATCGACGGGGTGATGCCAGCCGGTGGCGAGATCGCCTCCACGTGGTCGAGGTGACCGGTGCATTCGCGAGTGAGGATCGTCGCCGAGGGCGTTCTCGGCTCTGATCGGGTCAGGGCTTCAGATCCTCCAGGCTGGTGGCTGTGGTGAGCCGGGTGAGTCGCTCACTGTCGGGCAGATCGGCTAGCTTATCGGCGATGGCGTCGATTCGCGGGTCGTTACCGAATGTCCGGCGCAACACCAGGGCGGTCAGCTCCGCCACTGCCTGACGACCCTCCTGACGACCCTCCTGACGACCCTCCTGGCGGCCTCGCTGCTGTCCTTCCAGCCGCCCTTGCTGGTGGCCTTCCTTGCGGGCTTCTTCGTAGAGCTCCCGACCGAGCGGGGTGTCGCGGATCAGAACCGGCATGCTGGTCGCCTCCTTCAGCGCTGCGTCAATGATAGGACTTGGTAGCACGATCGAGGCCAGGATCGTCGCCGCCGTCAGTAGAGTTCGACCACGGCCCGGGTCCGTGGCCGCGATCAGTTCGGCGGCCTCCGTGAACACCTGTGTCCGCTGCTCCTGCGTGCCCCGGGCCAGGGCCGCGATCGCGGCGGTGGTGGGGAGCGCTAGCAACGGGGCCGGATCCAGCTCGCCGAGGCGCACCACCGACCAGCGGAGCACCTCACGACCGTGCTCGAGGCAACAGTCGGGCACGTCGACATCGTCGCCCAGCACGAGCACGTACTGGATGATAGGAGTCCGGCGTTCGCGCTGCTGACGGCGAACCCGCACCCAGTACTCGACCATCCGCAGATCTAGCTCCCGGTCGGGGTCCTTGACGAACTCCACGTGCACGATCCCGGTCGCGGTCCGAGCCAGCAGGTCGACCCGTTTCGACGACCCGGCCAGCTCAACGTTCATCTCTTGGGCGCCGTGGCCGTGCACCCCGACCAGCGAGAGCACCGCATCGAGATCGTCTGCGGCGAGGACCTTCATCGCGTCGTCGTAGACCGGCCCCGGCCGGTGCCGGCTCGGTCCCTCTTCGCTCGTACCCACACATCCCCCGTCCCCTCGCGAACCAGGCGTCAATCCCGTGGGCCGGACGCTACCCAGCGCCTCTGACAAATCCGGGTCGGTCGCGAACGGCGCGGTGGCGCTCGTGTGATGTCAGGTGACGAGTGCCGCTATCCGGATGGCGAACGCGCTCAAGTCGTCGAGTCCACCGTCTCGGACAATTTGGGCCAGCCGGTCCTCGTCGACCTCCGCGCGTAGAGGTGGACGATGGCCCGGGTGGTCTCGCGGACCACGGGACGGAACTCGATCCAACGCAACCTGGCGTCGACCTCGAAACGGACCCGGCGGGCCTCGTCGGCCGCGAACAACCGGCGACCCTGCTCGGCGACGCGGCCACACAGCTCCAGGTCGGCCCGCTTAAGATCGACCACGTCGAGCTGGCGAAACCGACGTGGTCACCGGGGTTGGTGGCCCGTCGGCAGCTCACCGTCCGACATCACGTGAGCGGGGAACCAGTCGTACTCGATACCGACGTTGCGTCACTCAGCCTGAAAGGCAAGCTCCCCCCTCAGACGTACTACGTCAGCAACTTGTGACCCTTGATGAACGCGCCCCATTGGCCGTCAGTGCAGATGAGGACGGGACCGGTTTTGTTTTTGCTGTCGCGCACGACTGTCCGTCCGTACACGTGGGCCACCTCAACACAGTTGTTGGCTCCGGCAGTGCGACTCGACTTGTACCAGGCATGGTCAGGGATGGCGAGCATGTGCCTCACTCCGCTAACTCATCAATGAGCGTGTTGATGATCGCCAGCGAGTCCCAATCTCCCAGCGAGGCGACCCGGAGTCGATCAAAGGCGAGACTGTAGGCCTGGATGTGCGCCGGGCGAACGTGATAGTCGGAACTGGTGAGACCCTCGATGTAGACGGTGCGAGATTGGCCAAGGTCGAGCAGGACGAACGACATGCCAAGCCCGGCATGCGCACCGCCAGAGAGCGGCATGACCTGCACGGTGACGTTCGGCAGCTCAGCCAGCTCCCGCAGCCGCAGCAGTTGCCCGCGCTGGACTTGGGGACCGCCGACCATGCGTCGCAGGGCCTCCTCACCGGAGTTCCTGCGCACCCAGTTGATCAACGAGTTGGGGCTGTCCCCGCTGCCCCCTGGGCAGACCAGCGCGACCCCTGCGCCAGCGGACGACGGCCAGGGTGACAATCCAGGCCGATCACCGCTACTGCCTGGGCCCACCACGGCCGAACCCGCCGTGCATCACGCCCGGGGCATGGCGGGACCGGGTCCTGCGAACGCGCCGTGCGGGTCGGCCCCCCGACACCTCAGGCACGACGACCCGGGGAAAGCGCGGTGATCACCACTAATGGGCACGGTAGGCGTAATACCGCTGCCGCTGTGCCCACCGTCCGGCCGGTCATGCCGGTCCGCCACCGCCCAGGTCGGCGCCCACCTGTGGGAGGCACCCCATGCGGATTGAGACGAGAACTGAGACGAGGCCCAGCCAGGTCGAGGGGGACACGTCGTCCACCCCGACCATCTGGCCTGGTCAGAACCAGCGGAAGCGGAGGGATTCGAACCCCCGGTCGCTTGCGCGACGCTCGCTTTCAAGGTCGGCGACTGACACTTCAGCACCGATCGTCCAGGGTGTTCCGCCAGGTCAACCGGCTGCAATGGTCGTCGGCGACCACCGGCGATCGTGGGCGAATGCCACCAGAACTGCCCCCGTCGTCCCGAACTTGCCCGATCTTCAGGCGTGGCGGTGACGGCGGTTGCGGAGCAAGCAGAGCACTGGGACCACTCTCCCCTGAGGGCTGGCAGCCGCTCCGTGCATGAGGAGATGAGCATCGTCGATGGTCCCCGTCTCCGCAGCGTGTGGAGGTTCGGAAGACTTGGGACGTCAGGTACCGGACCCTTCCGAGTCTGACCTGCGTACGCTTCGCCCTCTGGATCGGCTGGTGGGAGGGTGGATGCTAGAGCAGTGGAAGGCAAACCTCCTGCTGGCAGTACCGAAGATCTACACCATCACCAGCATGATCGATCTTACTCCTGGCGCTGACCACGACTACCAGCTGGAGAGCAATGATGGCTACGAGGTCTTCATTTTTGACGTGCGGATTCCTCGGCGGAACGTGAACAAGGCACGGTTCCAGCTTCGCTACCAGCGCAGCGTTGTTCTAGCCCGCATGTGCCACAGCGCACCGCACACTAATCCGGACGGACAATTTGTCGAGTCGCCACATCTCCACACTTACAGGGAAGGGTTCGATGACAAGTACGCCGAATCGCTCGAAGGTGTCCATAGCGTAATCGATGCACTTGAGGTATTCTGCAGGAGAGTGAACTTACCGCTTCCATCGTTCCAGGGAGGTCCACAGTGAGCGTCGAAGCCGATCTAGTCCTGGGCTCGTACTCGAAGTGGTTGAAAAGCGCGTCCAAGGTAGAGGTGCTGGAAAACGGAGTAGCTGAGCTCACGACGCCGTTCTTAGACCGTCATAATGATCACTTGCAGATTTACGCTGAAAAACGATCTCCCGATCTTTTTCTTCTGACCGATGATGGCTACATCGTGGCCGAACTGAAGTCGAGTGGAGTAGACAGCCGGGGGCCGAGGCGAGAGGAGCTGCTGGGACGCCTCTTGGCTGGTCATGGCGTTGCCCTCCGGGAGTCGGAGCTCCAGATTGAGGCCGGCGTCAGCAACCTGGGTCAACGGATTCATAGCCTGGTGCAGGCGATGATCAGCGTGGACGATATGTTCATGCTGGCGCAGCCGGCGGTTCAGGGAATCTTCGCAGAAGACGTCGGCAAGTTTTTGGATGATCACGGCGTGCGTTACACGCCCCAAGTTAAGTTCGGCGGCCGTAGCGGCTTGGACCATCTGATAGATTTCGTTATTCCCAAGTCGAGATCGGCTCCCGAAAGAGTGCTGCAAGTGCTGAACACTCCACGTCGGGATCGTGTTGACAGCCTTTTGTTTGCTGTTAGTGACACGAAGCCGTCCCGGGGTGACGACGTCGCATACTACGTTCTGGTGAACGATTCACGGCGCAAGGTGCAGCCGGAGATCCTGCACGCCCTGGCCGAGTATTCGGTGAAGGCTCGTGCGTGGTCTGACCGAGATGAGCTCGTTGGCCAGCTGGCGGCCTGACGCGTAGAGAGGGTGAAGGCGTGGCTCAGAAAGCAAGCCGGCCCCTAGCTCACCGGCCGACGGCCAGAACGCCGCAGCTCTTGACCTGGCAGTCGGCTGGCACGGCAGGGAGTGCAGGACGAGCAGCCTGATCAGCGGTTAGGTTGCTTATCAGGTGGCCGTCCTCTGTGAGACTTGCGAGTGGAAGCGGCTACCTGAGCTAACGTTCAAGGGGCGGCTAGTTCCTGGAGGCCGGTGCCGGGCTTCCAGCGCGGTGGCCAGTGGCATCAGCTATTCCCGGCGGGCGGCGACGGAGTGCAGGGTGCTCGCCTTCTCGATGGCATCGCGGGCCAGTGCCAGTCCCCGGGGGTTCCCCGCCCGCACGTGGATCTCGGCGAAGAAGAGCCCGGCCACTGTGCGGCCCCGGCGGTAATGACTCTCTCCATGGGGCGTGTACCGCGCTGGCGGCAAGCCACCCGGCGGGATCGAGCTGGCCTAGGTCGCGCTGAATCCCGGCGGTCCCGAAATCGGTGTCCGCGCGCTCGGACCCATCACGGGGCTCCCACCCCGCACCCGTCCCGGCGAGGCAGTGGGTGGCCTCATCGGCGCCGCTCATGCGGGCGTAGGCGGCTGCGGACGTCCGGGCCAGCCGCGCGGTGACAGTCGACGGCCGGGGGTCGTCGGTCATGAGGTACTGCCGTCACCTTGCCCGAGCCAGGACTGCCCGTGCTGCGGGGCCGCGCAGGCCTGGCCTCACCCGGCCCCCGAACTGCTGATGTACCCGCCTCACCGTCTCCACAAATGCAACCACCAGCACGAACACCGGGCGAGATAGCACCGCCCGGCC
>JBOHFG010000191.1:0-3963 GCA_050699575.1 Pseudonocardiaceae bacterium
CACCGAAGATGATCATATGAAGACGTAGTTCCAGCAGCCAGCCTGGCTGCTTGTCATTGACCAGCACCCAGCACGGCGTGAACATCGGTCTGGCCGAAACCACCCGGGCCACCCGCTGTGGATCGCCTGGACGTGGTGCTGTCTGCAATGATCAGGAAAGGGATCTCACCGTGACCGATCTAGGTACGCCAGCAGCCCTGGACCACGCCCGGCCGCAGTCAGCTCCGGTGGTCTTCACCGAAGGACACCACTTCCAGCTGAGCGGCGAGACCTCCATCGACGGACTTCTCACCCAGCTCACCGCCCCGCTATCGGTCATCCTGCAAGTTACCAAGCGCTGCGACTTCGACTGCAATTTCTGCTCGGAGATCCTGCAACTGCCCGATCCCACACCGGCCCAGCTCGACATGATGCGCGCCAACCTCGCCGGTGTGCAGCGGGTGTTCCTCTCCGGTGGGGAACCGCTGATGCGCAAGGATTTCGGCGATATCGTCGACATGTACTCCGAGTTCATTCTCGGCATCCCCACCAACGCCACCAGAGCGTTGCACCACGCCGGACGCTTGGCTGGCAAGGTCGCCTACATCAACGTCGGTTTGGAAGGACCGCGGGCCATCACCCAGCGAGTCCGCGGTGACTACGACAAGGTCATGGCAGGCATCCGCGTGTTCCAGGAACACGGGCTGCCGCTGTCGCTGTCGTGCGTGGTCCTGCGCTCGGACCTGCACGGTCTGCCGTTCACCTTCCAGATCGCCGACATCATCGACGCCGGCAAGCTCAAGCTCATCATGCCGCTGCGCAAGGGCAACGCTCTCGACCTCGACGAGCACGAGTTCATCAGCAACGCCGAGGCCGAGACGACATTCCGCCACCTGACCGCGCTGGCCTCCACCTACGCCTGGCGGCCTGCCCTGCGCCTGACCGCGTGGACCCCCGAGACCGAGGGGCACATGATCTGCATCGAACCCACCGGCAAGGCCAACGCCTGGCCCGTGTACGACGCGACCGACCTGTTCGAGCCCCTGGGAAACGTGCTGGAGGAGCCGATCACCGAGATATGGAAACGCTACCGGTTCAAGCGCAACCACGTCGCCAAGTACCTGGGTGCGAGCATCCATACCACCCAACGTGGCGGCAGCCATGCGTAGCACTACCAACCTCGCCTGGCCGATCACGCCGTTTGGCGCTGGTCAGCGCCCGTTCGGCAAGGCCCGCCCGATGATGGCGACGGTGACCGTCGGCTGGACCGACTACGTACCCGGACCCGTATGGGCCTGCACGGTCTATCTGAACACCGACAGCATCCGCACCCTGTCTCTGGATGGTCAGCACCTCAACTTCGGGTTCGAGGCGCTGACCAGCGGCGAGTCGGAGCAGCCCGCCGTGCTGGCGGAACGGTTGAACGGCATCCTCGTGGCCTGCCGCCGCCAGGCCAAGATCCTCGTCGGGCATGATCTCGCCCCGGACCTGGCTCGGCTCGGCGCTTTCGCCACGGAGCGCGGGCTGCCCGGAGTCGACGCGGTCCGCCAGCAGTGGGCCGACCGCGCGACCAAGGGCCGCGGCATGGCCCAGATGTTCGACACGGCCCGCGACCTCGGGCCGCCTGGAATGAGTGACCTGGCCGTGGCCTGCGAGCGTGTCAACCTCGAAGCCGCCACGGTCGCCGAACCGGCCAGCGCCACGACTGCCGAGACGGTCCAGCAGGCGATCACTCGCACCCTGGCCATCGCCCTGGTCGCGGCCCGCTCGACCGGCAAGTACGACTGGGCTACGCCGGTGGACCTCGACCAGCTCGTCACCGACGCGGCCTGGGCCCACCTGGCCGATCTCGGTGACAACCCCCTCGATCACACCGTCCCCTGACCTAGCCCTGGTGGTCGCTCGGCAGCAAGATGACCGGGCTACCCCCGGACCCCTCGGACAGGAGCCGACATGATCGTTACCACCAACCTCCCCGGCAAACGCGGTCGGGCACCTCGCTGCCCCACCGGGACGATGCTGTGGGCCTCGATCGACGTCGAGTGGACTAAGAACTACCGGATCAAGAACGGCAACCGGCCCTTCTGCTACTCCGTGGTCTACGCCGTGGTACCCGACGCCAGCAGCCCCGTCGACCTCAACGAACTCCCCTTTTCCTACACCAGCGTCTACCTCGAAGACCCCGACGAAACCGACGCGCTGCTCGCCTCGGCCAACGACGCGGTGCGCACCGCGTTCCGCTACGCCGACCGTGTCACCGGCCACCAGTTCACCAGTGACCTCGGCGTCTTGGCCAACGCTTCCATCGGCACGCTGCCTGCCGTAGTCAGCGCACGGCAGAGCTGGCTGGACCGCCGTGACCACGACCTGACCGATCGGCGCGTCATCGATACCCGCTATGACACCGACCATGTCCTGGCCTGCAAGTCCCGCCGTCTGGTTGACGTATGCACAGAACTCGGGCTCGACGTCACCCAGCCCGAGCTGCGCGGCACCTCCATGACCGCTCTGCACCGCGCCTGGCTCACCACGGGCACCCCCGAGACCCGCGAGCGGATCAGCGTGCTCAACCTGCGTCACAGCCTGTCCACCGCCCTGGTTGCCCTGCGCGCCACCAACCGCGGCCAGTGGACCGGCACCCTCAACGTCAACCGCCTGCTCGCCACCGGACTTGACGGCGCCTTCGGCTGGCTCGACCACCCCACATTCACCGACCTGCTGTGAGAGAACCTATGCCGATCCGCGACTGCGTCGTCATCGCCATCGACGGCACCCACGCCTCGGGCAAGACCACCCTCATCCACGCCCTCACCGCCCACTACCGACGGCAGGGTGTCAACGTGGCCGCGATGGGCGAACCGGCACGATCTAGCCCATTCATAGAAGAGATCGTCATCCACCAACGCGGGACCTTCGACCTCGCCGCCGAGGTCGACGTATTCGCCGCGCACCTGCAGCTCCACCTGCGCACCGCCCGTAACCACCAGTTGCTCATCGCCGACAAGACAATCATCAACGTGCTCGCCTACGCCCGGATACTGCTCGACGTGGCGCCCGACAGCCTCGATGCGGCCGTGCTCGCCGCGATGGAGACCTTCTGCCGGGCCTGGGCACCTACCTACGACCTGGTGTTCTTCACCCATGACCACTACACCCAACCCAGCGACGGCTTCCGCGCCAAGGTGGCTGGCCTGCAAGACACCGCCGCCACGGCCCTGCGTGAGCTCTACGAGCACCTCGACATCCCCGTAGTCGACATCCCCCTCGGCTACGAGACCGCTGAACGAGTCGGGTGGATCGCCAAGCGGGTCGCTGCGGCGGGTCTGGTCATCCCCGGATAACCTGCGGCCCACCACACTGCCGCCCAGCCTGGAAGACCACGACGTGCACTACACCAGTTTCGTTGATGTCCTGCTTCTGCTGGTTCGCCAAGACCACGTTCTGCTGGCCGAGCGCTGCAACACCGGCTACGCCGACGGCCAATGGAACCTGCCCTCGGGCAAACTCGACCGCGGTGAGGACCTGCAAGCCGCCGTCATCCGCGAAACCCGCGAGGAGATCGGCCTGCGTCTGCACCGCGATGCCGTGCGCATGGTCACTACCGTGCACTACCTCAACCCCGAAGGCCACGCCCGCGTCGGCTTCTTCTTCCACCCGCTGCGCTGGGACGGTGAGCCACGTAACACCGAACCGCACAAATGTGCCAGGATCGGCTGGTTCCCCCTGTGCCAGCTCCCGCACAACACCGTGCCCTACAGCCGTGCCGGCATCGAGCTGTACCGTCGACGTGAGCCTTTCGGCCTTCAGGGCTGGCCAAACCCCGCTGAGGCGGTGTCTGTTTACAGAGGGTGATTTAGGAGAGCGAAACTTTTTGGGGGAGGCAGGTCATCGGCGCCCGGATGGTCCGCGTGGGTTTGTCTGTTTGGGTGCCCGGGTCGAGACACTCCATGCCCGCGTCGCGGCCGGAGAGCCTAAGGCCAGCCT
>JBOHFG010000192.1:0-10027 GCA_050699575.1 Pseudonocardiaceae bacterium
CTGTGGTGGCACGTCAGGTTGGGGCCATCGCGGTGTCCGCTCGTTCGCTCGCCCCGGACCTGGCCCGGGGTGCAATGCTGCTGCTGATTGCCCTGGCCAACGCTCCACACTACCGGTACGGATACCCCAGCGGCGGCCTGCGAGGGCCGGGCCACTCGGTTGTCGACCAGGTGGCGCTGTTGCTCCAGATAGTCTGCATCAAAGGTCGCGCCTACCCCCTGTTCGCTTTGCTGTTCGGCTACGGCATCGTCCAGCTGCTGAGCCGGCACACCGGCAGCGGAGTTGCGGAGACGAGGGTCTGCACACTGGTCCGCCGGCGTGGGTGGTGGATGCTGCTCATCGGTTTCCTCCATGCCCTGCTGCTGTTCTCCGGCGACATCATCGGCGCCTACGGGCTGCTCGCGGTGCTCCTGGCGGAGGTACTGGTCCGGGCCCGCGACCGGACGTTGCTGATCCTGGCGGTGCTGTGGACCGTGCCGATCGTGCTGTTCCGCACGCTGGGGGGCCGGCTCAGCCCCCTCACCGACAAGGCCAGCGCCCTGACCGACCCGTCGCGCGCCGCGGGGATCCGGGTGCTGGAATGGCTGCAGTGCAGCGTCGTCGGCTCGGTCTGCACGCTGGTCCCCGCTGTGCTGCTGGGAGTGTGGGCGGCCCGGCGGCGGCTGCTCGACGAGCCGGAGCGGCACCGGTCCCTGCTGCGGCGCACTGCCGTGCTCGGGGTGGGGCTAGCGGTGGCCGGAGGGCTGCCGTGCGCGCTGGTGCGGTCCGCGTGGTGGCAGCCGCAACCGGCGCTGGCCACCCTCGCAGGCGTGGTGCACACCTTGACCGGCTACGCCGGTGGGCTGGGATACGCTGCGGTCGCCGGGCTCGTCGCCATTCACGTCCAGGGCCGGTCGCCGAGAGTGATCAGCGCGCTGGCTGCTTGCGGGCAGCGATCGATGACCTGCTACCTGCTGCAATCGGTGGTGTTCGTCGCGGTGCTGGCCGCCTACGGCGGTGGCCTCGGGAACCGGCTCGGACTCGCCGCGATCGCGCTGCTGGCCACCGTGACCTGGGCGCTGAGCGTGCTGGTGGCGGACGTGATGAGCCGCCGCGGTTACCGCGGCCCGGCCGAGGTGCTGCTCCGCCGTCTCACCTACGGTTCGCCCACGACCACGTCCCGGGGCTAGCCTGCAGGTCATGCCGACCGCGCTGATCACCGGTCCCACCGCCGGAATCGGGGCCGCTTTTGCCCGCCGGCTCGCCGCGGAAGGCTACGACCTGGTGCTCGTCGCCAGGGACCGGGAACGGCTGCGGCAGCTGGCCGCCGAGCTGGCGCAGCGCCACGGGGTGGGTGCCGAGGTGCTCCCCGCGGACCTGGCCAGCGCCACCGAGCGGCAGCTGGTCGAGCACCGGCTGCGTGCCGCGGATCCGGTGGATCTGCTGGTGAACAACGCGGGTTTCGACGTCGGCACCGGGTTTCTCAACACCGACGTCGCGGACCTGCAAGCCCAGCTGGACGTCAACGTGACCAGCGTGTTGCGGCTCACCCACGCCGCGCTGCCGGGCATGCTGGCGGCCGGGCGCGGCGCGATCGTCAATATGTCCAGCGTGTCGGCCTTCCTGCCCGGCCGGAGCTCCACCTACGGTGCGAGCAAGGCGTACGTGACGATGCTCTCCGAAGGGCTGGCGGTGGCGCTGGCTGGCACCGGGGTGCAGGTGATCGCGCTGTGCCCGGGTTTCGTGCGCACCGAGTTCCATGCCCGTGCCGGGATCGACATGACCGGCACCCCCGCAGCGTTCTACCTGAATGCCGACGATGTGGTCCGGGACTGTCTGGTTGACCTGCGGCGCGGGCGTACCATTTCGGTGCCCGGCCGGCAGTACCGAGCGCTGGTGGGCCTGGTGGACGTGTTGCCGCGCAGCGTCGTCCGGTACTTCGCCGGGCGCACTGGACGGGGCCGGATGTGATGATGACTGAGGGGGCCCGGGTGCGGCTCGCGGCGCTGGTGCGGCAGCTGGCGGTGGTGCACGGTCCGGTCACCCTGTCCTCCGGGGCGCAGGCCGGCTACTACGTGGACCTGCGCCGCGTCACACTGCATCACGAGGCTGCGCCGCTGGTCGGCCGGCTGGTCCGGGAGCTGACCGCCGACTGGTCCTACCAGGCGGTGGGTGGCCTGACGTTGGGTGCAGACCCGGTCGCCGCCGCGGTGCTGCACGCCCCGGGCCCGCCCGTGGACGCCTTCGTGGTGCGCAAGTCGACCAAGCAGCACGGGCTGCAGCGGCGGATCGAGGGTCCGGACGTCGCCGGCCGCCCGGTGCTCGCCGTGGAGGACACCTCCACCACCGGCGCCTCGGTGCTCACCGCCGTGGCGGCGCTGCGCGAGGCCGGCGCGGACGTCATCGGGGTGGCCACCGTGGTGGACCGGGACACCGGCGCCCGCGAGGCCATCGAAGCGGCCGGCCTGCCCTACCGCGCACTTTTGAGCTGGACGGCGCTCTCGTGAGCGGGAAAGAGTGCGATAACACTGTTTGCCACTCACGAGGCCCCACGGAGTGGGGCCAAACTGTCGGGGTGGGGCCATGGGCTGGCCCCTGGCCCGACGACCCCCGGTATGACCCGGAGCTGTTGCGTGATGGTGACCGTCGCAACGTCGTTGACGCCTACCGTTACTGGCGCCGGGACGCGGTGGTCGCAGCACTGGACACTCGCCGCCACCCGTTGCATGTGGCGATCGAGAACTTCGGTCATGACCACAACATTGGTACCGTGGTGCGCACCGCGAACGCCTTCGCTGCGGCCGAGGTGCACATCGTGGGCCGCCGCCGGTGGAACCGCCGCGGTGCCATGGTCACCGACCGCTACCAGCACCTGCGACACCATGACGACATGGCAGCCCTGCTCGCGCACGCCGCCACCGCGGGCCTGACCGTGGTGGCCGTGGACAACTCCCCGGGCGCGCTGCGGTTGGAGACCGTACGGCTGCCGCGGTGCTGCCTGCTGCTGTTCGGGCAAGAAGGCCCGGGTCTGACCGCGCAGGCCCGGGAAGGGGCCGCCATGACCGTCTCGATCGCGCAGTTCGGCTCCACCCGTTCGATCAACGCCGGGGTGGCGGCCGGGATCGCGATGCACACCTGGGTCCGCCAGCATGCCGATCTTCAGGCCGCCTGGTGACGGTGTGGGCGGGCCGGGCGGCCGCCGCTGAGCGCGCGGTACACACCCGGCACCTGCGCTGGCTGTGGGCGCTGCCGAGCGTCCGGCTGGGCCGGGTCGGCTGGCCAGTGCAGCGGCCAGCGCGGCCAGGGCAGTGGCCGGGGCACTGGCATTACTGGTGGCAGGCCCACCTGCTGGACTGCGCGCTCGATGCCTACCACCGCGCCCCGACGCAGTGGCGCCGGGACACCGTCGCGGCGCTGGTCCGCGGGGTGCGGGTGCGCAACGTCACCAGCTGGGTCAACGACTACTACGACGACATCGCCTGGCTCGGTCTGGCGTTGCAGCGCAGCGCGGCGCTGGTGGGGTTGCGCAAGCCCGGCGCGGAGCAGGCCATCCTGCACCGGCTGCGGTCCGGGCGGGGGCCGGACGGGGGGATGCGCTGGCGGGTCGGCGACGACTTCGTCAACGTCGCGGCCACCGGTCCCGCCGCGATCCTCTACGCCCGCCGAGGGAACCTGGGCATTGCCGCGTCCTTGGTGGGATGGATCCTCGAGCACCTGATCGACCCGAGCACCGGGCTGGTCTTCGACGGGGCTCGGGTGCGCTCCGACGGGTCGGTGCGCACCGTGGAGCGGGCCGTCTACAGCTACTGCCAGGGCGTGCTGCTGGGCGCCTGCGTCGAGCTGGGCATTGCCACGGGCCGGCCACGGTGGTGGCAACACGCTGAGGCAACGGTGCACGCGGTCGCCGAGCACCTCACCGATGACGGGGTGCTGCGCGGGCACGGCGGGGGTGACGGTGGGTTGTTCACCGGCATCCTGGCCCGCTACCTCGCCCTGGCCGCGGTGGCCCTGCCGGCAGTCGGCTCGCCCTGCGCCGAGCTCGCGGCCCGCCTGGTGCTGGACTCTGCCGAGGCGGCCTGGCGACACCGGGGTGTCGCCGAAGGTGGTCCGGTGTTTGGTCCGCGGTGGACGGTGCTGGCACAGCCACCTGGCCCGGATCTGGCTGAGCGTGACCTGTCAGTGCAGCTGTCCGGTTGGATGCTGCTCGAGGCCGCCGCCATGCTCGGCGATCGGCCCGAGCTAAGCTAACCAACCATGATCGATCTCAAGGTGCTGCGGGAGGACCCGGACCGGGTGCGCGCCTCGCAGCGCGCCCGTGGCGAGGACGAGGCCACCGTCGACGCGCTGATCGCCGCCGACGAGCGGCGCCGCAAGGCCATCTCGGCGGCGGACTCGCTGCGTGCCGAGCAGAAGGCGCTGGGCAAGCAGGTCGGCCGAGCGTCCGGTCCGCAGCGCGACGAGCTGCTCGAGCAGGCCCAGCGGCTCGCATCGGACGTCACACTTGCCGAAGCCGAGCAGGCCGACGCCGAGCAGGAGATGGAACATGCCCACCGTGCGGTGCCCAACCTGATCGTCGAGCAGGTCCCCGCGGGTGGGGAGGACGACTACGTCGTGCTCAAGCACGTCGGGGCGCCGCGCGAGCTGGATTTCCCCCCACGTGACCATGTGGAGCTGGGCACCGCGCTGGGTTTGTTCGACACCGAGCGTGGCGCGAAAGTCTCCGGGGCCCGGTTCGTCTTCCTCACCGGGCTCGGTGCGCAGCTTCAGCTCGGGCTGCTGCAGCTGGCCGCATCGCAGGCGGTCGCGTCCGGGTTCACCCTGGTGGTCCCCCCTGTGCTGGTCCGACCGGAGATCATGGAGGGCACTGGGTTCCTCGGCGCGCACGCCGCTGAGGTGTACCGGCTGCGGGACGACGACCTCTACCTGGTGGGCACCTCGGAGGTGCCGCTGGCCGGATACCACGCCGGGGAGATCATCGATCTTTCCGGTGGGCCGCTGCGCTACGCCGGCTGGTCGTCCTGTTTTCGCCGGGAGGCCGGCTCCTACGGCAAGGACACCCGCGGCATCATCCGGGTGCACCAGTTCGACAAGGTCGAGATGTTCGTCCACTGCCAGCCCCAGTGCGCCGAGACCGAGCATGAGCGGCTGCTGGCCTGGGAGGAGCAGATGCTGGCCGCGATCGAGGTGCCCTACCGGGTGATCGATGTCGCGGCCGGAGACCTGGGCTCTTCGGCGGCCCGTAAGTACGACTGCGAGGCATGGTTGCCGTCCCAGCGGACCTACCGCGAACTGACCTCCACCTCCAACTGCACCACTTTCCAGGCCCGCCGGCTGGGCATCCGGTACCGCGACGCAGCTGGACGCACACAGGTGGCGGCTACCCTCAACGGAACGTTGGCCACCACCCGGTGGATTGTGGCCATCCTGGAGAACCACCAGCAGGCCGACGGCTCGGTGCGGGTCCCCGAGGCTCTCCGCCCGGCGCTGGGCGGCATCGAGCTGATCACGACCCGCTCTTGACCCGAGAGGAGCACCGCACCATGCGCCATGGCCTCGCTCTTCCCCAGTTCGGCCAGCACGCCAAGCCCGCAGCGATCACTTCGTTCGTTCGCTGCGCCGAGGACCTCGGCTATCGCTCGTTCTGGGTCAGTGATCGCATCCTCACCCCGGTCGACCCCTCCGACCTGTTCCCCGTCGGTGGCACGCCCGAGCATCCCTACCCCGATGAGTACAAGACCTTCCTGGATCCCATTGTCACGCTCGCCGCAGCGGCCACCGTGGCCAGCCACTCGCGACTCGGCATGAGCGTCCTCAACGCCCCCTGGTACAACCCGGTGCTGCTCGCCCGCAGCCTCACCTCGCTCGACAACCTCGCCGGCGGCCGGTTCGACTGCGGATTCGGCATCGGCTGGCTGCGCGATGAGTACACCGCAACGAACGTCTCCTGGGGCGACCGCGGCGCTCGCCTGGACGAGATCCTTGACGTGCTCACCACCATCTGGACCGAGAATCCCGCAGAGCACCAGGGAGCGCACTATGTCCTCCCCCGGTCGCACGTCGACCTGCGCCCCCTCTCGCCAGGCGGCCCGCCGGTGCTGCTCGGCGGTCTGGCGTCCAAAGCCATGGAACGGGTCGGCCGGCGGGCCGCGGGCTGGCTCCCGGTCCACGGAATCCCTCCCGAAGTCCTCGACCAGCTATGGCAGAGCGCCCGCCGAGCCGCGGACGGCGCCGGTCGGGACCCCGCTTCGCTACGACGCGAGCTGCGGGTCAACGTCACGCCGGGCACGACCATCGACGACCTCGCCGCCGTGGCCGACACCGCTGAGCAGACCGGGATGGACGGCGTGTTCTTCGATCTGCACTTCGCCACCGCCTCGCCAGAGGAGGCTTTGGAGACTGCCGCCCAACTGGCAAGCAAGATCGGCATCAGCTGACCGGGGCACGTAGGGTCCAAAGATGCAGAGGCCGCGGCTGGTCGCATCGGATGTTGACGGCACGTTGCTGGACTCGACCGATCAGGTCTCTGCGCGTACCCGCGCGGCGGTGCATCGGGTCCTGGCGGCTGGGGTTCCGTTCGTGCTGGTTACCGGACGACCGCCCCGATGGATCCCGCCGATCGTCGAGCAGCTCGGGCACGCCGGGTGGGCGGTGTGCGCCAACGGCGCGGTGCTCTACCACGCCGAGACCGATCAGGTCAGCCACTCGGTGACCTTGGATCCGGGGCAGCTGCGCCATGCCGCGGACATGGTCGCCACCGTGCTCCCGGGTGCGAAGCTGGCCGTCGACCTGGTCACCGACAGCGCCGCGGCTGATCAGTTCCTCGCCGAGCCGGGCTACACCCACCCCTGGCCTGGCGCAGACTCCGTCGCTGCTTCGCGCGAGGTCCTGCTAAGCCGGCCCGCGACCAAGCTGCTGGTCAGCCAGGCGGATGCGAGCAGTGACGCGATGGCCGCCGTGGTCCGCGAGCTGCTTGGCCCCGGATCGGGGACCCCGCTGGACGTCACGTACTCCACCTGTTACGGCTTGATCGAGCTCTCCGCGCCCGGCGTCACCAAGAGCGCCGGATTGGCCCGGCTGGCCGGCCAGCTGAGTATCGCGCCGGCCGAGGTGCTGGCCCTGGGTGACATGCCCAACGACCTGTCGATGTTGCAGTGGGCGGGCCATGGTGTCGCGATGGCCAATGCCCATCCCACCGTGCTCGAGTCCGCCGACGAGGTGACCGCGCGCAACTCCGAGGACGGTCTCGCGTTGATCCTGGAGAGGTGGTTCTGACCTCCCCCGCACCGGCTGTGACCTAATTGTGACCGAGTGTCATGAGCTGGTCGGGGGTGCGGAGCCGAAAGCTCGATTGCTTCCTCTCGTGCGAGAGGTGACTCCGTGCGAGATCGAACTCCCACCAGTGGCTTGGAGGCTTTGTGCAGAACCAGATTGATGAGGGCAGGTTTCGAGAGTTACTCGAAGAATCGGACGATCTGCAGTCCGATGCGATGCGTACCGCTCGGACTGGTCTGAATGACTACGTCGAGGCAGCTCAGGAGGCCCGATTGGGTTGGGGTTCCCTGGCCGCCGCGGCCGGGGTGGCGGGTGCTGCGACGCTGCTGACCGGCGGCCCGGCGTGGGCGGCCGGTGATGACGTGTCTGCGCTGCAGACCGCCGCCGGCCTGGAGAACGTCGCTGTGTCGACCTACACCACGGCGTTGACTCTGCCGTTCATCGGCGGTAGCTCGGCGAACGGGGTCGTCAAGGCGTTTGTCACGAAGACGCTGGCGCAGCACCAGGAGCATGCCGAGGCGTTCAACGCCGCAGCCCAGCGGTTGGGTGGCAAGCCCCAGACAGCGCCGGATCCAAAGTACGCCGCAGTGGTGAAGGCCGCGGTGCCCAAGATTAAAAGCGCGGCGGATGTGGTCGGGCTGGCGATCACGCTGGAAGACGTGGCCGCGCAGACGTACGTCAAGAACGTCTCGTTGGTCTCCACCCCCGAGTTGCGCCAGTTGTTCGCCAGCGTGGCCGGGGTGGAGTCCCAGCATCGGGCGATCCTACTGGCAGTCCAGACGCTGGTCAAAGGCGGCGCCCCGGAGCTGATCGCGCTGCCGACGGATGTGGCGAAGCTGCCCGTCGCCGCGGGGAGCGTGGGCTTCCCCGACTCGTTCTACCCGACCACGAGCGCTGCTCCCGTCGAAGAAGGAGCCGCGAAGTGAGTATCTTCCCGCGCCGCACCAAGCGTGCCGAGATGGCGATCAGTGAGCGTGAGCTGTCCCAGCTGACCCGCGACCTCGACGAGTTGCACGAGTCGACCTTCCCTCAGGTCCGCAAGACCATCGACGAGATGGCCGTCAATCTTGGCCACCTGGTGCGCCAGCCGTCCACCCGGCGCAGCTTCTTCCTGGGTGCTGCCGGCGCGGTCGCGCTGGGTGCGGCCGCGGCGTGCTCCAGCGGGTCGTCGGATTCAGCGGCATCGAGTTCGTTGGCACCGGCTCCGCCGCCGGCACCTGAGACCTACACCGGGGATCTGAAGGTGGTGGCGTTGGCGACGGCCTTGGAGAACCTGGCAGTCACCGCGTACGGCGGGGCGTTGAAGAAAGCCGGCGCCGGGGAGCTCGGCACGGTGCCACCGGCCGTAGCCACCTTTGTGCAGACCGCGATGAAGCAACACGCCGACCACGCTCAGGCCTGGAACGCGGTGCTGGCCAAGGCCGGGAAGCCGACCGTCAACGATGCCCCGCTGTCGATCACTCAAGATCAGGTTGCCATGCTCACCGCGGCGAAGTCCGTGCCCGACGTGGCTAAGCTCGCCCTGAACCTGGAGAACGTTGCCGCGCAGACCTACACGTTCGCTACCGCGAACGTGACAGACGCCGGCGGGATCCTGACTGCGGCCACCATCCAACCGGTGGAGGCCATGCACGCGGCGATCCTGAACTTCGTCCTCGGCCAGTACCCGGTCCCGGACTCATTCATCGGGGTCGCCAACTCGCTCAAACTCGAGATGTTGACGGTGAAGTGAATCCATGATTACCCCGCGCGCCGCCGCAGTCCGGTTCCGTCCAATCTCGATGGTGCTGTTCGCCATGTCAGCGCTGGTGATGGGCTGCGGCGGTGGCGCGGGTCGCGAGGGTACGAGTGGAGCAGCAGCTGCTCCCGACACTATTGTGATCAAGAATTTCACCTTCGTGCCGGCCACTGTCACGGTCGCCGCCGGAACAAGGATCACAGTGATCAACCAAGATCAGGCCCCGCATACTGTGACCGCCAACGACAAGTCATTCGACACCGCGACCATCGCTGGTGGTCAGCGCGGTGAGATCATGGCGCCCGGTAAGCCGGGTAGCTACTCCTACCTCTGCACTTTTCACCAGTATATGACCGGTACGCTGATCGTGAAATGAGTCCGTTGCTACGCAGCCCTTCTGCTGAGCGGATTTTCCGGGGCTCAGCCGGTGTGGTGACTGCGCGGGTGGCAGCTGCTGCTGGGCTGGCCTCTGTGGTGATCTTTGTAGGGTTGGTGGCGAGCAGTGCGCTGGGTGCGGTGTTGCTCTATCGTTATGTCGATCTTGGTTCCTTGGGTCCACTGCCGGATATGCACGAACCCGCGTGGTACCCGGAAAAGACGGTGAGTGCCATTGCCGAGGGTGTCGCTGCCGGCGTGTTGCTGGTCACGGTGGCCCGCACTGTCCACCGGGACAGTGCGGGCCACCGTCGCCAACGTTGCCGAACTGCTAGAGACTGATCCTGATCCCCAGAAGTCCACCGTAGTGTCGGCCGTAGCCGTAGCTACTGTAGTGGCCATAGCCACCGTAGCCGTGGTGGCCATAGCCACCGTAGCCGCCGCCACTACTGTAGCTCTCGCTGTGGCCAGTGCCGGTTGAGAAGATCTCCGATACTCGCATTGTGCCCCTCCCTCATATTATTCCCTGTTACGGAAACTTTCTGCTCCGGGAACTACCTGCCCCAGGAGTGATGTTGGACGCGTCCCGCCGCTCGTGCATAGTGAGCCGCTCAAGTCTCCCTAGCTTGTACTGGCGTGCGCCGTGAATCGGCGGTCAACCAA
>JBOHFG010000193.1:0-2194 GCA_050699575.1 Pseudonocardiaceae bacterium
CCCGGACCCGGGTCATGATGACCTGGATCTCATCCACCCCGAGTTCGGCGGCCACGGTGTCGCGTTTGGCGATCACGTCGGCGGCGGTTTTCCCGCCTCCCCGGGGCAGGTCCAGGGTGACGGCCCACCCGTGGCCATCCCGCAACGGTGGGGTGACCAGCTGTGGTGTGGCGTCGGTTTTGACCAGCCCGGCGGCGCGCAGAGCATCGGTGAGCATGTCCGCCGACAACTCCAGCTGAACTGGCAGCACCGGGCCCACCGGCAGCACTGGTGTGGTTCGGGGGCGACCGATCCACAGCGCACCCACCCCAGCCCCCGCCAGGGCACACCACCCGAACACCGGCCCGGCCAGGACCAATCCAGCAGCACCGGCTGATCCCCCGGACACGGTCAGCCAGGCCGTGGTCTTCATCCGGACCCGGGCCAGTGCCCGGCGTTCGGTGATCAGATCCCGGACCAGGTCCCACCGCTTGGCCTCCCGGGCCGCGGTGATCAGTGGCCGGTACTCGCCGCGCATGCTCACCCAGCCGAACCCGGCGGTGAGGGCCCGGGCGGCGCCGCGCAGGGTCCACCAGGACAGTGCCAATCCGTAGGCGGGGGTGCGCCAGGTGTGGAAGGCCACATGCCGCCCGGCGTACTCCACCGCCCAGCGCAGTGTGCCCAGCGCGGTGTCCCGGGAGCGAAGCCACAGGGGCAGCACCACTGGCATTGCCCGCCGGGCGTAGTCCAGTTCGCTGACCAGTTCCCCTTCCAGCACCTCCGGTGCCGGTGGCGACCCGCCGCCCGCCGGGGTCGGGAACGGGATCACCGTGCCCTGCCCCTCCGGGGGCTGTGCGGGTTCAGGCTGCGGCTGGGGGTGGTCGTGGCCTGGTTGGGCGTTGGTGTTCTGGTCGGGTTGCTGGGGGTTCATCACGCGGCCCTCCCCTGATATTCGGTCCGGGTTGTGGTGTGGTGGGCAGGGGGTGGGTCGGCGTCCCGCGTCAGGCGCTGCCCTCGGGCCAGCGGCACGTGCTTGGCATCCCGCAGCGTTCTGCGCACGGTGGTCGGGGTGGTCATCGCCGGGCCCCCTTGCTGCCGTGCACGATCTCGGTGACCGAGAACAGGCGGGCGATCACGCTGCCCGCGAACAGCGCGGGCACGCCCAGGGCCACGCCCCAGGCGCGGGGGTCGGTGGTGCAGGCCACCACTGCCCACTGCATCCCCACGATCACCCCGGCCGTGGCCAGCGCCCGGGCCGTGTTGCCGCCCATCCGGGTGATCTCCTGGGTCTGGCGCGCTACCTTGTACGCACCCCGGGCACCGCTGCGGAACGCCGCTATCACACCCAGCCCGGCCAGCACCACCAACCCGGCCAGCACCACATCAACAGCCGACTGGTTCATCGGGGTTCACCCCCGCCCCGGTAGGCCTGCTGGGCGGCGGCGTGGCGGGCCCGCCACAGCAGCGAGACCACCACCGCCACGGTGGGCAGCTCCTGACCAGCCAGCCAGCGCAGAATGCGCTGGTCATAGGCACCCAGCGCCACCCCGTCCAGGGCCCCCCGCAGCGCCGCCCCGCGCTCCTCGGCAGGCTCATAGTGGTACCGGCAACCCGGGTAGGTGATGAATGGGGCGTGCACGCTGACTGGCTCGGAGTCCAGCGGCGCCAAGGGCTCGCGCATCACGCCACCTCTCCGGTGTCGATACCGGCACCCGCCAGCAGCCCGGTCGGCAGCGCGGCGGACTTTCCCCACCCGGGGAGTGCGCTGATCAGCCATCTGGCTGGGCGGGAGTCGTGCAGGCAGCACCGGCGGCAGTGCCGGTACTCACTGCCCGCCAGCTGCCCGTCCCGGGTAACCGGGCGACGCCACCCACTGAACACGTGCCCCTCGGCTTGGCACGTCAGTACTGGTGCGCAGGCTGAGCACCACAACCGCCCACCGGGGCCGACCCGCCATCCCTGGGCGGCGGCCGCGTGGAGCTCGGCGTCCTCGGGGGTCCAGTACTCCTCGTAGTCGATGCTGGCCGGGCTGTCCCCGCACAGGGCACAGTGGACACTCACCCAGTGATAGACCTGCGCCATTGCGCAGGGAATGCCCGGGGCTGGCGTCCTGAGGGCGCGGTGTTCTATGCTTCTCATTGTTCACTCCAGACTCTCGGTGTGGACAGCGCAGAAGCGGACAGGTTGGTAGCCGTCGATTCCGCTTCTGCGCGTA
>JBOHFG010000194.1:0-24076 GCA_050699575.1 Pseudonocardiaceae bacterium
GGTGCGCTCTACCTCGTCAGCATCCTCAACCACCCCTTCACCGGTGTGTACCGAGTCGAGCCCAACGCGTTTAAGATCCTGTTGGGTCGGTTCGACGCCTCCCCATGAGGGCCCGCCTGGGCCGAGGCACAAGAGGGTAGAGGTGGTACATGACCACCCCACGGTATGAGATCAGCACGCAGGCCAGGCCGCAGGCGGCCCGGGCTCGGCGGTGGGCGTGGCTGCCGGTGCTGTTGGTGGGGATCGGGCTGTTCCTCGCCGTCCGGCAGGCCCTGGTGATCACTGGTAATCCGGCCCTGGTGCCCTCGCTGCTGGTGTTGAGCGCACTGTTGGTCCCGGTGGCCTTCGTGGTCTATGTCGATGGCCGGAACCCGGCCTTTGACCTGCCCCTGAGCGTGCTGTTGAGCGGCGCGCTGCTGGGTGGGGTGCTGGCTGCCGCAGTCGTCAGCGTGCTGGAATTCGACACCATCCAACGGTTGGGCCAGCTGCCCACGATACTCATCGGGCTGATCGAAGAAGCCGCCAAGCTTCTGGTGCCGATTGCGATATTGATCTTCACTCGGTACCGGGCCAATTCCGCCGACGGGTTGCTCATCGGAGTTGCGGTGGGCATGGGCTTTGCCGTCCTGGAGACCTTGGGCTACGGGTTCGTGACCCTGCTCGCCACCGGTGGCGACCTGACCAACGCTGAAGGCGTGCTGTTGCTGCGTGGAGCTCTCGGTCCAGCCGGGCACGCCACCTGGACCGGCTTAGCAGCCGCGGCGCTGTGGTGGGCCCACGCCCAACGATGGCGGCCACGTGCGCTGGCCGTCGCGATCGGAACCTTCCTCCTCGTCGTGGCCTTACACGCCGCCTGGGATGCGACTAACGCGTGGTACGGCTACCTCATCATCGGGTCTATCAGCCTTGCCCTGCTGGTGTACCAAACCCACCGCAATGTCCTCACCACCACAGAAGACCAGCAGGTTAGCTGACTCAGCTACCCCCAGAGGCCACCGCGCGTCGGGTGTCGAGTACCGCGAGGTCCGCCGCCACCCGGCCGGCGTGCCACCCGGCGGCGTTGCCAACGCTGTACGAGCGGGACACCGCCTGCGGGAACATCGACTCGAACAATTCGTCCACCACCCGCTCCCGAGCAGCCAGCACCGGCAGCAGCCGCGCGGCATCGGCCACCGCGGCGACGCCGACGTCACGCGCGCTGGTCAGCCGTTCACCAATGCGGGTCGCGTAGGCGAGCAGAAACGACTGGCGGTACGACCGAGTCCGAGAACGCCCAGCGTGGGTGATCTGGCTGCCCGCCGACACCATCGCTCTGGTCGCCTGGACCAGCAGCGATGTGCTGAGCAGCTCGACGATCTCCAGATCGACCTCGTCGCCGAGCACGGTGGTGAACCCGAGCTGCTCCGACAGCACGGTCCGGCACCGGTTCGCCTCGGCCACTGCGCCCACCAGCATCGCCTTAGCTGCGACATAGGGATTGTCCAGCCACAGTCGGCGGGCTGCGGCCGGATGCGGGTCCGACCCCGGGCTGCCAGCGCTGTCTATCACCACCCGCTCCAGGGAGTGCCGGCTCATCAGTTCTTGCGCCTTGGCTGACAACGCCTCGGCCTCTTCGGGGAAGGTGGTCGACTCGGCCTTGGCCAGCAGTCCGCGAACCCGGGCCAGCACCTTCTGGTCGACCCCCCGGCGCGGCGTTGCCGTGACGACAGCGAACCCCGGCGGCGGCACGACCCTGGGCAGTACCGGCAACGCCAGCAGCGTCGCCAGCACCTCGATCACCGTGCTGAGCGCGTCGGCCAGGTTGTGGCCGCGCCGACGGGCCCACTGCAGGAGATGACCTCCGGTCTGACCGGGCTCCCACCACACCACCGCTCCGACCTGGCGGAGGTCGTCACGCCAGCGTTGCGACACGGTGGCCTGGGCGTATCGCTGGGACTCGTCGGCGATCGCGTCGACGAGGTAGCCGACGCCCGCAGCGCCCAACCGACGTCGAGCCATCTGGTGGAGGTCCTCCGGTGACCAGCCGTGCTGCCACGCCGCCGTGACCAGCGGGGCCACCGCGCCCTGGACTGCCGTCGCGACCAGGCTGGGCTGGTCGGCGCAGCGATCGGCCACCATGGCACCGATGCGCGCCCCGACATCCGGATCGGCGGCCCCGTACTCGCGCGCCGCACTGAGCAGCACCGTCGAGATCGTCTCTGCTGACGGCCTGGCCCGCGCTGTCCCGGTAGGTGGAGTCCCAGCACCAGAAGCCCCCACGCCGGAAGTCCCGGTGGCCCCCGGTCCGGAGCCTCCGGATCCAACATAGGCGCGGCGCCGTGCCCGGCGGCGCGACGCCGCAGCAGCCCTTCGCTCCCGATCCCGCTGTGCCACAGCATCCTCCTTCGCCAGTCCAACCAGTTGGCCAGCAGTATGGAACGGCACCCCGACAATTTCGCGGTCCCGCGCCGTCCGCCAGTCGAGTTCGAGCCAGGCCTCAGGTCAGCCTTGGGCCAGGTCGCTGAAACGGCTGTAGTGCAGTTGATGAGCGACGGTCACGGTCGTGGTCGGCCCGTTGCGATGCTTGGCTAGGATCAGGTCCGCTTCCCCGGCCCGGGGGTCGTCCCGTTCCCACGCATCGGGCCGGTGAATCAACATCACCATATCCGCATCCTGCTCCAACGATCCACTTTCCCGGAGGTCGGCCAGCATCGGCTTCTTATCGGTGCGCTGTTCTGGACCACGGTTGAGCTGGGAAATCGTGACCACGGGGACTTCGAGTTCCTTGGCCAGCAACTTGAGGTGCCGGGAGAACTCGCTGACCTCCTGCTGGCGGGACTCGACCTTCTTACCCGATGTCATCAGCTGCATGTAGTCCACGACGATCAAGCGCAGGTCGTGGCGCTGCTTGAGCCGCCGCGCCTTGGCCCGGATCTCCATCATGGTCATGTTTGGCGAGTCGTCGATGAACAGCGGAGCCTCGCTGATCTCGCCCATCCGCCGAGCCAACCGGGTCCAGTCGTCATCGCTCATCCGACCGGATCGCATATCCGACAGCCGGATCTTGGCCTCGGCGGACAGCAGCCGCATTACGATCTCGGTGCGACTCATCTCCAGGGAGAAGATCACGCTGGACATACCGTGGGTGACCGAACAGGACCGGGCAAGATCCAGTCCCAGGGTGGACTTACCGATCCCGGGACGCGCCGCAATGATCACCATCTGGCCGGGGTGCAAGCCGTTGGTCACCGCATCAAGATCAACGAATCCGGTCGGGACACCGGCCGAAGCACCGCCCCTGGAGGCGATCGCGTCGATTTCGTCCATGGTGGGTTGCAGCAGTTCCTCCAGCGCGATGTAGTCCTCGCTCATCCGCCGCTCAGTAATCTCGTAGACCGCGGCCTGCGCGCGGTCCACCACCTCGTCGACGTCAGCGCCGTCGGCCCCGTGGTAGCCCAGCTGCACAATCCGGGTGCCGGCCTCCACCAGGCGTCGCAGCACCGCCTTACCCGCGACGATCTCGGCGTAGTACCCGGCATTCGCCGCAGTCGGCACGATAGAGATCAAAGTGTGCAGGTACGGGGCCCCACCGACCCGAAGCAGCTCACCGCGACATTCCAACTCGGCGGAGACCGTGACCGGGTCAGCGGGTTCACCGCGCCCGTACAGATCGAGAACACAGTTGAAGACGATCTGGTGAGCAGGCCGGTAGAAGTCTCCGGCCCGCAACACCTCGATCACATTGGCGATGGCGTCCTTGGACAGCAGCATCCCGCCGAGCACCGACTGCTCGGCAGTGATGTCCTGCGGCGGCTGCCGGTCGAAAGCCGGCCCGCCACTCTCCACCCGGCCGCCACTCTCCACCCGCACGCCACGGTCGTCCACTAGTGCCACGCCTGGGTACCTCCCTTTCCCCATGTCCGACACTTGCCGAACACCCGTTCTACCCGATGGCACCGACAGAATCCGCTCGGACGGCCCCCGCGACCCATCCCTCCAGGCGCGCCGGCCGAGGTTAGGGCGGTCCTGGCGGCTTCAGCAAGCGGCACTCTGGACAGGCTCTGGACAGCCTGGGGACAGCCTGGGGACATCGACCAGACGCCACTCGCGCTTCCGCTCCTGCGGTAGCCAACAGCTGTGGACAACCTGGGGAAAGTTAGCCAGAATTCGACGATCGTGACTGCTCAGAGACCTGGGTACGGATGTGGACAAAACTTGTTCGGCTCGACCCGGCGTGTCTGCCAGGCGCCACACCCGTCCCGGCGTGTTGCCCTCGGGCGACCATCCCCACGATCGCACGTGCGACCACTGCGGGTGCCCACAACCCTGCCGAACCGCACACACTCGATGACGTGAAAACGGCTCACCACCAGGCCCAGAACACTGGGCCTGGTGGTGAGCCGCATCAACGCAACCGGTTCACCAGAAGTTAGGTGTACTGCCGATGTTGTGCAATGGTTGCTGAACACGTCGCCGTCGTTCAGCCGGCAGCGTCTAACTGCCGGCTCAGCCGGCGGTGACGACCTCGAAGTTAACTGTCACGGAGACCTCCGGGTGCAGCCGCACCGTCATCTGGTAGGCGCCGACGGACTTGATAGGACCGCCGAGGGCGACCGCGCGCTTGTCCAACAGCGGACCACCCGCCGACCGGACAGCATCAACGACATCGGCCGCAGTGACCGAGCCGAACAGTTTCCCGCCGGATCTGGCGGCTTTGGCCGTCACCAACACTCTGCCCAAACCCGACAGCGTGCCGGCGATTTCCCGAGCATGGTCGAGGTCACGGACCTGCCGAGCCTGCTGGGCCCGACGGATAGTGGCCACCTGCTTTTCCGCACCCTTGGTAGCCGCAATGGCAAACCGGCGGGGCAGCAGGTAGTTGCGGGCATAGCCGTCTTTGACCTGCACAACATCGCCGGGTCCACCGAGCTGGGGAACGTCAGCAGTGAGAATGATCTTCACGTGATACTCCCCGGTGTCAGCGTGCGGTCGAGGTGTAGGGCAGCAGCGCTACCTCCCGGGCATTTTTCACCGCGACCGCGACATCTCTCTGATGCTGGCTGCAGTTGCCGGTGACCCGGCGGGCCCGGATCTTGCCGCGGTCGGAGATGTACTTCCGCAGCAGGCCAGTGTCCTTGTAGTCGATAGCGGTGTCTTTGTCCTTGCAGAAGATGCAGATCTTTTTTTTCGGTTTGCGTACCGGTGGCTTGGCCATGACGGGGATACTCCTGAGTGGGTCGCGCCTGACGTGATCGGAAGGGTGATCGTCAACGAGGTGCGGTCAGAACGGCGGCTCGTCGTCGTAGCCGCCAGCTCCGTTGCCGGACCCGGCCGACGCGCCAGCCGGCGCCCCGGCCGGCGGTGCCGAACTCCACGGGTCATCAGAGGGCCCACCGGACGAGCCATAACCGCCGCCACCCGCCGCGCCGCCCTGACGGGCGGCCTTGTTAACCTTGGCGGTGGCGTAGCGCAATGACGGGCCGACCTCGTCGACCTCCATCTCCATCACGGTGCGCTTCTCGCCCTCCCGGGTCTCGTACGAACGCTGACGCAGCCGCCCACTGACGATCACGCGCATGCCACGGGTGAGCGACTCAGCGGTGTTCTCTGCGGCTTGCCGCCAGATGCTGCACCGCAGGAACAGTGCCTCGCCGTCCTTCCACTCGCCACTCTGGCGGTCCAAGGTGCGCGGCGTGGAAGCCACCGTGAAGCTGGCCACCGCCGCACCGGAAGGAGTGAACCGCAACTCCGGGTCGGCGGTCAGGTTCCCGACCACTGTGATGACAGTCTCGCCGGCCATGTCAGCCCTTCCTCGCATCGCGCCGCAACACCTTGGTGCGCAGCACCAACTCGCTGAGCGAGAGCTGGCGGTCGAGCTCGGCCACCGTCGCCGGCGTACAGGACATGTCGACCACCGCGTAGATTCCCTCGGTGCGCTTGTCGATCTCGTAGGCCAGCCGGCGCTTGCCCCAGATGTCGACCTTGTCGACGTTGCCGCCGTGCTCCTTGACCACACCCAGGAACTGATCGAGTGATGGGGCAACGGTGCGCTCGTCAAGTTGCGAATCGAGGATGACCATCATCTGATAACGACGCATAAAGACCACTTACCTCCTGTGGACTCATCGGCCGCGGACCATCCGCAGCAGGAGGGTGCCGGCTGAGCCGGCCTTCCCAACACCGCCGGCTGAGCCGGCCTTCCAAAACTGCCGCGAGGCAAACGTCAACGAGGCAACGGGCGACAGGATAGCAACAGGCCGCCCCGCGATCACCATCGCGGGGCGGCCTGAAGGCGATCTTTCAGCGAGGCTTGTCGATCGGCGACAACCCCAAGAGAGGTTCAGCGGCGCCCGAGGACCCAGCTTCGCAGCAGGGCGGCCGTGACACCGGCGAGCATCAACACTGCCATCAGCACCGGCAGGGCAATCCGCTCGACCCCGCTGGCCGGCAACGCCGACGCTCGGCCCGCAGCCGCAACATCGTTAGCTGCGGCACTCTGCTTGCCGAGGCCCGAACCGTTACTGACCTGCTGCGCACCGAACAGATCGGCAGTGAGCATGCCCGCCGAGAGCCGCCCAACCCCACCCGGACGGCCGAGTGTGAGCAGCTCGGCGTAGTTGAAGCGGGGCAGCCCACTGTTGTACTGACCCAGCGCGAACGGGAAGTCAGTCGGCATCGCCGGTCCGTAGAATGGGCCAGCGGCGGGAGAGGCCAGCGCTGGCACCGGAGCCGCACCAGGTTGCGGCTGACCCGCTGGCGCTGCCGCGGCCGGCGAAGCCGGTGCTGCGGGCGAGGCGGGCGGAGCCAACAGCGGAAGCGGGCCAACCGCAGGCTTGAGCGTCTCAGCAACCGGACTGATGACCTTCTGGACGGCCTCCAGCTGCGGGAGCGGCTCAGCAGTGATCTTGCATACTGGGGCCACCGGCCCCATCATCTCTCGCAGGGCCGGCGTGGCGTCGTAGGTTCTCGACCCGGTGGTGGGCACCGAACCGACGTCGAGCACCGACAGGCCTGCCAGCCGCACACCCACTCGCTGTCCAGGATCACCACGAACCGTGTCTCCGCAAGCACCCACCAGCATCGGCGCAGGAGCCGCCGCCAGAACGGGAGCAGGAGCGGAAACGGGAGAGGGTGCAGCGAGGGCCGATAAGCCCCCTCCGAAGGTGCCTGCTGCGCACAGTAACGTGGCTGCGCCGGCAACCGTGGTCACCCTCGCTCGTGTTCCCATAGGTGCCTCCGTGTCGCTTAGATGTCGCTCAGTACCCGGTTGTGTCGTCAGAGTAACGAAGATAGCGTCGCTCCGTGACGGTAACCAGCACTTTCAGCAGATCGTGGTTACACTGTGCACTCACCGTGTACTGCACGGGTGCGCCGATCGGTCCCAGGCACCCCGTCTAGGCTACGAACATGCGCATCGGTGCCCATGTCAGCGACAACGATCCGGTGAGTTCGGCTACACAGCGCAACGCTGCGGCAGTGCAATTCTTCCTCGCAGATCCGCAGAGCTGGACGCCGCCGCAGCCACACCCCCTGGCGGATCAGCTGCGCGCCACGGACCTGGAGACCTACGTGCACTCGCCATATGTGATCAATGTGGCGTCGCTGAACAACCGCATCCGCATTCCGTCCCGGAAGCTAGTCGCCCAACACGCCGCGGCGGCCGCGGCGGTCGGGGCTCGCGGGCTGGTGGTGCACGGCGGTCATCTCACCAAGGGCGAGGATCCGGCTCAGGGCGTCGAGAACTGGCGCAAGATGTTCGCTCGGCAGGCGGCCGACGGCGGTTTCGGTACCCGGATCCTGGTGGAGAACACTGCGGGCGGAGACAACGCCATGGCTCGGCGATTCGATTCGCTCGCCCGCCTGTGGGACGCGATCGGCGACTACGACGTCGGCTTCTGCCTGGATACCTGCCACGCGTTCGCCGCGGGCGAGGACCTCGCCGACGCGGTCGATCGGGTCATGGCCATCACCGGCCGGATCGATCTGGTGCATTGCAACAACTCGCGCGACGAGTTCGGCTCAGCCCGGGATCGACATGCGCCGCTGCGCCAGGGCACCATCGCCCCAGAGCAACTAGTAGCAGTCTGCACCGCAGCAAACGCCCCCGTAATCCTAGAAACCGACCCCAGCACCCAAGCCGAAGACATCACCTGGCTCCGCACCCAGCTGGGCACCTAAGCCCCGACGCACCTAAGTCTCGACATGGAGACATATCGGGAAGGGTGGGTGGGGAGGGGTGGGGAGGAGGGGGTCGTCGTCGGGGGTGGTGCGGACTGGGTCGTGGTGGGGGTGGTAAATGTCGCGGAGGACTAGGGCTGCTAGGAGCAGGACCGCGGCGTCACGCACGAGCACGGCACCCAGGAAGGGCTCGATGGGCAGCCCCTGGTGATCCGGGCCGAGGTAATAGGCCATCCGGGGAGCCCAGAGCAGCGCATCAACGATCATCCAGGCCAGCACCGGCTTCCACCGGGGGATCGCCAGGACCGCCAGCGGTACCAGCCACAACGAGTACTGCGGGCTCCACACCTTATTGACGAGCAGGAACGCACACACCACCAGAAAGCACAGCTGGGCCAGCCGGGGCGGGTGCGGCGCCGCCAGGGCGACCCAGCCGATCGCCACGCAGGCCAGCAGGAACAGTGTCGCGCTGACCAGGTTGAGCGTGCTGGGAATCTGGCCGGGTCGCAGCACTCCGTCGAAACCGGACCAGCCGGTGACGGTGGCCACCACGGTGTACAGCGTGTCCGGGTCGGCTCCGCGACGATTGTTGAGCCGAAAAAACTCCGCCCAACCGGCCGGGAACAGCACCACCACCGGCAGGTTGACCACCGCCCAGGCCCCTGCCGCAGCAGCAGTCGCGGCCAGCCCGGGGCGTAACCGACCGGCCCGCAGGCACAACAGCAGGATCGGGCCCAGGATGAGCAGCGGGTAGAACTTGGTGGCGGCACCCAAGCCGAGCAGCACACCAGCCAGCACCGGACGGCCCCGGGCCCACGCCCACAGCCCGGTGGTGGCCAACGCGGTGGCCACCACGTCGAAGTTGGTGAATGCGTGCACCACGACCAGCGGAGACAAGGCGGCTAGCGCGGCGTCCCACGGTCGTCGCCGGGACATCCCGACCAGCGCCCACACGGTCACCAACCACGCCGCGGCCAGCCCCATCGCGCTGATGTCGAAATACACGACGGCGGGTAACGAACTGGGCAGCCAGCCGGAAGATACCCAGATCTGCGCGAGCTTGGCGGCGACCCATTGATACAGACCGGTGAGCACCGGGTACTCCATGTAACGAACCTGCTCACCCTGATGCTCGATCCACGAGGTGGCATACGGGAACCCGGCCAGCCCTGGCTGGTCCAGCCGTTCTGCGGTGTAGAGCGGAACGGTGTCCGAATAGCACATTGCCTTGTACTGGCGGCCGTCGCGCCAGTCCAGCTGCAGGACACCGGCGCTGTCTCGATACGTCTGCAAACACGGCACCTTGGCCAGCCAGCCAAACGCCAAGGTGATCGTCGCGAATAACAACACCACCCGCAGGGGGGTCCAAAACCAGTGCCGCCCGAGCACCGCATGCCGGCCCAGCGGACCGCCCACGATCCGGCTGGCCAACGCCGGCACCGGATCGGTCCAGCTGGGCACCACCCGCTGGGACACCGCGGTGTCACCCTCGAGCTCCACTCAGTATTCCCGGTCAGAAGTGCCGCTGCCGACGGCCAAGTCCCTGGTCGTCCGGTGGCGCGTTGTCACAGAAGGGGAAACATGCATCGCGCCGCGATTTGTTCGGCCTGGTCGAAGGCTCGGTCGGCGCCGGCACAAAGTCCTCAGGGTTCGGTTCAGGTGTGGCGAACGGAGTGGTATTACGCGGCTCGCGGGTGCGCGGCGCCGACGGCGGTTGCGGGTTCACGACCGGCGGCGGGGGACCGATCAGCTTGACGGCGGGGAACGTCTCCATCGGGGTGCCCATCAGGTAGACATTCATGAATCGCTGCCAGATGGCGCCCGGCAGACCCCGCCCGAAGATGTCGCTGCCATTCGAGTTCTTGATCGCTGAGTTTGCCGGATCACCCACCCAGACCGCGGTGGAGATCGAGGGGGTGTACCCGACGGTCCAGGCGGCGGAGTTGGTGCCGGTGTCACCGCGCTGATGGGTGCCGGTCTTGGCGGCTACCTGACGGCCACCCGTCAATGGGATCTGCGAGCTGCGCGCCACGTCGAGCAGCGTCGCGGTGACGTTGTCGGCCAGTTGCGAGTTCGACTCGGGGTTTGTTCGGTCGAAGGCAGGTTGCGGCTTGTCGAGGTGCTGGTACTCGATGGTGTCCCGAGCATCGGTGTACTGCCGGACGAAGAAGGGCTCGTGCCGCATGCCCTCGGCGGCGAAGGTCGCGTAGGCGCCGGCCATGTCGATCGTGTGCACCGGGTACTGGCCAAGGGTGATACCCAGTGCCGGCGCCCCGGTGTCCGGCTCGACCATGGTGCGCTTGCCGTTGATCTGCTCCGGGATGCCAGCCTGGACTGCCGCGTCGCGGATCGCTTGCGGTCCCACCGCCTGAGCCAGGCGTACGAAAGCAGTATTGACCGATTGGGTCATCGCCTCGTGCAAGGTCAGCTGGGGATAGTTGCGGCTTTCCGAGTTGGCGTAGGAGTGACCGTCGATGACCAGCGGAGACTCGCCATCATAGACCGAGTTCAGGCCGATTCCGCGCTCCAGCGCGGCCAGCATGGTGAACGGCTTGAAGGCCGATCCCGGGTTCCACACCGGTCCGCCGGCCAGGTCGAAGCCATCCCCGTCCGATCCACCGTAGTAGGCGATTACCCCGCCATCGCGCGGGTCGATCGCGACCAACGACGAATGCAGATTGATCGGCTGCCCACGCAGTTCGGCGAGCACTGTGTCGCGGGCCAGCTGCTGGGCTCGGGAATCAATGGTGGTGGTGATCCGTCCACCGTTGACGGCCAGTTGCGCCCGGTTGACGCCTTGCTTGTCCAACTCTTCCAAAACCCGATCGACAATGTGCGCCCGGTCGTCGGTCGGTGCACCTGGGGCTTGGCTCGGAGCCACAGTCTGCGGGTACAGCCCGACACTCCGGTCAGCCGGGGACAACCAGCGTTGCTCGACCATGCCGTCCAGCACGAAGTTCCATCGGGCCTGCGCCTGCGGCCTGTTTTTTGCTGGGTCCAAGCGGGACGGGGACCGAATCGCGCCGGCCAGAACCGCCGCCTCGGAGACAGTCAGATTCTGCACATTCTTACTGAAATATGCCTGGCTGGCCGCTTGGATGCCGTAGGCGCCGCGACCGAAATAGATCGTGTTGAGGTAGTCCTCCAAGATGCGATTCTTGGACTCCTGCTTGGTGAGCTTAGCCGCGACGATCACCTCACGGAATTTCCGGAATATGCTGTACTCGTCATGACCGGTGGCAACTTTGATGTACTGCTGAGTGATTGTTGAGCCGCCACCGCTACCACCGGTGAGCTGGTTCCAGGTCGCCCGGGCGATGCCCCCGATGTCGAACCCGGGGTTGGACCGGAAACTGCGATCCTCCGCGGCGAGTACCGCATTCTGCACGTGCATCGGCACCTGGGCGAGACTGACCGGGATCCGATTGCCTTCCTCGGGCACATAGCGGCCGACTTCGGTGGTCCCATCACTGGCCATGATCGTGGTGACTTGCTTGCGCTGCGCCGCGAGTGTCGTGGGAGACGGCACGCTGAGAAACAACCAACCGACAAAGAACGCCAGCACCGGGAGCAGAATACTGATCAGCAGGCCGACCAGGACGATCTGGCGGGCCCGGCGCCAGTGCGGGGGCCACCGCAGCCTGTTTCCGACTCGCCAGTCGCCCACCGGAGAGCCGGGGGACTCAGCCGACCCGGACCGCGGCGCTGGATGGGTAAGCAGCTCGGGCTCCTCCAGGAGTGGAGCCGACGATGAGTCTCGACCGCTGCCATGTCGCTGGTCAGTCACGCGTTGTCCTCCCAGACCGGTACTCGGGCCCCGAGGGTTCGAACAAGAGCACGCCCGGCCAGGCGTCAGGTCACTCGACTGCGGTCCGCCGACGGGACCGCCTACTGCCTACACCGCTGGTTCCCAGGACGTATGACTGCACGAGGTGGTTCCAACTGCATGTCCGGCACACCTCGACGACGTACACACTGAACTCCTCGTACAGCGTCGCCATCCGGTTCAGCTCGTCGGCGGTTCGGGCGGACCCGGCCGCATGCTTGAGCTCGTCACCGTACACCCAGGAGACCAGGGTCAGGGGCTCCTTGCGACACATCGGGCAGGTGACCATGCTGGGCTCGCCGTGGAACTTCGCCGCCCGCAGCAGATACGGCGTCGCGTCGCAGACCTCCGTCACGCCGACCCGGCCGGCATGGACCCCAGCAAGCAGCGCGCGTCGCTGCAACGCGTAGTCCACCGTCTGCCGTTGGGTCCGCACGCTCAACAGCGTACGCAACTGTTTGCTGATCATCGTTCGGGCGTTCGGGCGGCATCACTGCCCACGGGGTCCGCATGATGTATCGACGCGATATAGTGCATGCATACATCGAAGCGTGAGGGTGGAGGGGCTGCGTGCTGGAGCTAGCAGTGCTCGGGGTGTTGCATGACGCCCCGATGCACGGCTATGAGCTGCGCAAACACCTCACCGGCCTGCTTGGAGCATTCCGTGCATGTTCGTTCGGGTCGCTGTACCCCACGCTGCGCCGGCTCCAACGCTCAGGTTTCATCGTGGAGGACGACGAGCGCATGGAGGACCTGCACGCCGGCTGGTCCTGCCGCGGTCGGCGGGTCTATCGGCTCACCACCGACGGCAAGGAGCGCTTTGCCACCTTGCTGGCCGATGCCGGCCCGCAGACCTGGGACGACCACGGGTTTGGGGTACACCTGGTGTTCTTCTCGCGGACACCAGCCGAAGTCAGGTTGCGCATTCTGGAAGGAAGGCGCCGCCGGGTCGAGGAACGGCGAGAGGGGCTGCGCGCCACTTTGACCCGGACCGGTGACCAGATCGACCGCTACACCCTCGAGCTGCACCGGATGGGTCTGGAGACCAGCGAGCGCGAGGTGCGCTGGCTCAATGAACTGATCGCCCATGAACAGACCAACCCAGCCGCACCACACGACGACACCGAAAGGGCGGACCATGACTGACGGCCGCGACGCCGGTCCCGGTATCCGGGTCGCCATTGTTGGCGTCGGCAACTGCGCTGCCTCCCTGGTACAGGGCGTGCATTACTACCGCGACGCCGACCCCACAACCCGAGTGCCCGGTCTGATGCACGTGCGGTTCGGCGATTATCACGTCGGTGACCTGGAGTTTGTTGCCGCGTTCGACGTCGACGCCAAGAAAGTCGGGCGTGACTTGTCCGAGGCCATCGTGGCCAGCGAGAACAACACCATTTCGATCTGCGACGTGCCACCGCTGGGGATCACGGTGCACCGCGGGCACACGATGGACGGCCTGGGCGAGTACTACCGGGACATCATCACCGAGTCCGACGAGAAACCGGCTGACGTGGTCGACATGCTGCGCGAGTCCGCCGCCGACGTGCTGGTGTCCTATCTGCCGGTGGGCTCGGAGGACGCGGACCGCTTCTACGCCCAGTGCGCACTGGATGCCGGAGTTGCCTTCGTCAATGCGCTTCCGGTGTTCATCGCCTCGGATCCGGTCTGGGCGGAGAAGTTCACCTCAGCCGGCGTGCCGATCATCGGCGATGACATCAAGTCCCAGGTCGGGGCAACGATCACACACCGGGTGCTGGCCAAGCTGTTCGAGGACCGTGGCGTGGAGCTCGCCCGTACTTATCAGCTTAATTTCGGCGGCAACATGGACTTCCTGAACATGCTGGAGCGCAAACGGCTGGAATCGAAGAAGATATCCAAGACGCAGTCGGTGACCTCGCAGGTGCCGCACGAAATGGACAAAGCGGCGGTGCACATCGGACCGTCCGACCACGTACCGTGGCTCGACGACCGCAAGTGGGCCTACGTGCGGCTGGAGGGCCGAGCGTTCGGCGACGTGCCACTGAACATGGAGTACAAGCTCGAGGTCTGGGACTCACCCAACTCCGCCGGCGTGATCATCGACGCGATCCGCGCGGCGAAGATCGCAAAAGATCGTGGCATCGGCGGCCCGATCGTGTCCGCATCATCTTATTTCATGAAGTCACCGCCTCAGCAGTACTCCGACTCCGACGCCTACGCCGCCGTCGAGGCGTTCATCCGCGGCGAGGTGGACCGGTAGAAACGTGATGGCGGTGGACACAGCCCTGCGTCTCGCGGCCCAGGCGCTGCGGCCGGGCGAGTGCTCGCTGGCACTGGCGGGCGGCGTGACGGTGAGGGCCAATCCCGGCAGGTTCGTCGAGTTCTCCCGACAGGGCAAGCTGTCACCTGACGGCCGGTGCAGGGCGTTCTCGTCCCAACGTGAGTGATGCGGACAGCCAGCTCGCGCGGTCGTGCATCCGGCGTTGCTCGGCGCCGGTATCCTGACCGCCATGTCTGCGTCTGTCCTGCTGGGGCTTGTGCTGCTGATCGTCGGTCTGCTCGGCCACCAGGTGGCCGCCACCATGTCACCACCGACGGGCGGATGCACCTGCCGTGGCGGACGCTGCACTGTGAACTGAAACGAAACCGTAGGGCACGGCTTTTTGCCCTCAGACTGGAGCGGGAATCGTGACTGTCATCGCGGGCAAGGTCGAAGAGGATAAAATCATTATCGGGAGCGACGGGCAGGTGACCTGGGGTTGGCACGCAAAGGAGGTGCTCAAGGACGGCAAGCTCATCGTGCTCCCGGACATCATCGTCGGGGGAGCTGGCTACGGGAGCCATAACAACCATATGGCCGTCTACCTGGCTTCACACAAGCCGCTGAGCAGCGAGAAACGGGACCTTCTCCAATTCTTCGTTGAATTCAACCAATGGTGCGACAAGATGCTAAAAAACTTTGAGCCGCACAACGATTGGCTGCTCGCCTACGACGGCCGGCTCACCTCTATCACCTACGACCTCAGTGTCAACTACCACGACTACTGGGCCGTCGGCAGCGGATGGGAGTACGCCAGGACCGCACTGCACCTGGGAAAAACAGTTGAGGAAGCGATCGAGGTTGCTTGTGAGCTCACCATCTTCTGCGCGCTGCCCATCACCATCCACGAGCTTCCCATGGACATACGGCCCGCCAAACCCGGCGGGAGGAGTAACCATCAGTAGGTGCGCACCAGCCTGCACTCAGTTCATGGGAGAACAGCTACCAGCCCACGCTGCCAGGACCGCCCTTGAACGGGCCGACGACGTCGGCGGTGACCCAGCCACCGTAGAACTCGCCCGGCTGCGGCGTCACCGGCTCGCCGTCCAGGGTCACCTCATCGAACCGGCCGGCGTAGACGGCCACCCGGTCGGTGAGCTGTGGATAGCGCAGGGCCGGCTGCGGGTACCACCACCCGACCTCGCACAGCGGCGGCACACCGGGCACCTCCAGATCGATATAGGACGCCTCACCCTTCCACTCACACATCGTCAGCCTCGGCGCGGACCAAAACTGTACCCGGAACTCCGAGCGCGGCAGGTAGTAGGTGGGCGGGTGTGACCTCTCCAGTACCCGCACCACATCATCGGTGTCCAGCACGAGGGTGCCGCCGTGCACGATCCGGGCACGGCGCAACACCCGCTCGGCCCGGGGTGGGCGCGGGTAGTCCCACACCGACTCCTGACCGGGTCCGACCGGATGCACCTCACGAGGTCGATACCCCCGGTGAATTGCGCGTCTCCACGTCATAGCGCACCACCCTCCCACCGCGTTCTGGATGCAGAACGCGCCGGGTCGGGGCTCTGTCAGTGTGCTGGATGTCGCTCGTGTCACGGCAGCCACGGCGGCCTCGGGACCGTTAGCCTCTGTGTTCGTGACGTTGCCGCAGACCTGTATTCGCACCGAGCTGACCGGTCGGCTCGGGGTGCGGCTGCTGCTGGGCACCCACGGCTTCGGCCGGTTGCTGGCCTCCCGCTTCGCCGCACAATGGGGCGACGGGCTGTTCCAGGCCGGGTTGGGCGGCGCGGTGTTGTTCAACCCGGAACGCCAAGCCAACCCGATGGCGATCGCGGCCGGCCTCGCTGTGCTGCTGTTGCCGTACTCGCTGGTGGGGCCGTTCGCGGGAGCGTTGCTGGACCGGTGGGACCGCCGCCGGGTCCTGATCGTGGCGAACCTGCTCCGCGGACTCCCCATCGGGCTGGTGGCCCTGGCGGTCGGGGTCGGGGTGGCGGGGGCGCCGCTGTACCTCGGAGCCCTGCTGGTGACCGGGCTGAGCCGGTTCGTGCTGGCCGGGATGTCCGCGGGGTTGCCACACGTCGTACCACCACGGCACCTGGTGCAGGCTAACGCGCTGGCCGCCACCGTCGGCTCGGCAATGACCGTGCTGGGTGGGATGTGCGCGATCGGGCTGCGCGGGCTGGTGGGGACGGGCAACGTCGGGTCGGCCTGGGTGACTGGGGGTGCCGTGCTGGGCTCATTGGCCGCGGCGGTGATCGCGACCGGCTTGCCTCGCGGCCGGCTCGGCCCGGATCGCGTCCACGAACCTGACCGGGCCAGCCGCGCAGTGGCCGGCGGGCTGCGCGCCGGCCTGGCCGCGGCGGCCCAGGTACCCAGCGTCGCCGCGGGCCTGGTGGCGCTCCTCGCGCACCGGCTCTCGTTCGGCATTGCGACCCTGGTGATGCTGCTGCTTTACCGCAACTCCTTCACCTCCCACGGGCCGTTCCGGGCCGGGCTCGCCGGGGTCGGCGAATGCCTCGCCGCGGGGGCGGCCGGGTTGCTGCTCGCGGCGGTGCTCACTTCGCCGCTGGTGGCCAGGTTCGGTCGGCGACGCACCATCCGCGGAGCCCTGATCACCGCCGGATCAGCGATTGTCACACTCGGCCTACCGATGATTATCCCAACGATGCTGGCTGCCGCATTCGCGCTGTCCACAGCTGGCCAGGTGGTCAAGCTGAGCCTGGACGCCACAGTACAAGCCGACGTCGGAGACAATACCCGCGGGCGAGTCTTCGCACTCTACGACACCGTGTTCAACGTCGGGTATGTACTCGCAGTCACCCTAACCGCACCCATCATCCCCCCCACCGGCCGAGCTCCCGAACTGCTCCTCCTAGCCGCCGCCGCCTACCTAATAGCCGCCGCCCTCTACCCCCTAATCGACCGACCCGATGCCACCAACCCCCGATATGTCTCCATGTCGGGGGAGAAGCCGGGGAAGGGCGGCGAGAAGGGGGATTTGGAGGGCTGACCAGGGGCTTAGGGCCCAGGGAGTTTTGGTTGCTAGGGTTACTATGTCTTGCCAGGGGACCCAGTGGTAGTCCAGAACTTCGGTGGGGTCGGGTTGCGGGGTTCCCTCCGCGGTGGCTACCAGCACTGGGCAGAACTCGTTTTCCACCATTCCGTCAGGCGCCACCGCCCGGTAACGGAAATCCGGCAACACCACCGCCGAGCGGGTCAGCTGCAGGCCCAACTCCTCCCGGAGCCGCCGGGTCGCCGCTTGAGTGGATTCCTCACCGGGCAGGGGGTGGCCGCAGCAGGTATTCGTCCACACCCCCGGCCAGGTCCGTTTACTGGTGGCCCGGCGGGTCATCAGCAGCCGGCCGGCCACATCGAAGACGTAGCAGGAAAACGCCAGATGCAGCGGCGTCGTGGCGTGATGGACCTGCGACTTCGGTAGCTGCCCGATCGATTGCAGCCGGTCGTCCAGCAGGACGACCAGGGCGTCCTCGAAGTGCACAGCTACCTACGCTAGCGCAGGTCCATCAACTGAACCGGGATCCGGTCAGGTGCGCTGTGAAGCACAGTGCCCTGGGTCAGGCGGCGGTGGGGAGGCCGACGACCTCACCGTCGACGGCGAGGCCTCTTCAGAACTACGGAAGGTTGTCTTGCGCCCAGCGGCGCAGCTCGACCTCGGCCTCCTCGCGGGACAGCGGACCCCGATCCAGGCGCAGCTCCTTGAGGTGCCGCCAGGCCCGGCCGACCAGGGGACCCGGCGGCAACCCGAGCAGCTCCATGATCGCGTTGCCGTCCAGGTCCGGGCGCACCGCGGCTAGGTTCTCCTCGGCACGAATCCGCTCGATGCGCGACTCCAGATCATCATAGGTCCGCTGCAGGGCAGCCGCTTTACGACGGTTGCGGGTGGTGCAGTCGGCCCGGACGAGCTTGTGCAGCCGCGGCAACAGATCGCCGGCGTCAGTGACGTAACGGCGCACCGCGGAGTCAGTCCACTCACCGGTGCCGTACCCATGAAACCGCAGGTGCAGGAACACCAGGGCAGCGACGTCCTCGATGATGTGCGTGGGGTACCGCAGAGCGCGCAACCGTTTACGGGTCAGCTTGGCGCCGACGACCTCGTGATGATGAAAGCTCACCCCACCGTCGGTCTCGTGCCGGCGGGTGGCCGGCTTGCCGATGTCGTGCAGCAACGCCGCCAACCGCAACACCAGGTCGGGTTCGCCGTCCTCCAGGGCGATCACCTGCTCGAGCACCGTCAACGAATGCGAGTAGACGTCCTTGTGCTGGTGATGTTCGTCGATCTCCAGGCGCATCGCGGGCACCTCGGGCAAGATGTGCCCGGCCAGCCCGGTGTCCACCATCAGCTCGATGCCGGCCCGCGGATTCGCGCCGAGCAGGAGCTTGGACAGCTCCGCGGCCACCCGCTCGACGGTGATCCGGCGGATCTCGCCAGCCATCGCCACCAGCGCCACCCGGACCCGCGGGGCGAGAGTGAAGCCGAGCTGGGAGACGAACCGGGCCGCGCGCAGCATCCGCAGCGGGTCGTCAGCGAAGGACTCCTCGGGTGTCGCCGGGGTGTCCAGCTCACGGCGCGCCAGCGCGGCCATCCCATCGTGCGGATCGACAAATCGGCCGGCGCGCAACGGGAGCTGGACGGCCATTGCGTTCACCGTGAAGTCACGCCGAGCCAGGTCGCCCTCGACGGTGTCCCCAAAGATGACGGCGGGATTGCGCGACACCCGGTCGTAGCGGTCCGCCCGGTAGGTGGTGATCTCGCACTGGACGCCAGCCCGCGTCGCGCCGATGGTGCCGAAGGCGATCCCGGTGTCCCACACGGCGTCCGCCCAGCCGGCCAGGATTGCGGTGATGGCGTCCGGGCGCGCGTCGGTGGTGAAGTCCAGGTCCTTGCCGAGACGGCCCAACAACGCGTCGCGCACGCTGCCCCCCACCAGATACAGCGAGTGACCGGCCGCGATGAACCGGGCGGCCAGCTCATCGGCCACCGGGGCAATCCGGATCAGCTCCACGATGGCATTGTGCTGGGCGAGGCTCGTGGACGGTACGCGATTTCCCAGCGCGGAGGGTGAAGGTGGCACGAGAAGCGAGGGTAACGCCTCCGCTGTTGCCGCGTCGGCCCACGGGCTACCCCGCAACGCCGTTACCATCGGCGCCATGCCCCCGCCAGCGAGCAGGTCCGGCCGTGGCAAGGGCGCGCGCAAGGCACCGGACCACAGCAGCGGCAAACGCCGGGTCGAGCAGCTGCGCACGGTGACCGAGACCTCAGCGGGTGGGCTGGTGGTGGACACCGAGACCGACCGGGCCGCCGTGATCGGCCGGCTGGATCGGCGTGGCCGGCTGCTGTGGTCGCTGCCCAAGGGCCACGTCGAGCACGGCGAGACCGTCGAGCAGGCGGCGGTGCGCGAGGTCGCCGAGGAGACCGGGATCGACAGCGCGGTGCTGGCCGCCTTAGGCAGCATCGACTACTGGTTTGTCGCCGAGGATCGCCGGGTGCACAAGACGGTGCACCATTTCCTGCTGCGCGCGGTGGGCGGGGAGTTGTCCGACGCTGACGTCGAGGTCGCCGAGGTGGCCTGGGTGCCACTGGCCGACCTGCCGGCGCGGCTGGCCTACGCCGACGAGCGCCGCCTGGTCCAGCGCGCCACCACGATGCTCGCGGACTCCGTTTGAACTGCCGCTATCGTGGCGCCGCAGCCACTCTGGTGGCGGTGCTGGGATTGCTGATGCCCGGTGTCGCAGCTGGCCAATCCCGCAGTGTTGGGCAGCAACCACCGCCGCTGAATGTCCTGGCCCGGCTCGAGCTGTCGGACCTCGTACCTCGGGTGGTCACCGTCGCCAGTGCGCCGGTGCTCCGGGTGACCGGACGGGTGGTCAACACCGGGGACCGGCCGATCACCACGCTCGCGGTCCGGTTCCAGCGCGACGAACCGGTGCGTTCCGACGAGGCAGCCGCGCGAGCCCTCCACGGAACGGCCGAAGCACCGCACGTCACCAGGTTCCAGCCGGTGCCAGGTGAGCTCTCCCCCGGCCAGAGCAGCCCGTTTCAGCTGGAGGTGCCACTGCGCGGCGGGGCGGACCTGGAGTCGCTGCACATCACCGAACCGGGTGTGTACCCGGTGTCGGTCACCCTCAACGGCCGGCCGGACGCCGGTGGCCTCGCGCGGCTGGCGTCAGCCCCCCTGCTGTTACCGGTCCTCGGTATCCCCGGTGGACCGCCCGGGCCGGTGCAGCAGCCGGTACCGCTGACGGTCCTGTGGCCACTGACGGCTCCACCCGAGCAGCTACCGACCGATCCCGGCGAGCCGATCCTGCTGCGCAGTGACCGCGCCGGACCGGATCCACTCACCACCGACATCGCCCCGGGCGGGCGACTGGATGGTGTGCTCGGAGCCCTGGAGCAGGAGGTACCACCCGGGTCGCCACTGGCTACGGCCCTGTGCGTGGCAGTGGACCCCTTGTTGCTGGAGACCGCCGAGGGGATGAGCCACGGCTACCGGGTAGCGGGCCCGACGGGGATCAGCGAGGGCACTGGCGCCCGGGATGCCCGGCGCTGGCTTGATCGGCTGCGCGCCGCGGTCCAAGGCCGCTGTGTGCTGGCGCTGCCCTATGCGGACGCTGACCTGGTCGCCCTGTCCCGGGCTGGGCTCACCGACCTGGAGGCCCTGGCCACCAGCACCGGCGAGCGCTTGGTGGGCGACTTGCTCGGGGTACAGCCGCTGACGGGGGTGAGCTGGCCGGCCGGGGAACTGCTCGACGAGCGCACGTTGGCCGATCTCACCGCGCTCCAGACGCACGCCGTGCTGCTGGACCCCCGCGGCCTCACCCCGCAACCGGTTGCCCCCGGCAACGTCGTCAACCTGGCGACGGCTCAGCCGGCGACGTCCGTACCGGGTGCTCGCCACGCCGTCGGTCTGCTCGTCGACCCGTTGCTGAGCGGCGCACTGGCCAGCGAGACCAGCCCCTTGCCCGCTCAGGATGCGCTCGGCGCGCTGGTGTATCGGGCCACGACCGGCCGGCCGGTCCTGCTGGTACCGCCGCGCCGCTGGCACACTCGCGGTACCGAGGCCACCGCGCTGCTGCACGCCTTCCGGCAGTTGCTGGCGGCCGGTTTCGTCACCCCTCGCGAGCTGTCGGCGCTGGCCACCACCAGGCCCGCCGGCGCAGGCGCCACGGTGACGTACCCGCCGCAAGCCAGCGCTGAGGAGATCCCGCCGCAGGTGACCGGTGATGTGCAGCGGGATCGAGATGTCCTGCGCGACCTGCAGGTGGCCACCGTCCTGGATCCGGCCGCGAACCTCAAACCGGTCGCTTTGCTGGACCCATTGCGGCTCGGGCTGCTTCGCGGCGTGTCGACGGCCTGGCGCGGCCGGCCCCACCAGGCACTGCTGGTGACCGCACAAGAGAGCAGCCGGCTGGACGAGCTGCGCCAGTCGGTGCGGATCGTGCAGTCACCCGGGCCCTACAGCCTGGCCGCCTCGAACTCCCCACTGTTGATCACCGTGAGCAACGAGCTACCGGTGGGGATGCAGATTGCGCTGAGTCTGTCGCAGACCGCCGGGCTGCGTGCCGGGGCGGTCGGGCAGCAGCTGGTGCCGGCCCACAGCACCCGGCAGCTGGTCATCCCAGCGAAGGTGAGCCGGGCCGGTCAGTTCAGCGTCGATGCCCGGCTGAGCACCCCGGGTGGCACCCCGCTGGGCGAGCCGAGCACCCTGCAGCTGCGCTCCACCGCATTCGGCCGGGTTACCGTCGCGCTCACTGCGGGTGCTGGTGCAGTGCTGGTCCTGTTGGTGTCCCGCAGAGTCATGCGCCGAGCACGCAGAAAGCGGGAAGTCGGGTGATGATTACCAGCCCAGCCGGCAGCCAATCGGCTGGCCCTCACGAGCCGTAGGCATGACACTTGTCCCGAACAACCTAGGTGCCACAAACAAACCTTCGGTGCCCGATCGAGCCCAGGGAGGGTGGACATCACGGTGACCGAGTCGACGGGGCCGCAGACACACCCGTCCCGTCCCCCGTGGCCCACTCCGGGGTGTGTTCTCGGGCGTGGTCGTTACCGGTTGCTGTCCGAGGCCAACCGCGACGACCGCTGCGCAGTCCGCCTGTGGCGGGGCCGTGACCTGGTCCTGGAGCGGGACGTCGCCCTCACGGTGTATCTCGCGGCACCGCAGGACACTGCGGCGATCACGCTGATCAGCTCCGCTGTCGCGCGGGCGTTGCGCGCTGCCCGGCTAGAGACTGCGGGTGCAGTGCGCGTGCTGGATGTGTTGGAACCGGATCGCGCGGACGGCCTGACCGTCGCGGTCGTCGTCGCCGAATGGACACCAGGTTGTGCCCTGGTGGACCTCTTGGATGACGGTCCGCTGCCGCCGGCGGTGGCGGCGGGTGTGCTGGCACCGTTGGCCGGCGCGGTCGACGCCGCACACAGTGCAGGTCTGGTTCTCGGCTGCGACCATCCGGATCGGATCCGGGTGACCCCTGAGCGGCAGGCCCGGCTCGCCTTCCCCGGCCCGACCGCCACGACCGGGTCCCGGGACGACATCCGCGGCCTCGGTGCGATGCTCTACCTGCTGCTCACCGGGTGCTGGCCGCTACCTGATGGGCCACCTGGCCTACCGAGCGCACCGCTCGGACCGGACGGCGTGCCGATCAACCCCACCACGCTGCGGCCCGGGGTGCCGGTGGAGCTGTCCACCCTGGCACTGCGCAGCATCGCCAGTCCCGGTACTGGCGGCGGCGGGGTACACACCGGGGCCGCCGTGCGCCAGTTGCTCGAGCTCCATGCCGGAAGCGCGGACGACCTGCTCTCGGGCACCGATCGGGCCCGGCCAACCGACCCTCGCCAGGCTCGCCGCCTCCGTAGGATCAAGCTGGGCGCCTCGATGACGGTGCTGGGTGCCGCCACCTTGCTGATCCTCGGCTACGCCGGCATGCAGGTGGTGTCGGTGTTCACCGACACGGGTACACCGCTGGTCGTCGCTGGTAACTCCCCTGTTCGAGCGCCCGTCAAGGGGACGGTGCGGCCGGTGTTGGCTACCCCGGCCCGGGTCAAGAACCTGGCGGTCTATGACCCCTCCGGCCTGGGCAGCCCGGACCACCAGAAGGACGTCGGCAAGCTGCTGGACGGCAATCCGAACACCGGGTGGTCCACCGACTCCTACTTCCAGCAGTTTCCCACCTACAAGAAGGGGCTCGGCGTGATGCTGAGCTTCGAGGCACCCATTTCGGCGGCCTCGGTGACCGTGGTGACGCCGAGCCCCGGCACCGTGCTCGAGATCCGCACCGCGATGTCCCCGAATGCGCCGCTGAGCCAAACCACGCTGGTCGGCACGGCCACTCTCAGCGCTGGTAGTAACCAGATCCCGCTGCGCAGCGAGCCACCGACGCGATACCTGCTGGTGTGGATCACCGGCTTGAGCGGCGGGACAGATCACCACCAGTCCAAGCTCAACGACCTCACCATCCAACAGCGCGCCACCTAACCCTCCCCCCGCGCCGGCGGCGGAACGCGCGAGTCGGGCCGACTCGGGCCGACTCGGGCGGTCCTTGCTGGGTTACGCGGCAGGGTATGGCCCATAATTACCCTGTGGACGACTCTGAAGTCGTGCCCGTCCCGGGGGCGGTGGTGCACCTGTGGAGGTGTGCGCAGAAGGCACTGGCAGCGAACGAAGATCCGTCTCCTCGTCGCGTCGAGCGAATGGCGTCGGCTGCCGGCCTTGAACTGGCAGCGAGCACGATCGCAGGGTGGTTTGAGACCTGGTCTGTGGTCCCGACATGGGAGAAGTTCGAAGTCTTGATCAAAGCACTGGCTGCCGAGCATGACG
>JBOHFG010000195.1:0-18749 GCA_050699575.1 Pseudonocardiaceae bacterium
TATGAGCCACCTCACTGACCACAGCGGCACGCAGCCTCACGCCTGACCATCAGTGGGCCGGATCAGACCGCTGGGGATGTCACAAACTGAGGCTCCGTCCGCTAACGCCAGGCTAACGAACGATCAATGAGGCCCGATCCTTAGGTGGGAATCAGGCCTCTGACCTGCGGTAACCCGTCGGGACGACAGGATTTGAACCTGCGACCCCTTGACCCCCAGTCAAGTGCGCTACCAAGCTGCGCCACGTCCCGGCCACGCCCTCGCGGGCGCCTGCACAGCTTAGCGCAGTCCGAGATGGCTACCGGAGCGCCACCACGTCGTTGAGCAGCCGGTGCAGAGCCTCCGCGGAGGGCATGCCCTCCAGGCGCCGACCGTCGACGAGGAACGTGGGCACGGTGGTGATCTCCAGCTCCCGGGCTCGGTGGAGCGCCTGCTGGTGCACCGGTGCGTAGCGACCGGAGTCCAGCGCCGCGCGGAAATCATCAGCATCCAGCCCGAGCTCCGTAGCGACGCCGGCCAAAATCTCCAGCTGCCCGATGTCGCGCTGCTTGACGAAGTAGGCCCGGAATACCCGCTCGGCGTAACGCTGCCCGAGGCCACGCTCGGTGGCGTAGGCCAAGCCCTCGAAGGCCAGACGGCTGTAGGGTTGGGGTGACACTCGGGGCAGCACAATCGGCACGCCCATGCGCTCAGCCATCGGGTAGACCACCTGCTGCCACGCCGACTGCAGGTAGTCGCCCTCGGGCCACAGCGTCGGCGTGGGTTCCGGTCGCAGCTCGAAAGGTTGCCAGACGATCTGCACATCAGTGCCGTCGACGGCGTCCGCGAGCGGTTGCTCAGCAAGGTAACAGAACGGGCAGACGAAGTCCGAGAACACCTCGATCGTGGTGGGCACACCGCACCTTTCGGTCGTGTCGTGGTCCTGCTTCTACCCTGCTCCTTGCCCGTGCACCGGTCCCGAGGTCGTGACCGACATCTCTATGACCACGAGCACGAAAAACCCAGAAAAACCCCATCACCTACGACAGTACGTCACCGTGCCGGGCGCTCCCGGACCCGGACGGAGATGCGCACCGGGCTGCCGGTGAAGCCGAACGTTTCCCGGAGCCGCCGCTCCAGGAAACGGCGGTACCCGGCCTCCAGAAACCCGGTGGTGAACAGCACAAAGGTGGGCGGCCGGGTGCCGGCCTGGGTGGCGAAGAGCACCTTGGGCGCCCGGCCCCCGCGGACCGGCGGTGGCGTCGCCGCCATGACCACGGACAGCCACGCGTTGAGCTGCCCGGTGGGCACTCGCCGGTCCCAGGATTGCAGGGCGGTCCGCAGCAACGGTGCGAGCTTGCCGACCGATCGTCCGGTGTAAGCCGAGATGTTCAGCCGTTCCGCCCAGCGCACCCGGGCCAGATCACGGTCCAGCTCCCGGGTCAGCTCGTGGCGCCGGTCGTCGTCGACCAGGTCCCACTTGTTGAACGCCAGCACCAGCGCCCGCCCGGACTCCATCACCGAGGTGATCACTCGCTGGTCCTGCTCGGTGATCGGCTCGCTGGCGTCGATGAGGACCACCACCACCTCCGCGGCCTCGATCGCCCCCTGGGTGCGCAGCGAGGCGAAGTACTCGGTGCCGCTTGCGGTCCGGACCCGCTTGCGCAGGCCAGCGGTGTCCACGAACCGCCACGTCTCGCTGTCGAGCTCCACCAGCGAGTCCACCGGGTCCACCGTGGTCCCGGCGACCTCGTGCACCACCGACCGCTGTTCCCCCACCAACCGGTTGAGTAGGCTCGACTTGCCCACATTGGGTTTACCGACCAGCGCAACCCGGCGTGGGCCCGCGGCGCGGGCCGCGACATCTCGTGGCGCAGAGGGCAACACGTCCAGCACAGCGTCGAGCAGATCGCCGGTGCCGCGACCGTGCAGCCCGCTCACCGGGTACGGCTCACCCAAACCTAACGACCACAGTGCCGCGGTGTCGGCGACCCCGCGCTCGTCGTCCACCTTGGTCGCGGCCAGCACCACTGGAGTCGACGCGCGGTGCAGCACCCGGGCCACCGCCTCCTCCGCCGCGGTAGCGCCCACCGTGGCGTCGACCACCAGCAGCACCGCGTCCGCGGTGCGCATCGCAAGCTCGGCCTGCCCGGCCACCGCGGCTTGCAGACCGCGCGCGTCAGGCTGCCACCCTCCGGTGTCCACCACGGTGAACCGGCGTCCGTTCCACAGCGCGTCGTAGGCCACCCGATCCCGGGTCACCCCCGGCACGTCCTGCACTACTGCCTCGCGGCGCCCAAGAATCCGGTTGACCAGCGTCGACTTGCCCACATTGGGGCGGCCCACCACGGCGAGCACCGGCTGCTCCAACGCCACATCCGCCTCGGCACCGAACCCCTCGGCGTCATCCAACGCCGCCCAGTCGGCTTCGTCGGACCAGATCCCGTCACCAGGCGCCAAACCGCTCATCACGCTCCCTCCGCTGTCAGCCCAGAGGTCACGCCCGGCCCCGAACAACCAGCCCACGTGCAACGACCAGTTCGCGCAGTCTACCCAGCACGGCATCAACGTCGAGCGCGGTGGTGTCCAGCTCGACGGCATCGTCGGCGGCGCGCATCGGCGACGCGGCCCGGCTGGAGTCGAGCCGGTCGCGGCGCTCGACGGCGCGGCGGACCTCTGCCACGTCGTCGACGCCGTCCTGAGCCGCCCGGCGCGCAGCCCGTTGCGCGGCACTCGCGGTGAGAAAGACTTTCAGCGGGGCATCGGGTGCCACTACAGTCCCGATGTCACGTCCCTCCACCACGATCCCACCACCGGCCGCGGTGGCGTCGCGGATGATCCGGCGCTGGTGGGCGACGAGCAGCTCGCGCACCTGGACCACCGCGGAGACCGGACTGACCGCGGTGGCCACGGCCGGGCCACGGATCTCCTGGGACACGTCCTCCCCGTCCAGCAGCACGCAGGAGGCCCCCACCTCGATGTGCCGCTGCGCCACCACCTCGAACACCGATATGGGCTCGGCAGGGTTCACCCCGGCTCGCAGGACGGCGAGCGCGGCGGCTCGATACATCGCACCGGTATCCAGGTAGCCAGCACCCAGCAACGCCGCCAGCCGCCGAGCTACGGTGGACTTCCCGGAGCCAGCGGGCCCGTCCACCGCCACCACACCACGCAACCGCACCTGGCTGACCCCCCGAGTCGCTATCGGCCGACCGCACGGTTGAGGGCACCCACCTCGGGGCGGGACAGTACCCGGACCGTACCGGGGCGCTGCTCTCCGAGGCGAACGTCGGCGATCGCGGTTCGCACCAACCGCAGCACCGGGTGCCCGACCTCGGCGAGCAGCCGGCGCACGATGTGCTTGCGCCCCTCGTGCAACACCACCTCGACCAGCGCCTTGCCGGGCAGGGCTTGCACGACCCGGAACCCGTCGACTGCCACCGGGCCGTCGTCGAACTGCACTCCGGCGCGCAACGTCCGGCCCAACAACCGGGGTATCGGACCGGGTACCTCGGCCAGATAGGTCTTGAGGACGCGGTAGGAGGGGTGCATCAACCGGTGCGCGAGCTCCCCGTCGTTGGTGAGCAGCAGCAGACCCTCGGTGTCCGCGTCGAGGCGACCGACGTGGAACAGGCGCTGCGCCCGGTCGGCCACGAAGTCGCCGACACAAGGCCGGCCGCGGTCGTCGGACATCGTGGAGTGCACGCCGCGGGGTTTGTTCAGCGCCAGGTGCTCCACATCGGAACGCAGTTCCAACCGCAGGCCGTCAACGTGGATCACCGCCTGCTCGGGGTCGACCCGCACCCCCATCTCGCGGACCACTACCCCGTCCACCTGCACCCGGCCGCGGGCAATCATCGCCTCAGCGGCACGCCGAGAAGCCACCCCGGCCTGGGCGAGCACCTTGTGCAGTCTCGGCAGCCCAGAGAGTGACTGAGGCCCTGCCGCAGACTCTCCCATCGTCTCAGTTAGGGACATCGTCGATGGTGTCGATATCGGGTAGCAGCGGGGCGATCGGGGGTAGGTCCGCCAACGAAGAGAGCCCGAGCCGCTCCAGGAACAGCTCCGTCGTGCTGTACAGCACACCGTGGGTGTCCGGGTCGGTCCCGGCTTCCTCGATCAGACCACGGGCCAACAATGTGCGCATCACCCCGTCAACGTTCACCCCCCGCACCGCGGCCACCCGTGAGCGAGTGGCCGGCTGGCGGTAGGCGACCACGGCCAGCGTCTCCAGGGCAGCTCGGGTGAGCCTGGCCCGCTGCCCGTCCAGTAACAGCCGCTCCACGAACGGTGCGTACACATCGCGGGTGTACAAGCGCCACCCTTGTGCCACCTGACGCAGGTCGATACCGCGTCCGGCATCGGAGTAGCCGTCCCGCAGCCGTCGCAGCGCTTCGAGCACCCGCGGTACCGGTTGTCCCAGCGCGCTGGCCAGCGCGTCCGCACCGGCCGGGGAGTCCACCACCAGTAGGAGCGCCTCCAGGGCGGCGTCGAGCTCATCATCGCTGGACAGGGCCGGCAGGGTCGCAGTCCCAGCGGGTGCATCCATGAGTGCAGTTTCGTTCACCGATAATCCTCATCCGACGCGGCTGACACGGTGGTCTGCCCAGCCTCACCCGTCCACCGAACGCACAACTCGCCCAAGGGCTCGATCTGGTCGAAGGCCACCACCGCGGCACGGTACAGATCCAGCAATGCCAGGAAGCGAGCGACCACCTCTCTGGTGTGTTCGCAGTCGGCGACCAGGGCCTGGAAGCTGGCCTGGCCATCGCGGGCCAGCCAGCTGCAGAGCAAGGCGGCGTGCTCCTGCACCGACACCCGGGGGGTATGCAGATGCTCCAGAGACACCGTCGGCGGCGGTGGTTTGGGCCGAAACACCGCAGCCGCGGTCTCGGCGAACTGTGCCGCGTCGACGCCGAGCAACACCTCCGGCAGCAGCACGGCAAACCGGTCCTCGAGCACCATCGACCGTGGATACCGGCGCAGCGCCGCTGATTCGAGCTCCGCGAACAGCGCCGCGACCTGCTTGTACGCCCGATACTGCAGCAGCCGCGCGAACAGCAGGTCCCGGGCTTCCAGCAGCGCGAGGTCCGCCTCGTCCTCGACCTCGGCCGACGGCAGCAACCGAGCCGCCTTGAGGTCCAACAAGGTCGCGGCGACCACCAGGAATTCGGTGGTCTCGTCCAGGTCGAAAGACTCGCCCAGCACCCGCAGGTGCGCGATGAACTCGTCGGTCACCTCGTGCAGGGCCACCTCGGTCACATCCATCTGCTGCTGCGAGATGAGCTGCAGCAACAGGTCGAACGGGCCCTCGAAGTTGTCCAGCCGCACGGTGAAGCGGCCAGCCGTGGGTTCGACCCCGCACGCAGGTCTCATCGCGCGATCACCTCGCGGGCCAGCGCGCGGTATGCCTGCGCTCCGGCGGATTTCGGTGCCCACCGGGTGATCGGCTCACCGACGACGGTGGTCTCCGGGAACCGGACCGTTCGGCTGATCACAGCGTCGAACACCGTGTCGCCGAAAGCCTCCACCACGCGGGCCAGTACCTCACGGGCGTGCAGGGTACGGGGGTCATACATCGTGGCGAGGATCCCGGTGATCTTCAGTGTGGGGTTGAGCCGCTCACGCACCTTGTCGATGGTGTCCATGAGCAACGCCACCCCCCGCAGGCTGAAGAACTCGCATTCCAAGGGGATGAGCACACCATCCGCACAGGCCAACGCATTGATGGTGAGCAGACCCAGTGACGGCTGGCAGTCGACCAGGACGAAATCATAGTTCGCCAGCAGTGGCCGCAGGGTCCGACCCAATGCCTGCTCCCGACCCACCTCGGTCACCAGCTGGACTTCCGCCGCGGACAGATCGATGTTGCTGGGCAGCAAGTCCAGGCCGGGCACCGACGTCGGCCGGACGACCTCATCCACCGGGACGCCCTGCTCCATGATCAGGTTGTAGATGGTCCGGTCCGGGTGATGCGAGCCCATCCCGAGCCCGACCGAGAGCGCGCCCTGCGGGTCGAAGTCGACCAGCAGCACCCGGCGGCCGTACTCGGCGAGCGCGGCCCCCAGGTTGATCGTCGAGGTGGTCTTGCCGACGCCGCCCTTCTGGTTGCAGATGGCCACCACCCGGGCCGGGCCGGGCCGATCCAGTGGAGGCGGCTGCGGCACTGATACCCCTTCCCCGCGCGTTGCGCGATCCCCGGGGAGCCTAGCCACCGGGCATCAACCACGCGCCCGTGGATGGGCGGTCGCGTACACCTCACGGAGGTTGTCCACCGTCACCAGCGTGTAGACCTGCGTCGTGGTCACCGACGCATGCCCGAGTAGCTCCTGCACCACCCGCACGTCCGCGCCACCCTCCAACAGGTGAGTGGCAAACGAGTGCCGCAGGGTATGCGGTGATACCGCAGCGGCGATCCCGGTCCGGGCCGCGGCATCCCGCAACACCGCCCACGCGCTCTGCCGGGACAACCGAGCACCACGGGCATTGAGAAAAACCGCCGGAATGCCGTGCCCCCGGAGGGCCAACGCTGGGCGACCGCGAACCAGGTAGGCATCCAGCGCAGCCAACGCCGGCCGGCCCACCGGCACCAGCCGCTGCTTGCCACCTTTACCACGCAGGAGCACGGTGCGCGCCGCGCCATCCACATCGTCCCGATCCAGTCCAACTGCCTCTGAGATCCGCGCACCGGTGGAGTACAGCAATTCCAGCAGCGCCCGGTCCCGCAGGCAGCGAGGTTCCCCCTCGGTAGGAAAGACCTCCAGCAACTGCAGCACCTCATGCACCCCGAGGGCCTTGGGCAACCGTTTCGGCGGGCTGGGGGGGTGCACGTCGGCCGCGACGTCGGCCGGCACCAATCCCTCCCGGCAGGCGAACCGGTGCAGCCCACGGGCCACGACCACCGCCCGGGCCGCCGACGACGGCGCCAGCGGCTGATGCCCACCCGCCCCGTCGCGCAGTGCCACCAGGAAGCCGGTCACGTGCGCCTCCCGCACCGCAGCGAGCCCGTCGACCCCCACCGACGCCAAGTAGGCTCCATAACGGCGCAGATCGCGAGCATAAGAGTCCAGCGTATTGACCGACATCCCCCGCTCCACCGCAAGATGATCCAAATACCCTGAGATCATCGCCGCCAGCTCACCCGAGCTCACGTGAATGCCTCGGCTAGGGGCAGGTGTGGGAGGTGGTGTGCTCGAGCGACCTCGGCGAGCACCACCGCGCCTCCCACCACGTTGACTCCCCGGGCCAGTGCGGAGTCGTCCCGCACCGCCTGCCGCAGTCCCTTGTCGGCCAGCGCGCAGACGTAGGGCAACGTGACATTGGTCAGCGCGTAGGTAGAGGTATGCGGTACCGCACCGGGCATGTTGGTCACGCAGTAGAACACCGAGTTGTGCACGGTGAAGGTGGGGTCGGCGTGCGTCGTCGGCCGTGAGTTGGCGAAGCAGCCGCCCTGGTCGATGGCGATGTCCACGAGGACCGATCCCGGACGCATCCGGGTGACCAGGTCATGGCTGACCAGGGTGGGCGCCTTGGCGCCGGGCACCAGCACGGCGCCGATCACCAGGTCCGCCCACATGCAGGCCTTCTCCACCTCGTAGGCATTGGACGCGATGGTCTGCAGATGGCCCCGGTACCCGAAGTCGATCTCCCGCAGCCGGTTGATGTTGGTGTCTAACACCACCACCTCGGCCTGCAGGCCCAGCGCGACGGTGGCGGCGTTCATCCCGGACACCCCAGCCCCGAGTACCGCCACCTTGCCGGCGGGCACCCCGGAGACACCGCCGAGCAGCACCCCGCGCCCGCCCTGCATGCGCTCCAAGCAGTGCGCCCCCACCTGTGGGGCCATCCGCCCGGCGACCTCACTCATCGGGGCCAGCAGCGGCAACGAGCCGTCGGGCAGCTGCACGGTCTCGTAGGCTATCGCGTCGATCCCGGCATCGATCAACGCAGTCGTGCACTCCACCGACGCAGCCAGATGCAAGTAGGTGAACAGAATCTGGCCCTTGCGCATCCGGGGGTACTCCTGCGGCAGGGGTTCCTTCACCTTGAGCACCAGCTCGGCCTGCGCCCACACGTCGTCGGCTTGCGGCACGATGCGGGCACCGGCAGCGAGGTAATCCTCATCCGGGAACGCGCAACCAACCCCGGCGCCCCGTTCGACCAGCAACTCATGCCCACGACGGGTCAGCTCGTGCACCCCGGCCGGCGTGATCGCGACCCGATACTCGTGGATCTTCAGCTCACGCGGAACACCGATCTTCACCTCGGCGTGCCTCCCTGGTTGCGCTCTCCAGCATGGTCTCAACCTCGGCGAGCGGCGAAGCGAGTCGGGCGGTCCGGCCACCTGGCGTCGACCGGTCGCGGCTGCACAGTCCCCACCAACACTGCCTGCGCGGCGAGCAGCCCGGCGACCGTCGGCGCGCTGATGATCTCCCCGGCCAGGACCTGACACACCGCCTCGGCCAGCGGCAGCCGAACCACCGCGAGGTCGGCCTCCTCCTCGACGCCGACGAGCCGCCCGACCTCGGTCAGCCCGCGAGCCAGAAACACCCGCACCACCTCGTCGGTGAACCCCGGTGAGGGCGCCACATCCACGAGTACCGACCAGCTCCGCGCGGTGCAGCCGGTCTCCTCCATCAGCTCCCGCTGGACCGCTGCCACCGGATCCTCTCCTGGCACATCGAGCAGCCCCGCAGGCAGCTCCCGCATCCGGCGGCCCACCGGGTGCCGGTACTGATCGATCATCACCACCGACCCGTCGTCGTGCACGGGCACGACCGCCACCGAGCCGGGGTGCTCGACGACCTCACGCCCGACCGCGTGTCCATCGGGCATCACGACTTGGTCCAGCCGCAGCGCGAGGACCCGGCCGACGTGCACGGTCTCGCTGCTCAGCACCGTGAACTCGTGCGGCGGGCTCACCGCAGCCCCGCCGGCAGCTGGTCCGCGGCCTGGTACTTCAGCGCCGCCGCAACAAAGGCGACGAACAGCAGGTTCGGACGGGTGGGCCGGCTGGTGAGCTCCGGGTGAGCCTGAGTGCCGACGAAGAACGGGTGGCTGCGCTGCGACAGCTCGACGAACTCGACCAGATGACCGTCCGGGGACGTCCCACTGATCACCAGTCCGGCCGCGGCGAGCTTGTCCCGGTAGGCGTTGTTCACCTCATAGCGATGCCGATGCCGCTCGTGGACCTCAGTAGCGCCGTATGCCCGCGCCACCACCGAACCAGATTCCAGCACCGCTGAATAACCACCCAGCCGCATCGTCCCTCCCATATCACGATGACCTGCAACGACGTCGGCCTGATCGGCCATGGTGGAGATCACTGCGTGGGCCGTGCCCGGATCGAACTCAGTCGAGCCGGCGCCGTCGAGCCCGGCCAGGTTCCGGGCGGTCTCGATCACCATGCACTGCAGACCCAGGCAGAGCCCCAGTGCCGGGATCCGCCGGACGCGGGCGTGGTGGATGGCCCCAATCTTGCCCTCGATCCCCCGTACACCGAACCCACCGGGCACCAACACCCCGTCCACCCCCGCCAGCGCAGCCTCCGCACCCGCACGAGTCTCGCAGGTGTCCGAGGGTACCCAGCGAATCTCCACCTTGGCCCGGTGTGCAAAACCCCCGGCGCGCAGTGCCTCGGTCACCGACAGGTAGGCGTCCGGCAAGTCGACGTACTTGCCCACCAGGGCGATCCGCACCACCCCCGTCGGGGCGTGCACCCGATTCAGCAGATCGCCCCATTCCGTCCAGTCCACGTCCCGGAACGGCAACCCGAGCCGGCGCACCACGTAGGCATCAAGACCTTCAGAATGCAATACCTTGGGAATGTCGTAGATGGACAGCGCATCCGGCGCCGCGACCACCCCGTCGATGTCCACGTCGGACATCAGCGCGATCTTGCGCTTCAGCCCGTCCGGGACGTCCCGGTCAGCGCGACAAACCAGGGCATCAGGCTGAATACCGATATTGCGCAAGGTGGCCACAGAATGCTGGGTCGGCTTGGTCTTCAATTCGCCGGATGGCGCAAGGTAAGGCACCAGGGAAACGTGCAGGAAAAAACAGTTGTCCCGGCCGACGTCGTGGCGCACTTGACGGGCCGCCTCCAGGAACGGCAGCGACTCGATATCCCCGACCGTCCCACCAATCTCAGTGATCACCACATCCGGCGGGGGGTCGTCGCCTTCTGGCTCGGACATCGCCAGGATTCGGGACTTGATCTCGTCGGTGATGTGCGGAATCACCTGCACCGTGTCGCCGAGATACTCCCCCCGCCGCTCCTTGGCGATCACCGCCGAATAGACCTGGCCCGTGGTGACGTTGGCCTTGCGGCCGAGGTTGCGGTCCAGAAACCGTTCGTAGTGCCCGATGTCCAGATCAGTCTCGGCCCCGTCCTCGGTGACGAACACCTCACCGTGCTGGAAAGGGTTCATCGTCCCCGGGTCAACGTTGAGATAGGGGTCCAGCTTCTGCATGGTCACCCGCAGCCTCCGGGCGGTCAGCAGCTGGCCGAGGCTGGACGCGGTAAGCCCCTTGCCCAGCGAGGAGGCGACACCTCCGGTGACGAACAGATACCTGGTTGAACGGCGAACGGGCTTGGCCAAGACTTTCTCCCGTGGTCCGGACCGGCCCTTCGATTGGCGACCGGTTGCGCTGCAGCTGGCGGCACGCCGCCGACCACGGAAGTTCACGGTAACACTGCCAGCGGTGATCTCGGGTCCCGCCCGACCGATCAGCCCTGGATCGCCGGGACCACGGCCTGCGCGGTGCCGCCGGTGCCGTAGCGCCCGGCCCGACCTTGCGCCTGCTCAGCCAGTGCCAGCACGGTCACCACCCGCCCGGCCGCAGTGCTGACGTCATCCACGGTGGACAGCACCGAGGCCGCCGCGGTATCCGCCCGCACCACGCCGATCGGGCCGTTGCCCTCGGCGGACCCTGGCCGGCCCGCCAGCACCGCACCGGCGCCGGCCCGGTCCAGCTGGGTGGCGAACCGGGCCAGGATGCCGGCCCGGTCCCCGCTGCTGTTGGCACGACTCGAACCACCAGTGAGCACCACCACGAGCTGAGCCGGCAACACTTGCGGGCCGACCCGGACGAAGCCACCGTCACCGAGTCCGGCGAGCACGGCAGTGGTTTCCGCGGCAGTGGCCTGCGCTTTCCCATTCTGCGGGTTGATCAGCAGCAACGAGCCGAGCAGCCCGCCAGCCAGCGTCCCGGCGTCCGGCGCGGTGGGCAGCCGCAGCCCAGCCGGCAGCAGCCGGGTGCTCAGCTCACTGAGCTGGTCGGAGCGGGACGGGTCGGTGAACGCCTCGGTGAGCTGCAGCTCACCGGTGACGGTGGCACCGGCGTTGCTCACCAGAGCGCTGATCGCATCCCGGTCGGCCGGATTGGCGTCCGCGGTAGTGACGAGCACCACGGTGCGCCCACGCAGTGCGCCGTTCACCACCCGAGGTCCTACCGACGCGCCAAAGACGTCCGCATCGGCCAATCGGGCCTGTAGCCCAGTGCGTTCGGCCTGCAGGTCACTCACCTGGCGGCCCAACTCATCGCGGTTGGAGCTGAGTCCGGACAGCAGCCGACCGCTGATCGCGGTGGACCCCAATACCACCCCGAGTGCGAGTGCGAGAAAGACAGCGGCGATAGAAATCACGTGGTACCGCAGTGAGATCACGGTCTACCTCACCCTCTCGATCCAGGAGACGACGTGGTGCCAGGTGTCCACGGCCAAGACGCCGAAGGCACCACCAACGTTGGACACCAGCAATGCTGCGACCACCGCCGCCAGTGCAGCAAAGACCATGAGCAGCACGGCACCTGCCGAAACCCGGCTGCGATACAGAGCAGCGGCGGCATGGCCGTCGACCAATTTGCTGCCCAGCCGCAACCGGGTGAGGAACGTCGACGGGTTGGACCCCGACCGGCCCCGATCGAGAAACTCGTGCAGGGTGGCCTGGAATCCCACAGCAATCACGAGCTCGGCGCCGTGCGCCTCGGCCAGGAGCAGCGCAAGATCCTCCGGATTGCTCACCGCAGGGAAAGTCACCGCACCGATCCCCAAATCTTGGATCCGCTCCAGCCCCGGGGCGAAACCATCGGGTTGGGCGGGCACCACGACCTCGTCAGCCAATTTGAGAGTGTCGGTCTCGACCTGGTAAGGATCGCCGACGATGAGGTGCGGTCGATGCCCAGCGGCGCGCAGGGCGTCGGCGCCCGCCTCGACGCCAATCAGCACCGGGTGATACTCGCGGATGAAATGTTTGAGCGCAGCCAGGTCGGCGGTGTGGTTGTAACCGGCGGCCACCACCAACACCTGCCGGCCGCGGAGGGGGACCTCAATATCTGGCACGCCGACCCGATCAATAATCAAGGCCCGTTCGTACCGGAGGAATTCGATGGTGTTCGCCGAGAATGCCTCAAGCTGAGCCGACAGCCCGGATTTGGCCTCGATCATCAGGTCCGCAATCGAGTTGGCCGTCTGCTCGACACCGCAGGCAATCTCGCTTTCCCCGGCGTACACCCGCCCCTCGTGGAGCCGCAGCCGACTGCCGTCCTTGATCCGCAACACCTCCGCACCGACCCCATCGACCAGCACGATCCCCGCGGAGACGAGAATCTCTGGACCCAGGTTCGGGAACCGGCCGGAGATCGACGGTGCCACATTGACCACCCCGGCGACCCCGGCAGCCACCAGCGCATCGGCAGTTCTACGGTCCAGATCAACCTGGTCGAACACCGCGATATCGCCGCAGCCGACGCGCCGCGCCAGCACATCAGCATGGCGATCCACCCGGGCCAATCCGGTCAAACCGGGCAATTCGCGGCCAGATCGGCTGAGCAGGCCGGGCATTCTCATGTCGGTGATGGTGGCAAAAACCGTGCCCCTGATCGTGGAGGCGCGCCGGGGCACGCCCTCGTGAGTGGGATTGAGTGCTATAACACTGTTTCCCACTCACGAGTCTTGTCCGCGGTAGCGGACAAGAACAACTCTTCGGCGTGCGCGCGCCCGGTGTCGGTGTCGCCTAACCCGGCCAGCATCCTGGCCAGCTCACCAACCCGGGCCGCCGAGTCGAGTTCCCGGACTCCGCTGCGGGTCAACCCAGTGGCGTAGGTCGCTTTGTCCACCACGAGGTGCCGGTCGGCGTAGGCGGCTACCTGGGCCAAGTGGGTAACGACAACGACCTGGTGGCTACGGGCCAGCCGGGCCAGCCGCCGCCCGATCTCGACCGCGGCCCGACCACCGATCCCGGCGTCGACCTCGTCGAACACCATCGTGGGTACCGGATCAACATCGGCCAGCACCACCTCCAGCGCCAGCATCACCCGGGACAGCTCACCGCCCGAGGCGCTCTTGTGCACCGGCAGCGACCCGGCGCCGGGGTGCGGTGCCAGGCACAGCTCCACTTCGTCCACGCCATCCGGGCCGGCCCGCAGCCGGGCCCTGGTGACGGCGAGTGCCGCGCCGTCACCGTCGGTGGCCACGATCGGGCGCACCTCCACGGTCAGTTGCGCCTGGCCCATCGCCAACCCGGCGAGCTCGGCGGTGACGGCATCCCCGAGCTGCCGGGCAGCCGCAGTCCTGGCCGCGGTGAGCGCGGTGGCATGCCGGGCCAGCTCAGTGTCCAGCTCGGTCTGTCGGGCCGCCAACGCCGCGATGGCCTCGTCGGAGGTGTCCAGGTCAGCCAAGCGCTGGTGGGCTTGCCGGGCCCAGGCCAGCACACCGTCGACATCCGCACCGTACTTACGAGTCAGCCCCTTGAGCTCGGCTTGGCGAGTCAACACCTGCTCCAAGCGGGCCGGATCGGCGTTGAGGGTCTCGAGGAAGCAACTGAGCTCGGCACCGACATCGCCGAGCACCGCCGCAACCTCAGCCAGACGTTCCCGCAGCGGCTGCAGGGCAGGGTCATCCACCGCGTGCAGCCGGCGGCGAGCCTGCCCAACCAGCTCGATCGCACTCGGCTGGTCAGGATCACCCTCCGGCGCACCGCACACAGCGGACTGAGCGAAAGCGGCGGTGTCCCGCAGCTGATCGGCGTCGGCCAGCCGTCGAGCCTCAGCCAGCAGGACGCTGTCCTCCCCTGGCTGCGGGTCGATGGCGCTGATCTCGGCGAGGCTGTGACCGAGGAGGTCGGCTTCCCGGGCCAGCTCTCGAGAGTGCTCGCGCCGGTTGGTGAGCTCAGCACGACAACACAGCCACTGCTCCCGAAGCCGGCGATACGCGGCCAGCGGCCCGGACACCAGGTCGCCGGCGAAACGATCCAGCACAGCCCGCTGCTCACCGGCGCGCAGCAACCGCAGCTGGTCGTTCTGGCCATGGACGGCGAGCATGCCGTCGGCCAGCTCGGCCAGCACTCCTGCCGGCACCGAACGACCACCCAAATGGGCCCGGGAACGGCCATCAAGGGTGAGGGTGCGGCTGGCGATTAGGCTGCCGTCCTCGTCGGCGCGGGCACCCACATCGTTGGCCAGTTCCGCGGCCGGGCTGCCCTCAGGTGGCCGGAAGCGACCTTCCACGATGGCCCGTTCGGCGCCCCGCCGGATGCGGGAAGCGTCGGCCCGTCCGCCGGCAAGCAGCTGCAAACCCGTGATCACCATCGTTTTGCCCGCTCCGGTTTCCCCGGTAACCACAGTCAGGCCGGGATGGAGGTCCAGCGTGGCCTCGTCAATCACACCGAGGCCCTCGATGCGCATCTCGGTGAGCACGAACCGCACCCTAGCGCGCCGCCGCCCATCAGCCCGACGGTGCGCCCGGTCGGGGACCGCGCCAGCCCTGCACCGGAAGTTCAAACTTGCGCACCAGCCGGTCGGTGAAAGGGCAGTCGTGCAGGCGCACCAACCGGATCGGGGTGGCGCCACGGACCATCTCGATCCGAGCGCCCGCCGGTAGCGCGAACGTCCGCCGCCCGTCGCAGCACAGCACCGCAGCGTGCCCGTGCGGATCGGTCTCGACCGCGACCATCGAGTCCGGCGATACCACCAGTGGGCGGGCGAACAGCGCATGGGCGTTGCTGGGGACCACCACGAGCGCGTCCACGTCCGGCCACACCACAGGACCACCCGCGGAGAACGCATAGGCGGTGGACCCGGTGGGAGTGGCGCACAACACCCCGTCACAACCGAACCCGGACACCGGTCTGCGGTCCACCTCAAGCACCACTTCGAGGACCCGCTCGCGCCTGCTCTTCTCCACGCTGGCCTCGTTGAGCGCCCACGTGCGAGCCAGCGTGGATCCATTGAGGCTGGCGGTGACGTCAATGGTCATCCGCTCATCGACGAGATAGTCACCATTGACGATGGCCCGCACAGCCGCCTCGAGGGAGTCCGGGTCGGCTTCGGCGAGAAAACCCACCCGGCCGAGGTTCACCCCCAGCAGCGGAACACCGCATGGCCGGGCCAGTTCCGCGGCCCGCAACAGGGTGCCGTCGCCGCCGAGAACCACGACGAGCTCCGCGCCCGCAGCCGCCTCCGGCCCGGTGGGCACCTGGTGGTCGCGCAGCGCAGGGTCAAGATGCGCGGTCTCCGCGGCGAGCACCCGCAACCCGATCCCCGCCTCGGCCAGCCGGTGCGCGACGTGCTCTGCGGTGCCGGAGTACTCCGGATGTCCGGTGTGCAACACCAGCAGGACCTCACGTCCGAGCCTCATTGCGGCCCTTTCCGCACCGCGGCGTGCACCAGCTCCTCGGCGCGCGGCGGATCTGCTGCGCCACGGTGCAACCACAGAAAGTACTCGACGTTGCCCGACGGTCCGGGCAGTGGACTCGCAATGGCATCGATCAGGCAGAGCCCCAGGTCTGCCGCGGTCGCCACTACCTCCAGCACGGCCTGCGCACGCAGTAGCGGGTCGCGGACCACACCACCGGCGCCCAGGCGCTCGCGGCCGACCTCGAACTGGGGTTTGACCATCGGGAGCAAGTCGCCTTCGGGCGCGGTGCAGCCCACCAATGCGGGCAATACCAGACGCAGCGAGATAAACGACAGGTCGGCCACGGTCAGATCGACGGTGCCACCGATCGTTTCGGGCCGCAACGACCGCACGTTCGTCCGATCATGCACCCGGACCCGTTGATCAGTACGCAATGACCAGGCGAGTTGCCCGTAACCCACGTCGACCGCGGCCACCTCCCGAGCTCCGCGGTGCAGCAGCACGTGGGTGAAGCCACCGGTGGACGCGCCGGCATCCAGGCAGCGCCTCCCCATCACGGCTGGACCCCCAGCGATGAGCCCATCCAGCGCGCCGAGAACCTTGCGAGCCCCCCGCGACACCCAGTCCGGCTCGTTCACCCGGGCCTGGACGAGCAATGGAGTGTCCGCATCCACTCCGGTGGCCGGTTTCGTGGCCGTCATCCCACCGACGCGGACCCGGCGCTGCGCGACGAGCTCAGCGGCGTGGTCGCGGGATCGGGCCAGACCACGCCGCACCAACTCCGCGTCCAGCCGGGCCCTGCGTCCCATCTAAACCTCCGGGCCCCGTCTCACCCTCCGGGTCACCTCAACCTCGTCGATACTGGCCTAGATTTCATCAATGCGAGCCTAGATTTCGTCGATGCGAGACAAAGCAGCGGTAAGCGAGTCGTGGACGGCGCGCAACCGTGCCACGTGCTCCGCGGTCGGAAGCTCAGCAAGATCCTGCAGGCCGGCGAGCGCATCGGCGATGCCGGTAGGTGGGAGTAGCTGGGACGTCATCTCGCGACCGCACCCAGACCCATCGCATCCAGCGCAGCGGCGGCGGTGTCATCGCACCCACGCACCTGCACCGGTCCGGTATGCTCGACCCACCAGGTGGCGCACAGTGTCCGCACCGCATCAAGCGGGTCACCGAGGGTTCCATCGCGGTGGAGCAGCAGGCCGCCGTCAGTCGACTCGACCCGCCAGCCGGGCCGCGCCTGGATCCGTGTCCTCTCCAGGGGCTCCCGCAATACCCGGAGGTCGCCACCCAGGTGACTGGGCCGCTGCTCAGGTGGCGCAGCAAGCAGTGCGGCGGCGTCCGCGACCCCGGACAGGACCAGCAGGGAATCCAGCCCGGCGGCTCGTGCCCCGGCGATGTCGGTGTCCAGCCGATCACCGACCATCAGCGGGCGCTTCGCACCAGTGCGGTCTATGGCCGTATCAAGCAGCGGGCGAGCAGGCTTCCCAGCCACCGTGGGCTCCCGACCGGTAGCAGCCTGCAACGCAGCCACCATGGCCCCGTTGCCGGGCAACAAGCCCCGCTCGGTGGGCAACGTACGATCGACGTTGCACGCAATCCACATCGCGCCGCCACGAATCGCCAGGCAGGCTTCAGCCAACCGGACCCACCCAGTGTCTGGCGAGTGGCCTTGGACGACCGCGACCGGCTGTTCGGACACCACCGCCACCGGCCGTAGGCCGACCGACCGCACTGCCGCGACCAGTGCTTCGGTGCCGACGACCAAGACGGCAGAGCCCGCTGGAAGCTGGATTGCCAGCAAGGCAACCGCAGCCTGAGCGCTGGTGACGACCTCCTCAGAAATAGTCCGGACGCCAAGTGCGGTGAGGTGCTCGGCGACGTCTGCCGGCGCCCGTGATGCATTATTGGTGATGAACTGCACCACCCGTCCTGCTCGGCGCAACGTGTTCACCACATCCGGCGCCTCCGGCATCAGCTCAGTTCCCCGGATCACCGTGCCATCAAGATCGAGCAGCACCGCATCGTAGCCGTCCAGCGGTTCGCTCACGCCGGTTCTGGCCGCTCACTAAGCTCGACGGCCCGCTCGGCGGCGTCGGTGACATCGTCGGCGTCGGCATCGGCAGCAAACAGGAACCAGCGGATCGCGTCCTGTTCACGACCGGCCGCGAGCAGGTTGTCCGCGTATGCGTAGCGCAATCTCGCCCGCCACGGCTCTTCTCCTGCCGCATCCAGGTCGGATCCCTGTAAAGCGATCACGGCGGCGTCGAATTGACCAAGATCACGCCGCGCACCGGCGGCCACGATTCGTAACTCGACTGCCTCATCCGTGCCGAGCTGTTCAGCCTCGGGGCTTCGCGCAATCTCCAGTGCTCGCTCGGGCCGCCCCAGTGCTCGCTCGCAGTCAGCCAACACTGCCAGACGCCCAGGATCACCACCTAGCCGGCGCGCGGCACGTAACTCCGCCAACGCCTCTGACCATTCCCCAGCGTAATACGCCGCAAGCCCAGCAGCCTCTCGGACCGCAGCCACGCGACCCGCCTTACTGCGAGCAAACCGGACGTGCGCGAGGGCAAGGGCCGGATCTTCCTCCAACACACGCGCTGCTGCCACCAGATGGCTTCCAACAAGGTCAGCCAAACCCTTCGGCAACGTCAACAGTTCCTTGCGAATGCCGAAATCCAACTCACTGACATCAAGATCCACAGGCAAGTCCGGCCGCAGTGGACCCTCAATGGATGAAGGCTCCCCGCGACCAACCGGCGCTGCCCGCTTACTTCCCTGAGGTCGACCGCCACGACTCGCCATACGGCTGCTGTCCATGACACGTGGAGTACTGCGTTGCTGTACTCCACGTTGCCGAGCAACACCGCTTGGAGCGCCGGTGCCTGCCACACCACGGTCCCGGTCCGCACCTGCGGTCGGAACCGATCCGGCTGACACGGTCGCCATCCTCTCCTCGTCCGCGATTGCGAAAAGAGCCCTTGATGTTGTGAACTTTGTGTTGTTGTGGGGTTGTGTTCGGCGGTGTCCTACTCTCCCACACCCTGGCGGGTGCAGTACCATCGGCGCTGGAGGGCTTAGCTTCCGGGTTCGGGATGGGTCCGGGCGTTTCCCCTCCGCTATGGCCGCC
>JBOHFG010000196.1:0-40491 GCA_050699575.1 Pseudonocardiaceae bacterium
GTACCTTGAGCAGCTGACTCACGGCGAAGTCGCCTAGAAGGATCTGAGTACGCTCTGCCCACTTGGCCCCCGCCGGTGATGAGATCCTCTCCACCATGCCGCACGTCTTTGACGCCGCCCCCGCCACCGACGTGGCGACCGTGACCTCAAGCCGTCGACACCTACCCGAAACGTCAGCGACGCCCGGCGGCAGCGGGACCGTACCGCGGCGGCTCGGTGGCGGTTGCGCCTTCAACGGATGCTCGGAAATCCGGCGGGGTGACTGGGTGGCCAGTGCGGTGAGCTGGGCGAGCCGCACGGTACATGGCAGCCGGAGCTACACGAGCTTTTCACCCGTCTCCGCAATCCAAACGTACACGGCGGCCTCAGCTCCGCGACGCCCGTTCCTCACCCTGCTGGACCGAACCTCCACCCGGTCCACGCTGTGCCGTGTAGAGCACCTTGCTCATCCTTGCTCCCGTTCGAGGGTGACAGCGCGGCGTACGGGCCGGTGTCGGTGAAGTGGTGGCGTCGTTGCACGCTCACGCTACTGATACCGGTGGTCGTGTTCGGCTTGTCGGCGTGCCTGCTATTTGAGGATGTTGACTGCGCGGGCGATGACCAGGGCCAGGGTGATCAGCGAGACCAGGGATTGCCCGAGCATGGTCAGCTTGGCCCACCGGGACAGGGGCATGACGTCGGTGGGGCTGAAGGCGGTGGCGTTGGTGAAGGAGAGGTAGAGGTAGTCGACGAACTGCGGTTCCCACTCGGGGTGGGTGAGGTCGGGGTTTTGCATCTGCACGAATTGGAAGTCGGGCAGCACACGCCGGGCGTGGGCGCGGGCGGCCGGACCGCCCCGGTCGAACTGCCAATACCACACGGCGAAGGCGATGATGTTGGTCAGCCAGATCGCCGCCCCGGTGGACAGCAGGTGAGCGGCGTCGGTGCCTTCGGTGCCACGAACCAGGCCCAGGATCAGCAGAATCGCTGACCACGCGTTGGCTAGGCTGAACAGCCCGGTCAGGGTCAGGCTAGCTATCCGCAGCGCGGTGGACTCCCGGTTGAACCGAACCGGACTGGCGATGATCAACCCGATTAACATGGCGAATTCCAGGCCGGGCAGCAGCCACCGGGACTGCAGAGCCAACCGGTCGGGCAGCGCGAGCTGCAACCCAATGGCCACTACGATGGCGGCGGCGACCGGCCACCGGTTCTCTCCCCGAGTGACGCGCAACCACGCGGGGATGTGCACGTGATGCGCGGTGTCACGAGTCCTTGCCGTGCCGGTGGCCACCGCGTGGGCCACTCGGGTAGTAGCGTCTGAGACCGGGTGGTGCCCGGCGCCGAGCACCTCCTCCAAACGGGTCAACTCCGCACGGACGGCGCTCAGCGCACGCAGGTGATCCTGCTGCACGCCGTCGCTGGCGGCACCGCTGGCCCCTCGCCCCGCACCGTGCTCGCCGTACCCAGAACCAACCTCACCGCGATCCCCAACGTCGGTCATCATCACTCCCAGCCGGTCAGTCAGGACACCAGTATCTGCCCTCCTGACTATCGGGCGGTGCGGTCACAGCAGCGGTCGAGGCGGCCGCGACCGCCCCGCAACACGCCATCCGCCACCTCCTAGTGATTCTCGGCTGCGAAGCATTCGTTGCTTCCTGGCGACAAGGCGCGACTGCGCGGCACAGACCGTGGGCGTCGACAACCAACCTGTCGCGCCGGGGCGGCGCACTGCAAACCGATCGGTCAGCAGAGAATGCGGCTGCTGGGGCCACAATGGACCTGGTAACCCAGCTGGACGTGGAAAGATCAACTCGGGAGAGCCGCTGATGACGGTGACCAAGCCGATGCGCGGTTGGCTGCGGACGATAGCACCGCTCGTGGCACTGGTGGCCGTGCTCAGCGTAGCCGCGCCTGCCTGGGCGGGCACGGTGCAGATCCAGGACGACGCCCGCGTGTTGAACGCGACGATCGTGCAGAGTGACGCGGCCACCCTGCCCGTCGGCGTCTACATCTGGACCACGACCCAGGACGCGACCAGCAAGCCAACCTTCGATACCGACGTCAGCAACAAGATCAGCGCGACATTCCCAGTCGTGATTGGGATCAACACCCAGGCACGTCACGAGTCGATCCAGATCGGCCCGCGCGCCGGACTCTCCCAGAGCGCGGCCGTGTCGGCGGCCTCAAGCGCGAACAAGGCGTTCGTCGGCACCATGCGCACCAGCAACGACTACACCGCAGCGGTCAGCTCAGCACTCGACAACCTACGCACCAGCCTCGCTGCGGCGGATCGGGAGAGGGGCGTGACGCGGTCGACTCCGGCGCAGTCCTCGGGTTGGGGCACCTTTCCGATCGTTCTGCTAATCATCGGTGTGATCGTCGTCGTGGTCCTCGTCGTGGCGATCCTGATCGGTCGCCGGCGTGTGTTAGGTCCGCGGCCGCGGACCCACGATCGGCACTGACCTGCCACCGGACGGCCCATACGCCGGTGCGGCCCGGGCTATGGCCAACCGTGACGACCGGACACCTGGTGCCGGCCAGACCACCGCATCCTGGGCTGGCCGGCGCCACGCCAATGCTGATGGCGCATCCGCGCTAGGACAGCCAGCCAAGGCAGCAACCTGCAAGGAACCTCCCAGGCTGACCCGCGATGTCTGCGTAGCGAGGCTCTCACGGAGTAACCACAACGCTGATCAGCCGAGTGATCATCAAACAGGTGACGAGGGTACATGCCCAGCAAGGCTGGCCTGAGCAAGCACGCCGCGGTCGACCGGCTGCGCAGCTACGCCCGCGGCCGCAACGAGCGACTCAGCACAACGGCCGCCAAATCATCGAGGACGACCTGCGCGCGGCCCTGGTCGCCGCCCCTGCGGTCGGCCGCACCACAAGCCCAGCTGCTCGACCACCCCGGCCTGCGCTTCCTTCTACAGCTGCGCGAACTCACCCTGCAGACCATGTGGCGCGTGATTCGCGATGGCGCAGAGCTGGTGTGCGTCCACGCCCGCGACGGCGCCTGGGCCGAAGCCAACATCACCGCACGGCGTGGGCAACACGCCCTGACGCAAGGCGGACCACGACACATCTGGGATCAGATCGAGCACATCGCTGCACTCTGGTCCCAACTCGGCCAGCCATCCGCCGACCGCTTCGGCCTGACCGTGACCACCGACCAGCAATGGCTCTGGCTCGATACCCCAGAAAGCCACCGGTTGGTAGCCGTTTGCGACGCCACCAGGGCAGGTTGGTAGCCCTTGAAGAGCGCCCAACGCCTCCAACCGGATCACGATCACCCCGCCGACCATGCCAGCGCACCACGGACCGCACACGGCGTGATGGCAGACTGTAGCCGTGGAGATCGGACGACGACGCATCTGGCCGTGGGTCGGGCTGTTGCTGCTCGTTGCGGTCACGTCCATGGTCGTGAAATACATTCTCAGCGCTCACAATCGGGACTCGGCAGGCGCGCTGGTGGCAACGTTTCTGAGCATCGCCACCAGCGCGACAGGTATCGCTATGTGGCTGTGGGCATCCCGGCGATCAGCCCAGGCTTCACGCTCACTGTTGGAACGCGCAGCAGACGAGTTGGCAGAACAAGTGCTTCGACAGTGGGAGAAGGCCGCCGGGGAACGTGGGTTGATGTATCCGTCACCGATCTCCGTGCAGTGGCAGTGGTCGCGCCTACAGGTCACCGGGGCAGTAGAGACAGTCGTGGGAGGGGCCGGTGGGGCCCGCTTCGAGCCGCTGCCCGGGATGGCGACGATCACAGCAAAGAAGCTGCGTTCGGCACAATAAACGATCTTCTTGGCGTGTACGGAGGGCTGGGCTCCGGGCGGCTGGTGATCCTCGGGGAACCGGGTGCAGGCAAAAGCGGTGCGGCAATCCTCCTGCTTCTCAATGCGCTGGCCCACCGGGCAGCTTTCGGGACGGCCGAGGAGCGGGCCAGGGTTCCGGTGCCGGTGTTGTTCACTTTGCACGGCTGGGATCCGCACAGTGAGCCCTTAGTCAGCTGGTTGGCAGGTCGGCTCACCGCAGAGTATGCGTTGTTGCGAGTCCGGGAGTACGGCCGGGATGCCGCGACACGCCTGATCACCGGCGGCTACATCGCAGTGATCCTCGACGGATTAGATGAAATGGCCCAGGCGCTGCGCTCGGTGGCGTTACAAGCGCTGGACGAGCAGGCCACCTTCCGGCTCGTCATGCTCACGCGCAGCCGGGAGATGGTGGCCGCGGTTGGCACGGTCATCTGCACGGGGCGGCGGCGCTGGAACTGTGTCCGATCCAGGCTGAGCAGGCGGCAGAATATCTGGCCAGTGCCCAGATCGATCCGGCCCACCCATCGTGGCAACGCCTGATCCAACATCTGCGTGAGCACCCCGACGGTACCCTTGCTCAGGCCTTGCAGACCCCACTGATGGTGGCCTTGGTCCACGACACCTACCGTCCCGATGATCCGGTCGACGAACTCACCGACAGTCAACACTTCGCCAGCCGTGAGGCCATTGAAATCATCTCCTTGACCGAGTTCTGCCCGCCGCCTATACCCCTCACTTAGGGCATCCGCCTCCGGCGTACAGCCTGGAGCAGGCTCAGCACTGGCTAGGGCGTCTGGCACGCCGTATGAACGCCGAGGAAGGGATGCGGGACCTGGCCTGGTGGCAGATCCCACATTGGGTCCCCGCCTGGCCCCGTGTCCTTGCTACCGTACTTGCGTGTGAACTCGTGGTCAGTCTGGTGATCGGTTTAGGAGTCTGGTTCACCGGGGTGCTGGTGCGCATCCTCGGGCTCGCACACCCGATCGAGCTGGGGGGCGGGTTCACCGGGACACTGGTGAGCAAGCTCGGGCTCACACTCACCATCGGGCTCGTCATCGGGTTTATGGGCGCACTCGGCGAAAGACCTCCTCGATATTTAAATTGGCTACAGCGAAGCAAAACTGACTCCAATAAGAATCTCATGGCCGGACTTGTGTACGGGTTTATTTTTGGACTCATGGGCGGGTTTGTCAACGGGCTCGTGAATGGACTTGTTCCCGGGCTCGTGTATGGGTTGGTGGTCGGGTTCATGACCGGGTCCATGGTCGGGCTCGTGGGCACCTTCGGCGAAAGATCTCCTCAGCATCTGAGCCGACCACGATGGAGCAAGACTCAAATCCCCATAAATCTTGCTGTCAGGCCTGCGGTCGGGCTCGTGGTCGGACTCGGACGACCCTCAACAACAGCTACGAGCCCGATCGATCCTCGCTCATCGTGGCATCGAAATCGCCAGTTCGGGCTCGTAGTCGGGCTTGTAGTTGCGCTCGCGTATGCGCTCGGACAATCGTTCGCAGTCGGGCACGCGGCCTTGGTCGTAAGCTGGGGTGTGGCCGGGCTCGCGCTCGGGATCGCGATGGGGTTAGTGTTTCCTGCAACGTGGCAGGTTTCCCTTGCGAGCGCACAGCTGTGGCGTCGGGGTGAGTCTCCTGCGCGTTTGATGCGGTTCCTTGAAGATGCCCGCGATCGTCAGGTTTTACGCATTGTTGGTCAGGTGTACCAGTTCCGCCATGCCCAGCTTCAAGACCGCCTTGCCGGCGCGAGGGCCGATTCACCGCAAGTCCGACCATTCGCGACATCCGTACCGGACCGAGAGCCTTCGGACGGGCGCGTCGAGCGCACCTGGAAGACGGCGCCAGCTGCCTCCTCCGTTGACCCCACACGCTCGCCATCGATAGACACGCACAAACCTTAAAATACCTTTCAAGTATAAGTTCTCCTGAGGTATCGCTCTCAGAGCTGCTACAGTGCCCACGGCCACCATCGCGAAGCTCAACGGTTGTCGGTCTGTGCGCCTGCGGCGCCGCGACGAGGCCGCCGGTCCCTGATGATTGATGTCGTGCCAGAGATTTTTCCGTGGGTAGGTTCCTGCCGACCGAGGACTACGGAGCGGTCCCCAAACCCTCCAATCCACACGTGACTCAGAAGCGCGGAAACCGAGTCGCTCCGCCGCCTGGCGCCGACAAGCGGACGATGAGGCGCTGGCCCTCTATCAGCAGTTCGCCCGACTCGCCGCCACAGCACCTCGTCGATTGGCCTACCCTCCTCATCCATGAACAGCAAGTTGGAGTCGGTGACTAAGGATCGTGCTCGTGCGCAGGTGGCCACGCTGTTCGGTGGACCGCCGCCCGAGGACTTCCTCGCCACGGTCCACCAGCCGGCAGGTCCTCCGCCGCGTCACGCCGCTTTTTGACTTGGTGAGCTGGGCGAACGTGCCCCCGCCCGCCAGCGGGCGGCCGCGCTGACGGTTCGTCTAACGGGACGGTGTGCGGTCATGGCGGTTGCGCGTGAATCGCGGTGCGGTCAGCAAGAATCGTGGCATGGGATTGCTTTTAGTGATCACCGGGCCACCCGGGGCCGGGAAGTCAACGGTGGCGCGGATCCTTGCCGACCACTTCGAGCCAAGCGTCCTCGTCGAGGGCGACTTATTCTTCGCGTTCCTCGCTCGCGGTGCGATCCCACCGTGGCTTCCTGAGGCGAACAACCAGAACGAGATTGTCCTCCAAGCGGCCGCGTCTGCCGCGGGCCGCTATGCCTCCGGCGGATATATGACGGTGTACGACGGCGTCGTCGGCCCCTGGTTTTTGCCCACGTTCGCCACCGCAGCGGGTCTCCCGTACCTTCACTACCTCGTCCTCCTCCCGTCGCTTAGGCGATGTGTCGAACGCGTCGGGACACGACAGGGCCACGGGTTCACCGACGAAGCGGCGACCCGCACGATGCACCGCAACTTCACCCAGGCTGACGTCGACCGCCGGCATCTGTTCCTTGATCCGCCCGACGAACCCGAGGACGTCGCAGACCTCGTTGTCACAGCGCTCTCCCGCGGGGCGCTGGCATACCCACAGCCCGCCGTCGCGAAGCACCGCGCTCCCTGAGTGACGCTGACATCTGCTAGTAATGCCGGGAACTCAGAGAGGGGCACCCAGGATGAGCGCCACAGTTCGTAGCGGCGGCAGGCACCACTACCGGGGCGCCGACGATACTGCCAAGCCGCGATCGGGCCATGGACACGGGCACGGGCCGGCACCACCCGCGTCTCGCCGGGTACGAATGCTGCTGGTCACGGTCCTGGTGCCACTCGCCCTGGCCACTCTGGTCGGCCTGTGGCTGACCTGGCCGGGTGCCATGCCCCGCAGCAGTGCCGACATCGGGTTCGGGCAGCGGCCGGTGCAGGGCGAGGTGCTTGCGGCGACCTCCGCCCCCTGCACCAGCGGCAGTACAGGCGTCGGCCAGGCCAAGAAGTGCGTGTCGTTCGACGTGCAGCTCACCAACGGCGACTCACCAGGTGTGACCATCCAGCAGCTGCTACCCGACGAACCGGGCACGCCGCGGTTCACCGTCGGTGATCATGTCGTGCTCGCGTACACCGGCGGAAACCCCGCCGAACCAGGATCCTACCAGCTCCAGGACTTCCAGCGCGGCTCCTCCATGCTGTGGCTGGCGGCGTTGTTCGCCGCCGCGGTGCTGCTCCTCGGCCGCTGGAGAGGCCTCGCATCACTGATCGCGCTCGGCTTCAGTTTCCTGGTCCTGGTGGCCTACTTGTTCCCCGCAATCCTGACCGGTGAGAACCCGGTGGTAGTCGGCGTGCTGGCCGCCAGCGTGATCATGTTCGGCGTGCTGTATCTCACCCACGGCGTCTCGGCCCAGACCTCCAGCGCGGTGTTGGGCACGGTGTTGAGCCTCGCGCTGATCGGCGTGCTGGGTACCGCTTTCTCCGCAGTCACCCAGCTGACCGGGCTGGACGACGACACCGATAACCTCATCAGAGTACTCGGGCACGGGATCGACGCCCGCGGGTTGCTACTCGCCGGAATCATCGTCGGCGCCCTGGGCGTACTCGACGATGTCACGGTTACCCAGACCAGCGCGGTGTGGGAACTACGCCGGGCCAATCCCACCCTGGGCGCCCGGGCGCTCTACACCGCCGCGTTGCGGATCGGGCGCGACCACGTCTCCTCGGCGGTGAACACTCTGACACTGGCCTACGCCGGCGCCGCGTTACCCGTCCTGCTGACCTTTTCGCTGTCCGGGCAGAGCTTCGGCACACTGATCACCGCCCAGAACGTCGCCCAAGAGGTGGTGCGCACCCTGGTCGGCAGCATCGGGCTGGTCGCCGCCGTCCCGATCACCACGGCGATCGCCGCCGTCGTCGCCCGACGCGACGAGATCGACACCGCTTGACGACTTACAGACCGCGGGGGCGGCCGGGGATGGTGAGACCGTGCAGGAAGGGGTTGGTGGCACGTTCCCGGCCGATGGTGGTGTGCAGGCCGTGGCCGGGCAGCACGACGGTCTCGTCATCTAGCACGAGGATCTTGTCTCGAAGGGAGGCGAGTATCTGCTGGTGGTCACCACCGGGCAGATCGGTCCGGCCGATTGAGCCAGCGAACAGGGTGTCCCCGGAAACCAGCACGCTCTGATCAGCGGTCACCGAACGGAAGGTCACCGAACCGCGGGTGTGGCCGGGAGTGTGATCGACGGTGAAGGTCAGCCCGGCCAGCTCCAACGATGCACCGTCGGCCAGTAAACGCACCTCGCGGGGCTCGCGCAGCTGGACCCGGCCGCCGAAGAACTGTCGCGCGTCAGCGGTCAGCCCGCGCAGCGGGTCGGACAGCAGAGCCCGGTCCTCCGGGTGGATCCAGGCTGGGATGTCGTTGCCGTCGCAGACCGGGGTCACCGCGAAGATGTGATCGAAATGGCCGTGGGTGAGCAACACCGCCACCGGGTCGAGCCGGTGCTGACGGAGCAGCTCGTCGAGTGGCTGCTCAGCGCCCTCCCCCGGGTCGACCACCACGCACGGGCCACCGGCCTCGGCGGCGAGCACGAAACAGTTCGCTTGAAAGGATCCTGTGGGGAAACCGGCGACGAGCACCCGCCCAGCCTAGGGTGCGCACGGCAGGGAGGCTGACGTCAGACTCACCTACTGGCCACCTAGACTTCGCGGCGATCGGTTGCCCAGCCACAGTTTTCTCAGCCACAGGAGTCCGGGTGCCTACGAACGAGCAGCGTCGCGAGGCCGCGAAGCGCAAACTGGATCGCCAGCTCGCCCGCCGGGCCGAGCGGGCCAAGGCGCGCCGCAGGTACGCAGTGGTTGGCAGCGCCGCCTCAGTAGTGCTGGTCGTCGGTGCCGTGGTCCTGATCGTGACACTGAGCAACCGCGACCAGAAGGCTGACGCCACCGCGAAGCAGTCCACGCCGCCCGGCACGAGCACTGCCGCCACGCCAGTCCCCGACAACAAGCTGGTCGCGCTGCCGGTCCGGCCGAAACCACTGCCGGCCTCGGTCGACTGCCAGTACCAGGTCACCCCGCAGCAGCCCCCGGCCAAGCCGGTGCGGCCCCCGCTGGCGGGCTTCACCTCCGCCACCGGCACGGCGCAGGTGACCATGCGGACCTCGGCCGGCGCGATCGGCCTCACCCTCGACCGGGCACTGGCTCCGTGCACTGTGAACAGCTTCCTGAACCTGGCGCAGCACGGCTTCTATTCCCAGAGCCCGTGCCACCGGCTGGTCACCAACCCTGGGTTGCAGGTGCTGCAATGCGGTGATCCGACCGGGTCGGGCTCCGGTGGGCCGGGGTATACCATCCCGGACGAGGTGTTCCCCGAGTTGGCCTACGGGCGCGGGCTGGTTGCGATGGCCAACACTGGCCAACCGGACAGCGGCGGCAGCCAGTTCTTCCTGATCTACGGCCAGACCCAGCTCCCACCCCAGTACACGGTCTTTGCCTCGATCTCCCCCGATGGCCTCAAGGTCCTCGACCAGATCGCCAAGGCGGGCGACGATCGGTCACTGGAACCCCAGCCCGGTGGCGGCAAGCCCAACCAGCCGGTCACCATCACCTCCGTCGACGTCACCGCGAGCTAGACGGGGATCAGTTGGAGGAGGTGACGCGATAGACGTCGTAGACGCCTTCGATGTTGCGCACCGCGCGGAGCACATGCCCCAGGTGTTTCGGGTCGCCCATCTCGAAGGAGAAGCGGCTCACCGCCACCCGGTCCCGGGTGGTGGTGACCGAGGCGGAGAGGATGTTCACCCGCCCGTCGGCGAGCACCTTGGTGACGTCGGAGAGCAACCGATGCCGGTCCAGCGCCTCGACCTGGATCGCGACCAGGAACACCGACGACGACGAGAGCACCCACTCCACACCGACCAGCCGCTCGGGCTGCGCCCGCAGGGACTCGGCATTGGTGCAGTCGGTACGGTGCACGCTGACCCCGTTACCCCGGGTGACGAAACCGAGGATCTCGTCGCCGGGTACCGGTGTGCAGCACCGGGCGAGCTTGGCCTGGACGTGCCCGGCGCCACATACCCGTACGCCGGAGTCGCCAGTCGGCTGGCGGCGTTGGACGGTGGAGGGGGTAGCTCGCTCGGCGAGCACCTCTTCGGCGCCCTCCTCGCCGCCGAGCAGCGCGACCAAACGCTGCACCACATGCCGGGGAGAGGCGTGATGTTCACCGACAGCGGCGTACAAGGCGCTGACGTCGGGATAACGGAGTTCTCGGGATACCGCGACCATCGACTCGGCAGAGACCAGCCGCTGTACCGGTAGCCCCACCCGGCGCAGTTCCTTGGCGATGGCGTTCTTGCCACTCTCAATGGCCTCTTCGCGACGCTCCTTGGCGAACCATTGCCTGATCTTGGCCCGGGCCCGGGGGGAGGCGACAAAGGACAGCCAGTCCCGGCTGGGACCGGCTCCCCCAGCCTTCGAGGTGAAGATCTCGACGACCTCGCCGTTCTCCAGCTTCCGCTCCAGCGCGACGAGCTGACCATTGACCCGCGCGCCGATACAGCGGTTACCAACCTCGGTGTGCACCGCGTAGGCGAAGTCGACCGGCGTGGAGCCCATGGGCAACGTGATGACCTCACCCTTGGGCGTGAAGACGAAGATCTCGCGGGTGGCCAGGTCATAGCGCAGCGACTCGAGGAACTCACTGGGGTCGGCGGCCTCCCGTTGCCAGTCCAGCAGTTGACGCATCCAGGCCATCTCATCAACATCCACCGTGCCGTGGCCGTTGTGCGTGCCGCGGGTCTCCTTGTACCGCCAGTGCGCGGCGATGCCGTACTCCGCGGTTCGATGCATATCGCGGGTGCGGATCTGCACCTCCAGCGGTTTGCCGTCCGGCCCGATCACCGTGGTGTGCAGTGACTGGTAGACCCCAAATCGGGGCTGCGCGACGTAGTCCTTGAACCGGCCGGGCATCGGCTGCCACACCGAGTGCACCACACCGATCGCGGCGTAGCAGTCGCGGACGTCATCGACCATGATTCGCACCCCGACCAGGTCGTGGATGTCGTCGAAATCACGGCCACGCACGATCATCTTCTGGTAGATCGAGTAGTAGTGCTTGGGCCTGCCCTCGACGGTGGCGGTGATCCGCGAGCCGGCCAGCTGCGCGTCGAGCTCGTCCTTCACGGCCTGCAGGTAGGTGTCGCGGGACGGGGCCCGGTTGGCCACCAGCCGCACGATCTCGTCGTACTTCTTCGGGTGCAGGATCGCGAAGGCAAGATCCTCCAGCTCCCACTTGATGGTGGCCATGCCCAGCCGGTGCGCCAGTGGGGCAAAGACCTCCAAGGTCTCCCTGGCCTTGCGAGCCTGCTGCTCCGGTCGCATGAAGCGCATGGTGCGCATGTTGTGCAACCGGTCCGCCAGTTTGATAACCAGTACGCGCGGGTCACGAGCCATCGCAATGACCATTTTGCGGATGGTCTCGGCCTCGGCGGCGTCACCGAGCTCGACCTTGTCAAGCTTGGTAACGCCGTCGACAAGGTGCGCAACCACCTCACCGAAGTCCGCCGAGAGGCAGCTCAGCGAGTAGTCGGTGTCCTCCACGGTGTCGTGGAGCAGTGCCGCCACCAGTGTGGTGGTGTCCATCCCCAGCTCGGCGAGGATCGTCGAGACCGCCAAGGGATGGGTGATGTAGGGATCGCCGGAGATGCGTGTCTGGAGGGAATGCTTGTCCGCGGCGACGTCATAGGCGCGCTGCAGCAGCGCGAGGTCGGCTTTGGGGTGCAGCTCCCGGTGCACCGCGGCGAGCGGTTCGAGCACCTGCCTGACCGGCCCGGGGCGCTGCGCGGTGATCCGCCGCGCAAGCCGGGCCCGAACCCGCCGGGTCGCCGACGGCAGCCGCTGCGGCACCGTGACCTCGTCCAGGCCCGCTGACGGCGCACCGGTGCGCCGCAGGTCCTGGCTCACAGCGCACCCTCCCGCCACATGGTTATCAACAGATCATCAGCCTACCGTCAGCAGAGCCTGCAACGGGTAGCCGGCGAGCCGATCCCGGTCACGCAGCGACGCGAGCTGCACGTCGCGGACCTTACCTGCTCTCCGCGCTCCCGTTCCCAGAGCTTCCTTGCGGCCAGTTCGTCGGCTGCTCATACGATCGTGCGGGAGTGTCCTTCGACCTGGTCCACTCCTTGACCTCCCATGCCGGGGAATCTGTCTGAACGTGGTCCCTCGGGTAGCGCATGTCCTGCTGAAGCCCGCTCTTCGGGACCAGAGTCACACTGGGAACCGGTACCTGAACCAGTAGGCGCACCGGTACCGGCTGGTGCACCTGCTGGTTCAGGTGCACCAGTACGTCGACCGGGATTGATACCTGCGACGGGTCCGATGTCGTCCCGACCGAACCGGGTGCCGGCTGTTCCGGGTTCACTGCAGTGCATGGCTTATGAGCTGACATCAGCTGCTGGGTGCACGCAGGTGGCGCGGGAGTGACCCGGTCCGGTGTGAACAGGCCATGAGCAGCGCCGTCCGGGTGCGTGGAGCCCGGCTGGAACACCTGGGGACCAGCAAGTATGGCCTGACTCTTCGGCACCGTGATCGAGGGTGCCGAAGGCCGGACGACCCCGGCCTTCGCGGCAGGCATGAGGGCGCGGTCCGCCAGCGGACCATTGGTGACGACACGCACCGGCACTGTGTCGTGATCGGGCTCGGGGAACGCCAACACCGGCGATCTCCCCCACGAGTCGACGATGCTGGCGCCCGGGAAGATGACCGCCAAGGGTGGGCTGGACAAACCTGCAGCCAACGCCAGCGCGCCACCCATGACAGCCGCCAGCCGGACCGGCTTGCGGTACGCCCAACCGCCACTTCGGCGAGGAGACTCGAACACCCTAGGCACCACCGGGCGATTGGCCAGGAGTGTGGCCAGCTCGCGTCGTCCACGCTGTTCCCAGCCGGAACCCACCATGCGCGCTGCCACGTCATCAACCTCAGCGAGCAGGCGCCGCGCCTCGGGTCGACTGCGCGGGTCCTTGGCCAAGCCGCATAGCACTAGTTCCCGAACCGGTTCGGGAATCACCTCGAGTTGAGGAGTGTCGTGCTCGTGCTTAACCGAGAGCTCGGCCACGCTGCCACCATGGAACGGCGGCGCGCCGACCAGGCACTCGAAGAACGTGACCGTAGCGGCATACACATCACCCGCCGGGCTCGCCGGACGATCACTCCCCTGTTCCGGCGCCAGATAGAACGGAGTCGACCGGGCGAGGAGCCGCCGACCGCCGAATGTCCAGAGCCCGAAGTCGACGAGCCGGACCCGACCAGCCGGGGTAAGGATCACGTCCTCCGGCTTGACGTCGCCGTGCGCCAAGCCCGCGTCGTGACACGCGGCCAGCGCGAGCAGGGTATCCTTGAATACAACTAACCCGGCCGCAGTACTCAGGGCACCGTGCGCCAGGAGCAGGGCGCGCAACGAAGTCCCGCTGACCTGGTCCCCGATGACGGCGGCACCATGATCGCACTCGAGGTACCGGTGCACCCGAGCTTCCCGAACCCGCGCCAGCCGCGAAAAATCACTCGCGAACCGGGCGCGGAACTCGGTGTCGGCACACAGCTCGGGAGACAGGTAGGTGATCGCGAGGGACGTGCGAGTGATGCGGTGGCGGGCGACCATCCGGCGTCCTACCGGGTCCTCACGGACCTCCCGGGGATGCACCACACCCGGCACTGACCACCCCGCCATCCCCGATCCTCTCCGGTCGCCGTGATGGTGCCACCCCGTACCCCTCACTCCCCGGAGCGACATCCGGCGCCTGACTACAGAGCGTTCTCTCTCTGCGGTCTGGAAGCAAGTGTTTTAGAGCGACAACTCACCACATAGGTGACGAGAGCGGAAAAATTATGGCGGCTAGCTAGTGAACAATTACCCTGAGCAATCAGCGCACACTTAGCGTAGTCGAACCACCTGGCCTGCGTCAGCGACCGGAAGACCTGCCCGCCTTGCCGGACGGCCTGCTGTTCTTGCCAGCAGGGTGGCCTCGCCGCCGTCCCGCGGGAACGGTCTTGCCGACTTTGGCAGCGGGCGGCGTGACCGCAGCGGGCGAGGGGCTCCCGTCCGCGTGATCCGAGTCCACGGTGGCCTTGCGCGCCAGCTTCTCCCGGCGCTGGGTCACCCGCTCGGCTTGCTGCCGGTAGGCCGGCCGACTCATCGTGAGGTCGACCACCAAGGGCGTCGCCAGGAAGATCGAGGACACCGCCCCGGACACGATGCCGACCATCTGCACCAGAGCGAGGTCCTTGAGCGTCCCGACACCGAGCAGGCCGACGCCGATCACCAGCAGGCCGAGCACAGGCAGCACCGCGATCAGGGAGGTGTTGATCGAACGCATCAGCGTCTGGTTGACGGCAAGGTTGGCGGCCTCAGCATAGGTTCGCCGGGTCAACCCGAGCAGCCCACGAGTGTTCTCCTGAACCTTGTCGAACACGACAACGGTGTCATACAGCGAGAACCCGAGGATGGTGAGCAGGCCAATCACCGACGCCGGCGTCACCTCGAAACCGATCAGCGAGTAGATCCCCGCGGTCACCAACACGTCATGTACCAGCGCGATCAGCGCGGCCAGTGCCATCCGGGATTCGAAGTACACCGCAAGGAACACACTCACCAGACCGAGGAACACCAGCAGTGCGATCAAAGCCTGTCGGCTGATCTCGCCGCCCCAGGTTGCGCTCACCGCGCTATCGCTGATCGTTTGTTGGCTGGGCCGCCCGTCTTTGCCCAGTGGCCGCAGCTGCTCGTACAGCGCCTTCTTCAGCACGAACGATTTCCTGGTGTCCAGCGAGACGGAACGGATCAGGATGCTCGCCGCGGAACCGGTGCCGACGGTCTGCACGGACTCCGGCGGCTGGCCCACCGCGCCGCTGAAGACGCGCTCCGCCTGCTGGGTGGTGATCGGTCCGCCGGCCCCCTGGGCCGGAAACTGCACCCGGGTGCCGCCCTCGAAGTCGATGCCAAGGTTGAACCCGCGGATCAGAATCGACGCCAGACAGACCATGACGAGCAGGCCGGACGTCGCGTACCAGATGCGCCGACGCCCGACGATGTCGAACGCACCGGTACTGCTGTAGAGGCGTCGCAGCGTGCTTGCCATCTCAGGCCCCCTCTCCCGCAGTCGCCAGCCCTGCTCGGCGTTCGGCACCGGCCCGCTGCGCGGCGCCGAGCCCGGACAATCTCGGTTGGGACAACAATGGGGAATGCGATGCCATCGCCACCAGCGGGTGCGTTGCCAGGAAGACCACCACCAGGTCCAGCACGGTCGACATGCCGAGGGTGAAGGCAAAACCCTTCACCTGGCCTACCGCAAGCATGTAGAGCACCGCGGCGGCCAGGAAGCTCACCGCGTCCGCCGACAAGATGGTGCGGCGGGCCCGGACCCAGGCCCGAGGCACCGCGGAGCGGAAGGTCCGGCCATCCCGGATCTCATCCTTGAGGCGTTCGAAGAAGATCACGAAGGAGTCCGCGGTGATGCCGATCGCGACGATGAACCCGGCAACCCCGGCCAGGTCGAGAGTGAACCCGATCCAGCGCCCGAGCAGCACCAAAAAGGCGTAGACAACCAGGCCGGACAGCGCCAACGACAAGACCGTCAGCACCCCGAGTGCCCGGTAGTAGAACAGGCAGTACACGAACACCACTGCCAGCCCGAGCGCCCCGGCGAGCAGTCCCGCCCGCAGCGAGGCCAGCCCCAGGGTGGCCGAGACGGTCTCGAACTCCGAGGACTGGAAGGACAGCGGCAGCGAGCCGAACTTGAGCGCATTGGCCAGTACCTGGGCCTCGGCCTGGCTGAACCTCCCGGTGATGCTGGTCTGCTGACCAGGCAGGATCGCCGCCCTGATCTGCGGAGCCGACACCACTTCGCTATCCAGCGCAAACGCCGCCTGCTTGCCGATATTGTTCGCGGTGTACTGGGCCCAGGTGTCCTCACCCTCGCGTTTGAACTTCAGCTGCACCTCATAGCCAGTGCCGTCCTGGCTCACACCCGCCGACGCGCTGGAGATCTGCTCACCGGACAAGAATGCGGGTCCCAGCAGATACTTGGCAGTCCTATGCTGGTCGCAGGCGATCAGCGGCAGTTTCGGGTCGTCGTTGCCGCGCAACGGATTGGGCGCCGCGCAGTTCAGCGCGGCCAGCGCCTGCTGCTGCGCCACCGGATCCTGGCTCTGCAGCAGCGCCCGCGCCTCGCGGATCTGCTCGGCGACCGGGTCGGCAGACTCCGCCAGCACATCGCCGACCGGCGGTACGATGGGGGGCGGCGTCGGTGCCGGCGGTGGAGTCGGCTCGCCCGAAGGCGGCGGCTGGAGCAGCTGCGGCTGGACCGGTGCCGGTGCACCAGCCGGGGCAGGCGGCTGGCTGGGCACTCCGGGTGGCTGGCTGGGCACTCCGGCTGGGGCTGGCCCGCTACCACCCGGAACCGGGCCGTTCGGTGCCGTTAGTGGCCCGGCGGGCAGCTCGTTGAGCACCGGTCGGAAGTACAACTTGGCAGTTTGACCGACGGCCCGGGCCTGGTCACCATTCCCACCCGGCACCGTGATGATCAGATTGACCCCATCCAGGACAACCTCTGCACCGCTCACGCCGATGTCGTTAACCCGTTTCCCGATGATCTGGCGAGCCAGGTCCAGCGACTCCTGGGACGGTGGCCGGCCATCGACGGTCCGGGCGGTCAGCGTCACCCGGGTACCACCTTGCAGGTCAATACCCAGTTTCGGGGTCAGGTGCCCGCCGCCGGTGAAGAAGACCAGCGAGTACAGCACAGCGACGATGGCCGCGAAGATCGCGAGATTACGCCAAGGGCGGAAGCGCCCGGCCGGTGGTGCCACGATAGGTGGTTCTCCTCATTCACAACTGTCAAGAGTTGTCGGCGTGGGTGCTGTCGTCGCTGGGCGCTACCAGCGAGGCACCAGCCACGACCGGCTCGTCGTCGTCCTCAGTGATTTTTTCTCGGATCGCGGCACGCATCCAGGTAGTGCGCACTCCCGGAGCGATCTCCAAATCGACCGTCGTCTCGTGTGCGCTGCCTACGACGGTTGCGTGCAGGCCACAGGTGGTCACCACGCGGTCACCATCGGTCAACGAGCTCTGCAGCCGCTGTGCGTCCGCTATCGCTCGCTTCTGCCGGCGCGAGTTGAGGATCATCGGCAGCGCGAGCATGGCGATGACCAGCAGGAATAGCAACAGGGGGTCCATGGTTCTCCGATCGCCAGCAGCGTTTCAGCGCTGAGTGTGCCAGGTCGCGCTGCGGCGGATCATCCGGCGTTGACGGATCCCCGTGGCAACGCGTCGCTGCCGACCGGCATCCTGAAGCACGGCACCGGCCGAATGGCGCAGCCGCCACCGCCGTTCGGAGTAATCAACGCGTCCCTCGTCGTCCGAAGCGGACCTATGGGCGCTGCGGCGGAACCCGTGCTCTCAGGTTTCGAGGAGATGCCGATCGATTCCTTAGGGTTCCGCCTGCAGCACCGGGTGAGATTGCCGCCCAACCCCTGTCCCAGGCCGCCGACGAAAGGACGGACGTTGCCGTCGCACCGCTACTCCAGGCCTCGCTACAGCCCTAGCGCTCACGCCCTGGACACCCGTTCCATGGGTCTCCACACGATGGGTTCGCACACCATGGGTCTGCCCACGGGCACCCGGACCCTGGTCGCCGTGGGTGCCGTCGCCGCTACCGGTGCGAGGTTCCTGCCCGCCGGGGCGCCGGCAGCCACGATGGCCCCCGCCCACCCTGCGGCGCTCCCGCGCGCGGGCTTCGTGGACACCCTGCTGCGGCACATCGAAGCCGACGAGCAAGCCTTTATCCTCCGATACGTTCAGCCAGGCCTGGTAGGGCTCATCGACGGAACACTGTCGACGTTGGCCCCTATTTTCGCCGTCGCCTTGCTGTCCAGTCCACACGCCGCACTGCTGGTCGGGCTGGCCACCGCGCTGGGAGCCGGCATCAGCATGGGGCTGTCCGAAGCGCTCTCCGATGACGGCGGCCACACCGGTCGGGGCTCGGCCATCACTCGAGGATCCATCACCGGGGTGATGACCACCGTGGGTGGTGTTTTCCATGCCTTACCGTTCTTGATCTCCGATCGGACAATCGCATTGGCGCTCGCCGCCATCGTGGTCGCCGTGGAACTCGCGGTGATCGCGCTCATCCGCAAGCGCTACCTGGAGGTCTCTCTTCGCTGCTCCCTCATCCAAGTCGTGCTCGGGGGAATTCTCATCGTCGGTGTCGGGCTCTGGCTCGGCGGGCTCTGATGCCGGAGACCAGGTGTCACTCGTCGAACAGCGTCGGGGTGGGATCTGCGAGGGCATCGGCGGGCGGCTCCAGCTGCAAGTGCCGCCACGCGGCTGCGGTGGCCACCCGGCCGCGAGGAGTGCGGGCGAGCATCCCGGCCCGGACCAGGAAAGGCTCGCACACCTCCTCGACGGTGGCCGGTTCCTCACCGACTGCCACGGCGATGGTGGACACCCCGACCGGCCCACCACCGAAAGTGCGCACCAGCGCGGTGAGTACCGCGCGGTCCAACCGGTCCAGCCCGAGCTGGTCGACGTCATAGACGGCCAAGCCGGCGCGAGCCACCTCAAGCGTGACCGCACCGTCGGCCCGGACCTCGGCGTAGTCACGTACCCGGCGCAGGAGCCGGTTGGCGATCCGGGGTGTGCCGCGGGAACGGGCAGCGATCTCGGTCCCGCCGGCAGGGCGCAGGTCCACGCCGAGGATGCCGGCCGAGCGGTGCAGCACCAGCTCAAGCTCGTGCGGCTCATAGAACTCCATGTGCGCGGTGAACCCGAACCGGTCCCGCAGTGGACTGGTCAGTGCACCGGACCGGGTGGTGGCTCCGACCAGGGTGAAGGGGGCGATCTCCAGCGGGATCGAGGTGGCTCCTGGTCCCTTGCCGACCACCACGTCGACCCGGAAGTCCTCCATCGCGAGGTAGAGCATCTCCTCGGCGGGCCGAGCCACCCGGTGGATCTCGTCAATGAACAGCACGTCACCCTCGACGAGGTTGGACAGCATCGCGGCGAGGTCCCCGGCGCGCTCCAACGCCGGTCCCGAGGTGACCCGGATCGCTCTGCCCAGCTCCGCGGCAATGATCATCGCGAGGCTCGTCTTGCCCAACCCCGGGGGGCCGGACAGCAGCACATGGTCGGGTGCGGCGCCACGCCGCCGCGCGCCCTCCAGTACCAGTTCCAGCTGCTCGCGCACCCGGGCCTGCCCGATGAACTCGGGCAGCCGCTGTGGCCGCAAGGTGGTCTCCAGCGCGACGTCCGCCGGGTCCACCACGGCCGAGACCGGTCGCTCGGTGGTCACCGGTTTTGGCCCAGCCGGGTCAGTGCGCTGCGCAGCACTTCCGAAGTGTCCCCCAACTCGGGACCGGCCTCGGGATCAACCTCGGCGAGCACGGCATCCACGGCCTGTTCGGCCTGCCGAGCCACGAACCCGAGCCCGACGAGTGCCTCCGTCACCTGCGTCCGTACCGCACTTCCACCGCGGCTAGCCGGCCTTGATGCGGTGGACGTGGACCCCCCGACCTTGTCCCGCAGCTCCACGACCAACCGCTCCGCACCCTTGCGCCCAATACCGGGCACCCGGGTGAGCACGGTGAGGTCGCCCTCGGCGAGCGCCGCGCGCAGCGTATCCGGCTCGAGCACGGCGAGCGTCGCCAGCGCGAGCCGGGGTCCCACTCCGGAGACGGTCTGCAGCAGGAGGAACAATTCCCGGGCCGCGGCGTCGGCGAAGCCGTACAACGTCAGCGAGTCCTCGCGCACCACCAACGTCGTGGCGAGTCGGGCCTGCTCGCCGCGTCGCAGGGCGGCCAGAGTGGCCGGCACGGCATGCACCGCCAGCCCGATGCCACCGACCTCGACCACGGCATGGTCCAGCTCGACGGACAGCACCGGCCCGCGCACCGAGGCGATCATCGGGGCGTTCCGGCCTGGCGGGCCGCGGCGGCCAGCTTCGCCCGGTGGGCTTGCGCCAGCCGGGCCGCCTGGGCCCGTGCCTGCGCGAGCCGTTGAGTCATCGGGGCGCGCCACAGGTGGCACACCGCCAGTGCCAGGGCGTCCGCGGCGTCAGCCGGTCGCGGCTTGGCCGGCAGCGCGAGCAGCCGGGTAATCATGGTAGTGACCTGCTCCTTCCCGGCCCGGCCCGAACCGGTGACAGCGGCCTTGACCTCGCTGGGAGTGTGGAAGACGACTGGCAAACCCCGCCGGGCCGCGATCAGTGCCACCACTCCACCGACCTGCGCGGTGCCCATTGCGGTGCGCACGTTGTGCTGGCTGAACACCCGCTCCACCGCGACAACGTCGGGACGGTGCTCGGTCACCCAACGCTCCACGACATCGGCCACCGCGAGCAGCCGCGCACCGAGGTCCATCTCGGGGGACGTCCGCACGACGTCAACGGCCACACAGCTCACCGCCCGCCCAGGCCCGCCGTCAACCACGCCCAGTCCACAACGAGTGAGCCCCGGATCCACCCCCAACACCCGCACCGCACCTCCCCCACCGAACGAACATTCGTTCGAATTCTATCGTCACCATCGCCACGATCTGCGTGCGACACTCCAGAAGCGCACAGTTTCACCAAGCAACTTATGTTGCCACAACCATACCGACAAGGTAGGTTGTCACAGTGGAGATCGCGGACAGCGCTCGGAAGCACGGGATCGCTGACCACGACATCCGCCACGCAGTCCAACAGTTGATCCGGGTAGTGCGGCAAGACGCCAGCCGGGTCTGTTCATCGGCCCGAACCGTACCGGCGCACTACTGGAGATCGTCATGCTCGACGGCGACACCGACGATGAACAACCCACAGCGATACACGCCATGCCTCTGCGCCGCAAATTTCACAACCTACTGAATTTCCGAAGATAACATTTCACGATTCCAACATTATGAGGTGATGACTATGCCACGAACCCGCGAACAGCTGGAACAGGCCGCCGCCGACGCCGAGCGGTGGCTCGACCAGATGGACCCCACTGAGCTGAACGCCCCCGAGGCCGATTCCACCGATCTGCGCCGTATCGGCCTGGCCCTCAGCGCCGTAGCTGCCTCCGAGGCAGAACTGGAGGAGGCTGTCCGTGCCGCCCGTGCCAAAGGCCGATCCTGGGGCGACATCGGCATGGTGCTCGGTATCTCCCGGCAGGCTGTTCGAACCCGATTCGGGCAGCCCGCGATCCCGACCCAGCGGTGAGGTGTCCGGATCACCTCAGCCGACCTCGGCCAATACGTCATCGGGGAGGTCGAAGTTGGCGTAGACGTTCTGGACGTCGTCGCAGTCCTCTAGGGCGTCGATCAGCTTGAACACTTTGCGGGCGGTGTCGGCATCCAGCGGGGTGCTCGCCGAGGGCAGGAAGCTAGCGTCGGCGGAGTCGTAGTCGATGCCGGCTTGTTGCAGCGCGGTGCGTACCGGGATGAGATCGGTCGCCTCGGAGACCACCTCAAAGGACTCGCCCAGGTCGTTGACCTCCTCCGCGCCGGCGTCGAGTACTGCAGCCAGCACGTCGTCCTCGGAGATACCCGGCTGATGCGGCACGATCACCACGCCCCTGCGGCTGAAAAGGAACGACACCGATCCCGGATCAGCCATCGTGCCGCCGTTGCGGCTCATCGCGGTGCGGACCTCGGAGGCCGCCCGGTTGCGATTGTCGGTGAGACACTCGACGAGCAAGGCCACCCCGCCGGGCCCGTATCCCTCGTACATGATCGTCTGATAGTCGGCTCCACCGGCATCGGCACCGGATCCACGCTTGACCGCCCGCTCAATGTTCTCGGTGGGCACCGAGGTCTTGCGAGCCTTCTGGATCGCGTCGTACAGCGTCGGATTGCCGTCCGGGTCACCACCACCGGTGCGCGCCGCCACCTCGATATTCTTGATCAGCTTCGCGAAGATCTTGCCTCGCTTGGCGTCGACCACAGCCTTCTTGTGCTTGGTGGTCGCCCATTTCGAATGGCCGCTCATACCTGCTCATGCTCCTCTTGCTCGCGTACCGGTCTCACCCGCATGCCCATAGTGGGGCCCGACTGGACTTCCGGACCATCTCACAGAAGAGCTGGTGCACCCGCTGATCGCCGGTCAGCTCCGGATGGAACGCGGTGGCCAGCACGCCCCCCTGCCGAATCGCCACGATCTTACCCGCGGCGTTGCCGGCAGCCGCCACGTCGGGCACCCTAGCCAGCACCTCGACCTCGGAACCGGCCTGCTCCACCCAGGGGGCGCGGATGAACACCCCCCGGACGGGACCACCGGCCACACCGGCGACATCGAGGTCGGCCTCGAAGGAGTCGACCTGGCGGCCGAAGGCATTGCGGCGCACCACCACGTCCAGCGCCGCGAGTTGCCGCTGATCAGGTCTGCCGTCGAGAACCTCCCGGGCCAGCAGAATCATGCCCGCGCACGCGCCGTAGGCCGGCATACCCCCAGCCAGCCGGGCCTGCAACGGCCCCATCAGGTCGACGGCGACCAACAGCCGGCTCATCGTGGTGGACTCGCCACCAGGCAGGACCAGCGCGTCCACCGCAGCGAGCTCTGTGGGGCGACGCACCAACACGCTCCGTAACCCACATTCAGCCAGTGCTCGCTGGTGCTCGCCAACATCCCCCTGCAGGGCGAGAACCCCGACGAGCGGCCCCTTATCCGTCACAGGCCCCAGGTTAGGCCGCCAGTCGAGGTTGACCTACGGGAAGGCAGTGACCTCAGTGGGCGGTGGGCGTCAGACCGAACTCACCCTTGTGACACCACCGACGAACGCTGCCCAGGTGTCGCGGGCGAAGGCGATGACAAGATCGTCCGGATGGTGGGTATACCCAGATGAACCGCTCTGAGTCGGGTGGCTCGACCTAGACCGCGCCCCCCACAGTCTCGGCATAGCCGACGAGCAGCGCCATCATGTAGTTAACGCGGGCGGTAGACGTCGCGGCGATGCGCGACACGGTGGATCCGGAGGACATGGCGCAGGTCGTCACTCTCGTAGACCACCCGGTACTGCTCGCGGTGGGCCGACCAGAGATCCTTGAACTCCCCAACAAGCGGCTTGCCGACCCGTTTTGGCGCAACGGCTAGCGCCTCGAAGACGAACGCATACACCACGTCGGCGATCTTCTCGGTGAGCCAAGCCAGATTTCTCCTGCCTTCTGCGGTGATCTCGAGGTCGTAGGGCTCAGGAGCTGCGCGCTGGCCACTCAGCCCGCACCGCGCTACCTATGACGCGCTGGTGACGGCCCGGCTCTTTGTCCGGCTCGTCACGCTCCCAGACACGCGCCTGTTGACGCTGGAAACCACCCGACCCGATCTGGCAGTAATCCTGGAAGCTGACCGGCGGTGATCGCGCAACGGATCGATGAACGCGGTTCTCACAACCGTTTCCAACTCAGGCCCGGCAACAGCCACGCGGAAACCTACTTCTAAAGCAAGCCACAGAACGGCTCATACAAGTCGGCTTCGATGTGCTGCGCGTGGACTGCAACCAGCGAGCCGCCCACCACATCGCCGCGCACATCCTCGACCGCCTCCGAGTGCGATCGGAGATGATCGCGTTGTGCCCCGATCTCGTTCGCGTCCTCACTACTGGCTGATCCCCCACCGCATCGACCGAATCGCGGTCAGGGGCGCAGAAACCAGGGGCTGGTGTAGGCGATTGCGTGATTGTTGGCGGGGTGGTTGGGGGGGCCTGGCCTGGCGTTGGGGGTGTGGGGGTCGGCGAGGCGCAGGACCGTCCAGGGCCCGTCCTCGATGCTCAGCGGCACCGTGAAACGGGCGATCGCACCGCAGCGCACCTCGGTCACCTCGGCCACCGCGGGCACTGGCGTGGCCGGGCGTAGCACCTGTACCTGCAACACGCGACCGGCCCAGGACGGCCCGCGATCGACGTCGAGGACGAACTCGACAGGGCCCTGGCGGTGCCGCAGCACCGAACCCATCCGCACACCGCCAGCGATGGCGTCCAGCCGAAGACCGGCGGCCCGGGTGGCGAAGAACCGTCGGGCTCGGAGTGCCTCGGCGACTCCGGCCCGGCTGTGCTCGATCACCCACAGCCCAGCCCGTCCGGTACCGGGCTGCAGGCCCCAGTTGGCGCTGTGCTCGTCGCTTACTCCGAGCAGCCCGGGGCACCAACCGGCATCCAGGCAGTCCACCAACGGCGAGGTGCCACCCGCCGCGACACCCTCGAAGAGGTAGTCATCGGTGCGGTTGAACATCTCCAGGCTGACCATCTGCTCGGTGACCGCGGCCGTGTAGTGGAAACCGGCGAACCGGCCGTCCTCCCGGCCGGGATGGTTGAAACCGGCCAGTCCGCGAACGCCGTCTCGCCAGCCGGCCTGGGCCAACCAGGCATACAACTCACCCATCGCCCCGTGGGTCACAATGTCGGTGAACTCGTCGGTGAACCACGCGTTGACGTGCCCTAACTGCGGATGCGACCACTCGAAGCCGCGGATCGCGGTGAACTCACCAGGCTGATCGTGGGCGTCAGCGAGCTTTCCGGTTCGTCGCCAACCAGCCCGGTCCAGCCCGATCCACGGGGTGCCTCCCGTGCCGGTGCCCTCCACCGACGCGCCGCGGGTCGCGTGATCGGTGAGCGCCGCGACGTCCAGACCGGCGTCGCGCATTGCGGGAAACGCCGCCTCCGGTTCGCCGGCACCGTCGGAGAGCACCGTGTGATTGTGCAGGTCAGCGTGCACCAGCAGGGTGCCGCGGCTGATCCGGGAGAGGCGGGCGGCCCCGACCTCCATGCCCGGAACGCACAGCCGAGCCCCCGCGCTGGTGGACAGCAGCAGCGCCTCAGCACCTTCGCCGGTGCTCACCAGCCGCGCTGGGCCAGCCGCTGCCCGTCAGGCAGATCACCGAGGTTGATCCCCACCATCGGTTCGCCCAACCCCCGGGACACCTTGGCGACCATCTCCGGGTCGTCGTGGAACGTGGTCGCCTTGACGATCGCCTCGGCCCGCTTGGCAGGGTCGCCCGACTTGAAGATGCCCGAGCCGACGAACACCCCCTCGGCGCCGAGTTGCATCATCATCGCCGCGTCAGCGGGGGTGGCAATACCACCCGCGGTGAACAGCACCACCGGCAACGAGCCGGCTGCGGCGACCTCCCGGACCAGCTCCAGCGGGGCGGCCAGCTCCTTGGCCGCCGCCGGCAGCTCCTCGGGGTGGGTCGTGGCCAGCGAGCGGATGCCGGCGCGGATCGAGCGCATGTGCCGGGTCGCCTCGACGACATTGCCGGTCCCGGCCTCGCCTTTGGACCGGATCATGGCGGCACCCTCGGAGACCCGGCGCAACGCCTCCCCAAGGTTCGTGGCACCGCAGACGAACGGCACGGTGAAGGCGAATTTGTCGATGTGGTGGGCCTCGTCGGCCGGAGTCAGCACCTCGGACTCGTCGACGTAATCCACGCCGATCGCCTGCAGCACCTGCGCTTCGACGAAGTGGCCGATGCGGGCCTTGGCCATCACCGGGATGGACACCGTGTCCATGATCTTGATGATCATGTCCGGATCACTCATCCGGGCCACCCCGCCCTGCGCCCGGATATCGGCGGGGACCCGTTCCAGCGCCATGACGGCCACCGCGCCCGCGTCCTCAGCGATCCTGGCCTGTTCCGGCGTGACCACATCCATGATCACACCACCTTTGAGCATCTCGGCCATGCCGCGCTTGACCCGTACGGTGCCGATCTGGCGCTCGATGTTGCTGTTCTCGGCGGGCACGGTGGATTCACTCCTCAGGAGGTAACACAGGACAAAACGGACGAGAACGCCGGGCGGCCAACACTCAATTCTACGTCGGGCCGGCAAACAACATCGGAGGTAAAGGTGGCCAGGGGGTTGCCTGAACCGCCGTACCAGTGTGAGATCGACCACACGATCCACACAGCTGAGGGTGGAGCTCATGGGCACAAAAGGGAACGGTGAGCGTGCTGATACAGCGGTAGCGACGCAGGACCCGTCGCGAATCCGCAATGTGGCCCTGGTCGGGCCGTCCGGGGCGGGGAAGACAACATTGGCGGAGGCGCTGCTGGCAGCCACCGGCGTGATCAGCCGCGCGGGCACGATCGCGGACGGCACCACAGTGTGCGACCACGACCCCGCCGCCATGCGCCAGCAACGGTCGGTGACGCTGGCCATCGCGCCCCTGCAGCACGGCAACATCAAGATCAATCTTGTGGACACCCCCGGTTACGCCGATTTCGTGGGCGAGCTGCGGGCCGGGCTGCGGGCAGCCGACGCGGTCCTGTTCGTGATCTCCGCCGGGGATGACGTCGACCCCGCCACAGTCACGCTGTGGCAGGAGTGTGCTGCGGTCGGGATGCCCCGGGTGGTGGTGGTGAGCCGCCTGGACCACCCGCGGGCCGATCTCAACGGGGTGACCACTGCTTGCCGGGCGACCTTCGGTGACGGGGTACTGCCGCTGTACCTGCCAGTGCGCGATGAGGCTGGTGCCGTGACCGGTCTGGTGGGGCTGCTATCGCAGCAACTGTTCGACTACCGCAACGGGTACCCACCGGCCGTGGAGCAGCCCAGCGCCGCCGTCGATGCGGACGAGCTCACCGTGGCCCGCAACGAGCTCATCGAGGGAATCATCGCGGAGAGCGAGGACGAGTCCCTGATGGAGCGCTACCTCGACGGCGCGGAGCTGGACGTCGGCGTGCTGGTCGATGACCTGGAGACCGCGGTCACCCGCGGCTCGTTCCACCCGGTGATCCCGGCATGCGCCAGCACCGGGCTGGGGCTCGCCGAGCTCCTCGAGGTGCTCACCGGCGCGTTCCCGGCCCCGAACAGGCACACTCCTCCCCCGGTGACCCGGCCGGATGGCTCGGCTCACCCCGCGGTGGCCGTCGACCCCGCAGCACCACTGGTTGCGGCGGTGGTACGCACCACCGTCGACCCCTACCAGGGCCGGGTATCGCTGGTGCGGGTGTTCTCTGGCACGTTGCACCCGGACCGCCCGGTGCATGTCTCCGGGCACGGGCTGGCCGATCGTGGGCACGCCGACCACGACGTCGACGAGCGGGTGGCGCACGTCTACACCCCGCTGGGCGGCACGCTGAACGAGGTACCCCATTGCGTGGCCGGCGATCTCTGCGCAGTAACCAAGGTGGTCTCCGCAGCGACCGGGGACACCCTGTCCGCGCCTGACAACCCGCTGCTGATGACGCCGTGGACGATGCCTGAGCCGCTGCTGCCGGTGGCCGTGGTGGGCCGTAGCCGCAGCGACGAGGACGCGTTGGCCCGCGGGCTGGGCCGGCTGGTGGCCGCTGATCCGACACTACGGCTGGAGCGCAACGCCGAGACCCACCAGATGGTGCTGTGGTGCATGGGCGAGGCACACGCTGACGTCGTGCTCTCCCGGCTACGGGCGGTCGGCGCCGACGTGGACACCGAGCCGGTCGTGGTGCCGCTGCGGGAGACCTTCGGCGGCCACACCAAGGGGCACGGACGGCACGTCAAGCAGTCCGGAGGGCACGGTCAGTACGCGGTGTGCGACATCGAGGTGGAGCCGCTACCTCGGGGGACCGGGTTCGAGTTTCTGGACAAGGTGGTCGGCGGGGCGGTACCGCACCAGTTCATTCCGAGCGTGGAGAAGGGCGTCAGGACGCAGATGGAACGCGGCCTCGGGAGCGGGTTCCCGCTGGTGGACGTCCGGGTCACGCTGGTCGACGGCAAGGCGCACAGCGTGGACTCCTCCGATGCCGCCTTCCAGATGGCGGGCGCGCTGGCGCTCAAGGATGCCGCGGAGAAGGGCAGCGTGGTCACGCTGGAGCCACTGGAAGAGGTGGAGGTACGGATGCCCGACGAACACCTCGGAACCGTGCTGGGAGACCTGTCCAGCCGGCGCGGTCGAGTGCTGGGCACCGAGACCGACGAGGCCGGCCGGATGCTGGTGCGCGCCGAGGTGCCGGCGGCCGAGCTCCTGCGCTATGCCGTCGACCTGCGCGGGTTGACCTCAGGCACCGCGGTGTTCACTCGACGTTTCTGCCGCTACGCTCCGGCGCCGTCCAGCTCGAGTCCTTAGCTGGCATTAGCCTGCAGCACCGGTTCAGCGATCTCGAAATAGCGCGGCAGCGGGGCCCGGCCGGCCAGCCGGAGCCAGCGCACCCTGAGGTGCGAGCGCAACGCCAGGGTGTCTCGCACCGCGTCGTTGTAGACCCGCCGGGCGATCACCACCCGCTGCTCCGCGTCGGCCAGCCGGCGCGCGCAGGTGGGTTCGAGCGCAGTACGGTCCAGTAGCGCGAGCGCGCGGCTCAGCTCGTTCTCGACCTCTTCACGGGCCGCATGTGCCCCAGCCCCCAGCACCGCAGGTGCCCTGGCCCACAGCGCCGCATCGGCGGCAATGCGCGTCGCCACACCTGCGCCCAGTCCACTGACCGTATGCGCCCGTTGGCACAGCGCTGCGTCCAGTGCGGCCCACGACGCGTCGGTCCGCACATGTAACCGGTCCAATCGGCTCGCCGCGCGCATCGCACCCACCGTGGCGACCAGCAACCCGGCGGTCACCGTCAACCCGGCAACTCTCATCGCGCGATGCTAGGCGAGCCACTACCGGGTAAGCCCGGCCCCTGGCGCTAAGCCCCGCGGATCAGCGGCCACTGCCGTCTCGTAGACCTGCAGCACCCGCCGCGCCACCACCGGCCAGTCCCACATCGCCGCCCGGCGGCGGCCTGCAGCGGCCAGCGCAGCGCGCCTGCCGGGATCATCGAGCAGGTCTCCCAGCGCGCAGGACAGCGCGGGCGGCACTCCGGCTGGGACGAGCACACCTGCCTGCCCGCCGTCGAGCACCAGCCGGAAGGCGTCCAGGTCGCTGGCCACGACGGGGGTGCCGGCAGCCATCGCCTCGGTGAGCACGATGCCGAAGCTCTCCCCTCCGATGGCGGGCGCGCACAGTACGTCCACGCTTGCCAGCACCGCCGCCTTGCCCTCGTCTCCCAGGCCGCCCAGCACCCGGATCCTGGGTGCCAAGCCGGGGCCCGCCGCGCGCAGCAGTGCCGCGGCGTCGCCGTCACCGACCACCAGCAGGCGCAGGTCCGGCTTCGTCCGGGTCAGCGTGCGCAGCGCTGCCAGCAGCACCGGCATGCCCTTGCGGGGCTCGTCGTAGCGGCCCACGAAGCCGACCGTGCCGCCGGGGCGCGGATACCCGCGCAGCGGCAGGGCCGCCGCGAACTTCGCCACCTCGACGCCGTTGGGGATCTCCACCGCGTCCCCGCCGAGGTATTCCACCAACACCCGCCGGGCCAGCGGGGAGACTGCGATCCGGCCGATGATCTTCTCCATCGGAGGCTGCAGCAGGCCGTGCGCCGCCGCTAGCACCCAGGACCGGGTCGTGGCGAAGTGAAAGGTTGCGACGACAGGACGATCGGCCAGCGCCAGCGCGATCAGCGACAGGCTCGGCGCGGCAGGCTCGTGCAGGTGCAGCACGTCGAAGTCGTGTTGGCGCAGCCAGCGCCGGACCCGGGTGACCGCGACCGGCCCGAACGCCAGCGGGGCGACCGAACCGTTGTAGGGCACCCCCACGGCCCTTCCCGCCGGGGTGACGAACTCCGGCACCGGGTCGCCCGGGGCGGCCGGAGCGAGCACCTCCGCCTGGTGCCCGAGGCTGCGTAGACCGGCTGCCAGACCCAGCACATGCGCCTGCACTCCGCCCCGTACCGCGATGGAGTACGGGCAGACCATCCCGATCCGCACCGGCCCACTATCCCGCGTCGCGAAGCCGGGTTACCGGCAGGTCATCGATCCACAGCGGTTGCAGCATGTGCCAGTCCTGCGGGTGCGCCGCGATGTCGGTGGCGAAGCAGTCCGCCACCGCCTGAGTCGCCTCCGCCGCTGACCGCCCTCGCACAGATACCGGCGGGTGGAAGCGAATGCCCCAGCCGTCGGGGGTGAACCAGCAGCCGATAACCAGCAGCGTGGCACCGGTGGCCGCGGCCAGCCGAGCGGGCCCTAGCGGCATCCGGGCAGCGGCGCCGAAGAACTCCACGGTAGTCCCGGCACGGGTGAGGTCCCGGTCGGCGAGCAGGCACACCACGCCACCGGCATGTAGCCGGCGTAGCAGGCGCCGGGTCGGGCTCCCCGCCCCGGTCAGCGGGACGATGTCGAAACCCAGCGAGACGCGATAGTCGACGAAGCGCTGGTACAGCGCCTCCGGCCGCAGCCGCTCGACAACGGTGCTGAACTCCCCGTGATGCCTGACGAACCACAACCCGGCCATATCCCAGTTACCGCTGTGCGGCAGCGCCACCACCACCCCGCGGCCGTTTTCCAGCGCGGCGTCCAGGTGTTCGACCCCCTCCATGGCGTCCAGCCGATCCAGCATCGCGCCATGGTCTGCTGTGGGCAGCGTGAAGGTCTCCTGCCAGTACCGGGCGTAGGAGCGCAGCCCGGCACGGACCAGCGCGTCGAGTTCTCCCGGCGTGGCGCCGGGCACCACCCGGGCGAGATTGCGGCGCAGCTGGCGGGCGCCGGGGCCGTCCCGACGCGCGGCGAGGTCCGCACCGGCCCGAAATGCCATCGCGGCCAGTCCCTCGGGCGCGGCGTGGACCAACCGCCACCCCGCTGCATACCCCAGATCGGCGAGCCGGCTCACCCCGTCTCCCGTTCGCGGGCGCTGCGCCGCACCGCGAGCATCCGCTGGATCACCGTCACCAGTTGCAAACCCGCGAGCAACCACAACGCGATGTCCAGCGCGAAAGGCACACCGAGCCCGGTCAGCCCGGCCCCCAGCAACGTGATGATCAACCGCTCGGCGCGTTCGACCATCCCGCCGTCCGCGGACAGGCCGGTGGCTTCGGCGCGCGCCTTGATGTAGGAGATCACCTGGGCGCTTACCAGGCAGAACAGCGCCGCCACGGCCAACGGGCGGTCATCGGCGACCACGAAGCACCACCAGGTCAGCCCGGCGAACAACGCGCCGTCGGCGATCCGGTCGCAGGTGGCGTCCAGCACGGTTCCGAACGGGGTGCCGTACCCGCGGGCCCGGGCGACCGCCCCGTCGAGTAGGTCGAACAGCGCGAACGCCGACACCGCGATGGCACCGGCCACCAGCTGGCCGCGGGGGAAGAACCACAGCGCCGAGGCGACCATTCCCAGTGTGCCGGTCAGCGTGATGGCGTCGGGCCCGATACCGGCCCGGAACAACCAGCAACCCACCGGGTCCAGGAACCGGGAGACCGACGCGCGGGCGAAGATGTTGAGCATCGCGAGCGGCCGCGGCTATCGGGCCGCGCCCACGCGCTGCCGGCGGCGGGCCTGGGTGGCGTTCAGGACAGTTCTTTCCACGCGTCCACCAGCAGCGTGTGGGTCTCCGACAGCAGCTGCGGCAGCACCTTGGTCCCCGCGATGACCGGCATGAAGTTAACGTCGCCGCCCCAGCGGGGCACCACGTGCTGATGCAGATGCGCGGCGATGCCGGCGCCGCCGATGGCGCCCTGATTGATCCCGATGTTGAAGCCGTGCGGGGCGGCGGCGCGGCGAGCGGCGAGCATGGCCCGCTGGGTGAAGCTGGCCAGTTCGGAGGTCTCCTCGGTGGTCAGATCCGGGTAATCGGCGACGTGGCGGTAGGGCACCACCATCAGGTGACCGGGGTTGTAGGGATACAGGTTCAGCACCGCATAGACCGCGCCGCCACGGGCGATCACCAGACCCTCCGCGTCGTCCATCGTGATGATCCGGCAGAACGGGCACTGCCCCCCACCGGCCTCATGGGCGGCTTTGCCCTCGCCCTTGATGTAGGCCATCCGGTGCGGTGTCCACAGCCGCTGCATCCCGTCCGGCGCTCCGACCCCGTCCTGGGCCGTGAACTCGGTGGCCTTCACGAGAGCTCCTTGGCGGTGCAGTGGTCTGGTTCTGGGGCCGATGTTATCGAGGGATGAGGGCATTCCCTGTGATTACCCCCACAACCGTAATCGAACGGCCTCGCCGGTTTGGATGATCGCTTGTCGAGGGCATACATTTAACAGCGGGGCGGGACCGAATGCTGCCAGCGCGGCACGAGAGTCCGGGAGGCCTTATGTGGTTCATACCCGAAGTCAACCTGGTGGCCGCCGCCTCGTCCGAGCCCGCGCTACCCACCCTGGCGCAGGCGAGGATACGGTCCGATCAGCTGAACACCAGCGAACGTGATCTCATCGCCGACCTGTTCGCGGTGCTGGAGAGCTTGGTCCTGCGCAACGAACTCCCTGCCGAGGCCCAGGGTATGTACGACCAGGCAGTGCTCACGTTGGCCCAGCGCTACGACTGACCGAGTCCGACCATCGGCAGCAACCCGCCCAGCATGGTCATCGCCGGTTGGGTTGCCTCCTCGACGAGGGGCGCGGCGGCCTGTGTTGCGGGTACGACAGCCTGGATGCCGGACGGGGCAGGTTGCTCATCGCGCGGAGCGGCCGGCTCCAGCACCCCCTCCACCGGAGCGACCCGACCAACCCCCGACGCGGCGGGATCAAGCACCGGGCTCACCGGCGCGATCGGGCCGGTGGGAGCGCGGTCGGCCGGCGGCCCGGATGAACGCCAGGGTGGCTGGTGGGCGGTATCCGGAGGTGGGCTTTCGGCGGGCACGTCCACGGACGCCGGGTTATTCCGATGCACTCGCGCAGGCCGCGGTGGCAATGCCGGGGTCGTTCGAGCGAACGCCTGAGCGCTGACGGCCACCGGCGCGGCGGACACTCGCGCGGCAGACGCCGTCCCACCGTATCCGGCCGGAGTGCCGGATACGGCAGCCTGGTCGGCCGGAGTGTGGCTGGGCAGGGCCGCACCCTCTCCGGTCAGTGAGCCGTCACCGACGTGTATTGCGCTGGCCAGCACTGACCCGCAGGCCAACACGGTCCCCGCGGCGAGGCCGAAGGCTCGGCCGATAAGAATCGCACGACCACCGGGCATCCGGCTGGAAGACCAAGCGTGGACCCCAGAAACCGCGGTAGCGGCGGAGGCGCCGACCGCTGTCTGGGCACCGCCGACCCAGGCGATCAACGCAGTAGCGGAGGGCCCCGAGCCCGACTTCCTACGACGGCGCGTGGTCATCGTGCGTCACAAGTGTTCTCCTCAGGGTAGTCGAACCGCTGCATAGTACAGGTCCCCAGGACCAGAACCAGGCTCGTCACTCGTCTGGAGCAGCGGCGCCGAGATCGGCCAGGCGGTCGAGTTCATCGACCAGCTACTGAGCAGCCCGACCGTTCGTGTGCTCGGCACAGACTCGCGACATTGGGAGCTGCGCAGGAAGATCCTCGACAAAGGCCAGGTGCGGGGTGGACTGGTCGCCGACGCCGTCATCGTCGCGCTGTGCGCTGAGGATGGCCTCGACACGGTGCTGTCCAGCGACCGTGACGTCGACCGTTTCCCGGGCATCAGGGTCGCCCGGCTCGCTTCCTGTGCCCGGGCGCCTCGGTAGGTCGCCATTCGGAGCCGAATAGCGGTTCACAGTCCGAGGCCCTGCTGGCTAGGGCTAGGAGGACTCGCATGAGCAGCATGCCTGACAGGGCCGAGCAGCCTACCAATGATACGAACGACGCGATCGGTCCCGAGGTCGATATTCCGGGACCCCTACCCTAGCGGGCGTGGGGATCCCACCACGAGCCCCAGTCCCCCGAGGAGCCGGAGCCAACAAAGGCGACACGAAGCGCAGGGTCGCTTGGAGATCTGACCGAAGAGCGTAGCACGTCCATAATGCGCGAGGAGACTGGGGAATTGGACAGCCCTACATGCGAAGAGGAAAGCGCCGCCAAAGAATGGTTAGCACGGCTGACTGCGGTGGCTGGATCGTCGCTGCTGCGCGCTGGGCTCAAGCACGCCCGTCGGGCGATATCGCCTGCGGACCGGAGACAGCACGGAGGAGGTGATCGTAGACCGGCGCTGACGGGAAAAGGGCAGGATACGCAGCTGACTCCCGCTACCTGACAGGTGCTGCACCAGGATCCCGCACCGATGACACGCTCCGGTGATATCCACCCCGAGCTCAGCCCGAACGAGGCCGCAGACGAAATGGCCGTGGGGCTGCCAAACGTCGGCGTGCAGGGGCCGAGAACCGCGTCCGAACGACCGACAGCAGTGCTGCGACCAACCTAGCGCGGGCTGGTCGCCGAACTGCGATCACGTTGAATTATCGCCGGTGGGAACGGCAGCGACATGTCGCGTGGTCGCCGGTCACATGTTGCGGATCCGCAGGTAGCGGCGGATATCTGGGATCGTGATCAGTCCGAGAGTGAGCACGCCAACGACGATGATCGCTGCCAGGGTTGTTGCGACGTAGCCAACGATTTCCATATGTCCTCATCTATCTTCAAGGGCTCAGCACCCCGGCAGCGCCGAGGCGACCACCCGGCGGGCGGTAGTTTGAGGTCGGTGGGCCAAGGTGGGCGGACGCTGGTACCTCAATAGGTTCGGATGGCTGGTCGGGCCGGGGTGGGTGAGCAGACACAGGCCCGTGTAGTCGGCTGAGGCCGCCAGGTGAATTAACACCGCGGGGCCAACCGCGACACAGGGAATACACTCCGACCGATGGTGTGAACGACTCGGCTGGCCTCGGTCGATACCCAGCGAAACCCACCACAGCGGCAACCCTCCCCCGGTCGTGATTCGCGCTGTCGTCCATAAGGAAACCCGGTGCTTTAACGTGATCCGCGCTGGCCGCCCAACCACTCAACTACCGAGGTCCAGAGGCCTAACTGCGCTAGTGTAGCCCTTACCCGCGCAAACTGCACGTCGATCCTGGTCAGGACCGGTTCGTTCGGGGACCGGCGCTCGCGTTGCGCCGCACTCCCCGAGTTGGACCTGAAACCAACAACCCTGCGATTGGCAGGTGCGGGCGCGGTGCGCGGACACGGCAGATTGCTCGATGGGTGCGCGAATTGGGGCCGATCGGCTGGCTCGTGGTGCCCGTTGCGTCAGAACTGCGGTCATCGAGCCGGCCAAACGGGCTCTGGTCTTGCGGGTGGGGGCAGGCGCTGGGCAGAGCGAAAGTCGTTCGCGAGAGGTGCCTCGTGCCGACCCTGCGCTGTCCCATTCCTTCGTCCTGACCGCGTTGCTCGTCGCCCAAATCAGCCGCCTCAAGAATGACGTCCAGGCGCTCAAGGAACGAGTAGGCAGACGGACCACACGATCGCCGAGCTTGCCGACTTCACGACCCAAGTGCTGGCCCACCTGACCGCCTGGCACGACGAGACACCCGAACCTGGTCTGTCTGGGCAGCGACCCCGAAGTCAGTCACCCGGCCGACAAACCCTCGAAAGGGCCTCTGAACTGGGGTTTTGGTGATGGACGAGATTGGGATCGAACCAGTGACCTCTTCGGCGCCACTCGGTGTCAAGTAGACGCTTGTCGGGTTGGTAGTGTCCGTCTCGGCGGGTCCGGGAAGTGACTTGTCCGAAGAGTCGGTGGTAGGGGTTGAGCCGGCCGCGCTGGATGTTGTAGTCGCCCCCTGGTGTCCTCCCGGGCCCGCCGCGGTGTCGTGCGCGTCGCGGACGAGGCGGCGGTGGACGGCATCGGACAGGCGCCGTTTGAGGCCGCCCGCAACCCAGATACGCAGCCCGTTCTCGCGTGGCGCACGCACGCCACACACTGGCGCTTCGGAGAACAACGGCGGCGTCACCGTGCCGATCAGGTCCGCCGGAGGTGCTGGTCGATCGCTCGCCGCGCCACGTCGAGGACGTCGGCGCGGCCGGCAGTCCCTGCCGACGGGTGGCGCTGCGGTGGCGGTGTGGCATCGCCGGCTGGGCCGGCAGCGGGCGCGTCCGGTGCCTGGTCGGCTGCGGCGTCGAGCAACGCGGCCGGCTCGTCGTCGCCGAGCCGGCGCAGCAGGCCGGCGAGGTTGCGCAACGTCACCCACTGATGGGTCCAGTTACCCGTCACCGCCCAGTAGTCGATCACGTCGCGGTAGCCGCGGAGCGCATCGCCGCGAGCACCGCGCGGCGCTTCGGCCCACGCACCTCGACGGCGGTGCCCTCGACCACCAGCCGCATCGGTCCGAGCAGCTCCACCCGGACCGGGGTCCGGCCGTCCACGAGGACGTCGCCGTGGGCTGCGACGTCCTCTTCCGGCCCGGCTACGTCGCCGAGCTGGTGCCGAACTGGATCCCGGCACTGGACGGCGTCGAGGCGAAGGTGACGGCCGGGGCGCGGGTGGCCGATATCGGCTGCGGGCTCGGATCCTCGTCGGTGATCCTCGCCCAGTCCTTCTCGAGGACCACCGTGAGTGGCTCGGACTACGACGCCGCCTCGATCGACATGGCCCGCAAGCGGGCCGCCGAGGCCGGGGTGGCCGACCGCACCCGCTTCGAGGTGGCGGCCGCCCAGACGTTCTCGGGGTCGGGCTATGACCTGGTGACATCGTTCGACTGCGTGCACGACATGGGCGACCCGGTCGGCGCGGCACGCCACGTCCGGGAGGCGCTGGCCCGCGACGGCACCTGGCTGGTGGCCGAGCCGTTTGCCGGCGACACGGTCGAGGACAACCTCAACCCGGTCGGTCGCCTGTACTACAGCGCGTCGACGTTCCTGTGCGTGCCCAACGGGCTGTCCCAGCCGGGTGGCTACGCCCTGGGCGCGCAGGCGGGCGAGGCCGCGATCCACCAGGTGATGGTCGACGCCGGGTTCACCCGGTTCCGCCGCGCCGCGCAGACCCCGTTCAACCTGATCTACGAAGTCCGACCCTGAGAAGAGTCCGATGACCACCGAAACCCGCAGTACGATCCCCGGCTACGTCGCCGGCGCTTAACAAGACGACCACGTCCGTTCCGCCGACTTCTTCGACGTCGGGAACCACCCATGTGGAGCTACGTCTCCACCGGGGTACGCGCCGACGGTGACAACAAGGGCGTCACCCGGTCGGTGCCGCTGATCCTCGAGGTCAACGGCTTCGGCCCGGACGCCTACGGCGGCACCCGCGCGGTCGCCGGCACCTGGCCCGCGCGGCACCGGCCGTTCGAGCCGGCCCACCGACCCGACCGCGTACCCTCCGAACTGGTCGCGGACGCGCTCGCGGTGTTGGACGCCAATGGCGTCGAGCGGAGGGTGTTGGTGGGCAACTCCCTCGGCGGCGCGCGGGCCCCGCCAGCCGTGGTCACTCAGCTAGTCACGCACCACGGCCCGGAAAGGCAGAACGGCCTGGTTCAGAACTTGGAAAGTCCCCCTGACCAGGCCGTTCGGCTGTGGGCGATACTGGGATCGAACCAGTGACCTCTTCGGTGTGAACGAAGCGCTCTCCCGCTGAGCTAATCGCCCTCGCTGGCCGCTGCGGGCGGCGTAACCATACCGGATCAGGCCAGCGGCGAACGCACCCAATCCCACTGCAGCCCAACCCACCCCGCGACCAGACCGAAGGCGTTCAGTAGCCACAACGTTGCCAGCACGGTAGCCCCAGTCACGGCGATCACCACCAGACGCACGACCAGCGACTGCCGGCGCATCCAGTCGGTCCAGGCATCGTAGCGACCGCGAACCCCGTGGAGCACCCGCTGAGCCCAGTGGAACTCGGTTCCCAGGATCGCAAGGCCGGCGAACACGATCAGCCAACCCGGCCCCGGGTAGGGGATGGCGATGACACCGAGGACGAGCACCACCGTACCGACCACACCCACCGTGATCCGGTAAGCAAGATCGATACCTGGCCGACGACGTACCCGCTCCCGGAAACGGCTGTACCAGTGCTCGTGCTCAGCCCGGTCGCTCGACTGCCGGGTTGGCTTCTCCTCGACTGTCAGCTTCTCACCTGTCCACTCGCCAAGACTTTCGTTGGTGTCGCAGGGGTACGTCGACCCGGTTCCAGCGAGACAGCGTAGCCGGTGAAATTCCCTGCTCCTTTCGCGGAGGGCACGGCGTGCAGCCCGGCTACGTCCGGCGCCACGTCGAACGCCGTCAACGCCGTCGGTGATTGGTCACTGAGCCCCCACAGCACGTAAATCTCGTCTGCCACCCGGTTGTCTGGCAGGCGGGTGGCCACCACCGCGACACCATTCGGGCTCGCGAGCACCATGCCTACCGCGCCGCCGTTGTCGGCGACCAGTGGCACCCTGACCGCCGCCGGGTCCGCCGCTCTGTGTATCGCCTCGGATATCGCCGTGACCTGGCTTGCCGCCAGATTGCGCTCATCGCTGAGCTGCACCACCCGTACACCGAGTACCCCCACAGCGGCCACCAAGACCAATGCCGCGGCCACAGCCAGCAGCCCGGTACGGGATCGCCATGACTCGGTGATGTGTCGTGCCGGTGTCGGCGGTGGCAATGGCAATGGCACGACTGGCGCTGCCTCCCTATCGATCGCGACTGCAAGCACGCGCTGCTCCAACTCGGCGCTGGGTATCACCTCCGGCACCGAAAGGCCAAGCGTGGCGCAGACTTGCTCAGTCTCCGCGACGGTACGGGTGCATGTCGGGCAATCCGGCATGTGCGTGGCGACCAGGGACTCTTCGGCGGGCTCCAAGGCGTGCAGCGCCCACCCGACGGCCAGTTCCCGATGGGGGCAGTCTGCAACACGGTGCTGGTTGTTCACCGGCTCACTTCCCTCACCACTCGGGCCTCAGCGACAAGGGTGTCCGGGCCCAACTGATCGGCGAGCAGCGTGCGCAGCCGCTGCACCGCGGTGAACATACGAGACTTCACCGTGCCCAACGGGACACTGGTCAGGACGGCGATCTCACGCTGAGTGTGCCCGCCGAAATACGCCAGCGCCAGCACCTGCCGCTGCTCGACTGGTAAGCGATGTAACGCTGCGCGCACTTGACCGGCCGCGACTCGGGCCAGCGCCGCCTGGTCGGCGCCCGGTACCGGTGTCGGCGACCAGTCCTCGCCCGCTTCGGGCGCCGCCACCATGCGACGGCGGATGGTGCTCTCCCTGCGCACCGCGTCCACAGCCTTGTGGTGGATCAATGTGAGCAGCCAGGTGGCGAAGCCACCCCGCGATGGGTCGAAGCGGGTCGGATCCCGCCACAGCGTCAGGAACACCTCCTGCACCACATCCTCGGCCAGCCCCTCATCCGCACAGATCCGACGGGCCAGCGAGTAGCAGGGCCGTCCGAATCGCTGATAAAGCTGAGACAGTGCCGCCCCGTCGGCATTGCTGAGCCTGCGCACAAGTTCAGCGTCGGAAGGTCCCTCGGCCTCGCTGAGCGCCGGCGGTGAGGGCTCTGCAGGAGCCTGCTCTCGGTCAGGCCGGGGAGCGCTCGATCGAGCCTCATCGGCCACCAGGGAGATCCTCACGTCGTACCTACGCCGGCCACCACCTACCGGTTCAGGTTAGTTGCCTCGCAGTATCCCCGCCGACGCCGGTCGGCAGGCACGATGAGCGACGATAGCGCCGCTGCGGGTGAGAGTCCCTGCCCCGTCCGAGTGGTCTGTCTTAGGCATCCGGGCGTAGCTCAGGCGTCCCCGCGTCACAGCAGCGAGAGTCAGTCGTTTCAGGGCCCGAAGGCACAGAAAGGGGCGACTACGATGCGCAACGACCATGTGACCCTCCGTTCATCGGCGGTATTTGATCTGCTTGCGCCGCGCACTCCCGCGGTCCCTGTTCAAGTTGAGCTCCGTTACGACACCCGCGACCCGTACGCCATCATCGCGGCCTTCCGCACCGGGCGCGCGGGCTGGGTCGAGTGGGTGTTCTCCCGTGACCTGCTCGCAGACGGTTTGCTCGCCCACGCCGGCGACGGCGATGTGCGCATCCGACCGGGCTCAGGTGACCCCGAGATCGTCGTGGTGGAGCTCAACTCCCCGTCAGGCCACGCCGTCTTCGAGGCCAGCGCCCAGCGGCTCGCCGAGTTTCTCGACGCCAGCTACGACATCGTCCTACCCGGGAACGAGACCCTGTGGATGAACGTCGACGATGCGCTCGACCAGATGATCGCCAACGACCTGCCGTGAGCCCGGTTTGATCCTGGCTTCCCGGTTCGGCTACAGTTCTGGACACACCCGGGCGGGGAGCCGGGCCAAGTCCCGTCGGGAACATGCGGACGTAGCGCAGCTGGTAGCGCATCACCTTGCCAAGGTGAGGGTCGCGGGTTCGAATCCCGTCGTCCGCTCTGCGCGGCCCTCCATGCCGGGCCGCCCGGGGTCTTTCCGGAGCGTCGACCTCAGGCCGTCGGCTGTGGAACCCCCTCCGGTATGCATGGCGGAGTGGCCGAGTGGCTTAGGCAAGGGCCTGCAAAGCCCTGTACGCGGGTTCGATTCCCGCCTCCGCCTCGGGCGATTAGCTCAGTGGGAGAGCGCTACCTTGACACGGTAGAGGTCACTGGTT
>JBOHFG010000197.1:0-25757 GCA_050699575.1 Pseudonocardiaceae bacterium
GTTGGGCCTCGGTGGCCAGTCCTCGAGCCAGCGCCGCCACCGGGTCGGCACCCGGCAGGATCGGTGGCAGCGTCCACCAGCTCGGCTCGTCAGCCATCACACTCAGCAGCCCGGCCCGCACTAGCGACGACTTGCCGCAGCCCGAGGGGCCTACCACCAGCAGTACGGCCCCTTCGGCCCGCTCGACGGGAGATCGCAACAGCTCGGCTAGCTGCTCCACCTCGTTGTGGCGGCCGAAGAACACCCGATGCTCGTCGACGTCCAGCGGGCGCAGTCCCGGAAACGGTGACCGATCATCCGGCCATCCCCGGCCCCCGGCCGCGTCCAGCTGACGCAACGCTTCCACCAGCGCCGCCCGAGCAGTGACCGGGTCCCGGGTGAGGTCGGCATACTGGGCAGACGCCAGCAGCGGATGATCCACCCCCGGCTCGGCCCGGACCGGCAACAGCCGGCTGCCCCGCGACAGGGCGATTCCGATTTCGGTCCAACACCACCCCGACGCCACCGCGGCGGAGGTGACCACGCAGACCACCGCATCGGCCCAGCGCAGGCGTTCGTGCAGCCGCTTGCCCCACTCCTCACCCACGACGATGCCGCTGCGCACGTCCCGGTCCAGAAACACCTCGTGACCCTCAGCAACCAGCCACCCATGCACCTCATTGGTCGACGCTTTGTCGGCGCTGGCATGGCTGACGAATACCCTGGCCACTATTCCCCCTGGGTCGGTGTGCGACAGTATCCGGTGGCGTGGATTGGTCGCGATCAGATCGCCTGATGGTCGCAACGTCGGGTCTGTCCGGGATCTTCCGCCCCATCGGCCTCCTCGGTACCCGGTGCTGCGCAAGCTGGCCACCCGGCCCGGCAGCGACCAGGGGAGATGGCTCGTTCGGTAACGTTTGCCCGAACCGCGACGATTTACAGGGCATGCTCGACAACCTTGCAGCGAGTAGCGTGCCAGCATGCCTGCTGGCGGTGGGTGTTCTGCCCTACGATCGGAGCTGCTGGCCGAGCGTCGCATCTAGGCGGTGCCTGGCTTTGCCCTAGCGGCGCTGCGCAGAGTACTGCTTTTTCCGGGGGACTGGGGCCCTCCGGACCGATGTATCGAGGGGGGACTGGTCACATCATGATTCGGCAAGCCTACCGCGTGTCTATCGAAGCAGAGGGTACTGATGCCCGTCCGGCCTGGGAAGATCTGGTCGGTCAAGACCAAAATGTCCCGCTTTCGAAGACGCCGCAGTGGGCCGATTGCATTTGCAGCTCCGATCATTTCTCGGAAGCGACGTTGCTGTTTCGGGGAGATGATGGACGTCGGTTGATCTTGCCTCGCCTGCGGAACCCTTCTTTCCCGGGGTTGTTCTCATCGCCTCCGCGCCATTGGAATCTGGGTGCTGATGCGAGCGGTTTCCTCGGTGAAGGAGGGCCGGCGTCGCCCAGGGAGACCAGTGCGCTGATCCAGGAGATCCGACGTCGTTCCGGTCTGCGCACCCGTATCGTGGTGGGTAAGGATGATGCCCAGGCATGGGCATCGGCGGCTCCGAGCATGGTCTATTCCATTGCTCGGACCTCGCAGGTGCTCGATCTCCGCGGTGGTTTTTCCGCGGTCTGGTCGAAACGGTTCACGAGCAAGGCGCGATCCAACTCCCGGAAAGCAGAACGACGGGGAGTTGTCGTGGAGTCGGACAGTACTGGCCGGCTGATTCCGGTCTTCGACGTGCTGTACCGGAGCTCTGTTGACAGATGGGCCCAAGATAGGAATTATCCGGTAACGTTGATGCGTTGGCTTGCGCAGCGTCAGCACCCGCAGCGCAAGTTCGCGGCAGTAGCGCGCAGTTTGGGTGAGGGCTGCACTGTCTGGATAGCATGGCGGCAGGGTGAGCCCATCGCTGGTATCATTAACTTGACGAGGGGTCCGCGGGTCACCTACTGGCGGGGTGCGATGGACAAAGAACGTTCGTGTGGCACTGGTGCGAACGAGCTCCTCCATCGTTGCGCGATCGAGGCCGCCTGTGCCGGCGAACGGCAGAGCTATGATTTTGGGCTATCTCAGACTGCCGACCTGAGGAAATTTAAGGGTACTTTTGGGGCAGGCGAGGTCCCCGTGCACATCTATTACTTCGAGAGCCTCCCCATGGCAGCTGCCGAAGCCAAGGTTTACGACGCGGCCAAGTATGCTATCAGAGCTGTAATGCGGATTGCGCACACGGGTAGGTAAGCCGGGTCGCCATGCCAAGCACCTTCGAGCGTGTCTGTCTCGATTTTTGTGAACACGCACACCAGCGGGCGCGCGGTGGGCTATAGTCGCCGAGGTGCGGGAGGCGCCAGCATGAGCCGACATCAGTGGTTAGCCGCTCAAGTATGGTGGGACGCGCACGTGATCGGTATCAAGATCCGCTGGCTGTGCGCCACGATGATCGGGTTAGTGCTGATCATCAGCAGCTGCACGGCTTCCCCCGGCGCTGCGCCACCCGGCGGTCCGCCCCCCTCCAACCAGGCCGGTCCGCTCCCGGCCGAGTGCACCGACCGGGTCACCGAACCCGGTCAGGCCAGCGCGGCCCTGCAGCGAGTTCGGCCCGGTAGCACCGTGTGCTTGAGTGGCGACGGTCTGGCTGACGCCGAGCTGGAGGTGACAACCTCCGGGGCACCTCAGCAACCGATCACGATCGTCGCCGACGGCGCGACGCTGCGCACCCTGAACGTCAACGCCGACTACGTTGTCGTGCAGGGCCTAACGCTGCGCGACGGGGATGGCCTGACCATGACCGGTCGTGGACTCGTCGCCCGCAACAATGTGATCTACAACGCCACCGCGAACGGCCTGGAGTGCCGGGACTGCGTGGACACGATCATCGAGTCGAATACCGTCCAGCGGGCCGACGGGACCGGTATCTGGATTTCCGGGGAGCGGAGCACCATCCGGAACAACACGGTGAGCGAGTCCGTGCTGCGCACGCTGGGTGACGCCGACGGTATCCGGTTCTTCGGGAATGGTCTCCGGTTCACCGGGAACACGATCAAGGACATCAAGGCCTCCGGTTACCCACATGGAGGTCCGCACACCGACTGCTTCCAGACTTATGACACCCGCGACGCCCCGCCCACCTACGACGTGATCATCGCTGACAATGTCTGCACGAACGTCGACGTCCAGGCCTTGATCGCCACTAACGACGAGCGCGGTGGTCCTAGCGCCCCGGTGAGACAGACCACGATCATCTTCGAGCGCAACACGGTCCAGGTCAACGGTGCACAAGCCGTCTTGTTACGGAACTTTCCCAACGTCATCGTGCGGGACAACCATTTTTCCGGTCCGGGCGACCGTGCCGTCATGATCACCGAGGGTTCCACGAACTGCACGGTTACCGGCAACACCGTGGCCGGTAACCTGCGCCCGTTCCAGATCGACCGGCAGTCTGAACAGGGGTTTCAGGAGTCCGACAACACTTCGCGCTGATCCCCAGCGAGGTGATCTCGATGCGGCTGACGACGAGCGAGGTGAGGTGGATGGCGCATCCGGCCACGACAGGCGGTTGGTGGGTGTGGTGACTGCGCTGGGAAGCGAGACACCCACCACGACGGCGCGGAACTCGGCCACCGTTGCCGGGTGGACGCTGGTCAGCAGGGCCACCGGGTTGCTCCGGGTGGTCGTGATCGGTGCGGTGCTGGGACCCACCTACTTCGCCAACTGCTTCCAGGCCGGCTATGTCGTGCCGAGCATCGTGTTCACGTTGATCGCCGGGCCGGTACTGACGATGGTGCTGGTGCCCAGCGTGGTCCGCGCCCTCGGCGCCGGGGGGTTGCCCCGGGCCCGGGAGGTGCTCGGCCGGGTGGCCGGGTGGTTACTCGTGGTCTCGTCTGCGGTCGTCGTGTCGTTGATGATCGTCGCGCCGGTGCTGGCTTGGACACTGAGCGTCGGGATCTCCGATCCCGCGCAACGGGCGCGGGGGCTGTGGTTGACCACGCTGCTGATCCTGCTGGTCGCCCCGCAGGTCCTGATGAACTGTGTGGCTCATCTCGGCATGGCCGCGCAACGGGCGTGTGGGCGCTTCGCGCTTGCGTCGGCCGCGCCGGCCGTAGAGAACGTCGTCTTGATCCTGACGGTGGTGCTGGTCGGCTGGTACTACGGGACGGGTCTGGACATCAATCATGTGCCGCTCGACATGGTGATCGTACTCGGGGTGGGCAGTACCGTGGCTGTCGTGCTGCACGCGGTATTGCAGCTCTTCGGTGCGGCGCGAGTGGGCCTGTTGACTCGCCCGTCGATGCGCTGGCGGCCGGACCCCGAGGCAGTCGCGGTGACCCGCAGGTTGGCGCGTTCGGTCGGCGTGGCGGCGTGCCCGGCAGCGGCGATGTACGTGCTGTTCGCGCTGGCCAGCTCGGTGCCCGGTGGCGTGTTCGTCGTGCAACTGTCCTACTCCGTGTTGTTCTCCCTGTCCTACGTCAGTGCCCGTGCGGTGTCGATGGCCGCGTTGCCCGGGTTGGCGCACGCCGCTCATCGCGAGGACGCTGTGACGTTCGGCTCAACGTGGCGCCAGGGGTTGTCCTACGCTGTGATCGCCAGCCTGCCGCTGCTGGTGCTGCTCGCGGTGCTCTGCGGACCCATCGCTAGCACGCTCGCCAACGGTGAGTTGCGCCATGCGGCCTTGATCGGTCCACTCGCCGCTTGCCTGGCGGTGGTGGCGGTGGCCCAGCTGGCCGGCGGGGTGTCCGACCTCGGTTCCCAGGCGCTCTACGCGCGGCTGGACGACCGCATTCCACGGCGGGCCAGCGAGGTGTCTTTCGGGGTGATCGTGCTGGTCGCCGCCGCGGGTCTGCTCCTGCCCGCCGATGGGCAGCGCCTGGTCTGGCTGGTGGTGGCCATCCTGGCCGGTGAGCTCGCCGCCGCCGGGATGGTGCTGACCAGACTGCGCCGGGTGATCCGGCCCGAACGGTTCATCGAGCGCCGAACTCTGATTGGCGCGCTGGTGGCCACGGTCGCGATGGTGCCGGTGACGGCCGCGGTGTGGTGGGTCCAGCATGCCCACAGTGGCAGCCAGCTCAGCAACCTCGCCATCCTCACCCTGGGCGGGACCGTAGCGCTCGGGGTCTATGCCCTGGTGCTCCGGGCCACCATGGCGCGAGGGACCAGCTTGCCAGGGTAAAATACCGAGGGGTGTCTACCACATGGTGCTTTCTCACACTTATCGCATGTCCATCGAGGCGGAAGGGATGGCTGCCCGTCCCGCTTGGGCGGACCTGGTCGCCCGTGACGAGAGCATCGCGCTCTCGAAGACACCCGAGTGGACTGACTGCATCTGTAGTTCCAGCCGTTTCTCGGACGCCACGTTGCTGTTCCGGGGAGAAGATGGACGACGACTGATCCTGCCTCGTCTGCGGAGAACCGGAGTCCCCCTGTTCGAGTCACCACCGCAGGGATGGGGTCTTGGTGTTGATGCGAGTGGTTTCCTCAGCGAAGCAGGCCCAGCGTCATCCGGGCAGGCCCGGGCGCTGATCCAGGAGATCCGGCGCCATCCTGGCCTGCGCACCCGCGTCATGGTGGGCGGGGACGATGCCGCGGTATGGGCATCAGCGGTTCCGGGAACAGTGTACTCCACCGCCCGGACCGCGCAGGTGCTCGATCTCCGCGGTGGTTTTTCCACGGTGTGGTCGGAACGGTTCACGAGCAAAGTGCGTTCCAATTCTCGGAAAGCGGAACGGCGTGGCGTTGTGGTGGAGTCGGATAACACCGGACGACTCGTTCCGGTCTTCGACGTGCTGTATCGGAGCTCCGTCGACAGATGGGCGCAGGAGCGGGGTCATCCATTGTCGTTGATGCGTTGGCGTGCGCAGAGCCGTGAGCCGCAGAGCAAGTTTGCGACAGTGGCCCAGCGGATGGGCGAGCGGTGCACCGTGTGGATAGCGTGGCGGGGAGGTGAACCGCTCGCTGGCATTTTCGTGCTCACGAGAGGCCCGCGGGCCACCTACTGGCGGGGGGCGATGAACAAAGAACTGGCGCGTGGCACCGGCGCGAACGAACTCCTCCACCGTTACGCGATCGAGGCTGCCTGCGCCAATGAACGGCAGAGCTACGATTTTGGCCTGTACCAAACTGAGGAATTGAAGAGATTCAAGAGTACTTTTGGGGCGCGGGAGGTTCCCGTCCGCTCCTACTACTTCGAGAGACTTCCCACGGCGGCTGCCGAAGCGAAGTGCTCCCACGCCGCCAAACAGGTTGTGCGAGCTGTGCTGCGGCTTGCCCGCACGGGTAGGTGAGTGCTACTCGAACCGGGCGGGATCACCGGCGCCCCGACGCATGATCTCGGGTTCGGGTCCGCAGAAATCGATCACGGTCGTCGGCTCGGTGCCGCAGTCGCCCGAGTCGAGCACCGCGTCGACTGCGTGGTCGAGCCGTTCCTTGATCTCCCAGCCCTGGGTCAGCGGTTCGGGCTCGTCCGGGAGCAGCAGCGTGGATGACAGCAGCGGCTCGTCCAGCTCGGCGAGCAGCGCCTGCACGACGGGGTGCCGCGGGATCCGCACCCCGACGGTCTTCTTCTTCGGCTGCAGCAGCCGGCGTGGGACCTCCTTTGTCGCGGGCAGGATGAACGTGTAGCTGCCCGGGGTCGCGGCTTTGATCAGCCGGAATGCGGTGTTGCTGACGTGGACGAACTGGCCGAGCTGGGCGAAGTCCCGGCACACCAGGGTGAAATGGTGCTTGTCGTCGAGGTGGCGGATCTCGCGGATCCGGTGCAGACCGCTGGAGTTGCCGAGCTGGCAGCCGAGGGCGAAGCAGGAGTCTGTGGGGTAGACGACGAGCCCACCGACGCGGATCAGTTCGATCACCTGACCGATCACGCGCCGTTGCGGGTCGACCGGATGCACACTGAAGTACCGCGCCATGCGAGGAGCTTAGGATCACGCGGCTCCGACGCGCGTGCCGCACCTCCCCTGTTCATGTTCTGGACACTGTCTCGGCGGTGGTTGCCCTTGCTCGATCGGGGTAGTATCGCGGTTCAGTGCTCGTGTGTCTGTCGAGTGACGCTGAGTATGGAAAGAAACCGCAGCTGCCTTCTATTCCGGAGTTGGCGGAGTCATCGGTCAGTCATGTACGTTCAACGCCTTTCACGCGTGCGTTCTTTTGCGCCTGCTTGGTTGTGTTGATCTGGACGATCGTGCTTCTCGGCTTTGTCGCGGCCAGGACGAGTGTTGCCTCGACCGTTGCCGCGACGCTCGTGAGCGTCGTCACTGGCGTCACCCTCGTCATCGGGGTCTTCCAGCCCCCGAAGCTCCCGGCGATCGACCCTAAAGTCACCCGAGGAGTTGTCGCCGCCATCCTGATGGTGGATTTCGTGGTCAGCGGAGGTTGGGCCGGTTGGTCCTTCTACCAGGCCAACCGCACCCTCGACGTGCTCTCCACTGTAACCCTGGACCATAATATCGGCGTACTACCGGACGATCACGCCGCACTTGATCTCACGGTCACCGCGCAGCGAGACGCCATCCTGCTGGTGTTCCGGGTCGTCGATCACAACGGCGACATCGGCAGTTGCGTCCCGAGCACGTCGCTCTTGGTGACACCCGACACGGCAGGAAATCGTGGTAGGGCGGTCTCTACGAGCTCCGGAATCCCGATAGTGGTAGACCTGCCGACTGGGGTCACGAAGCTCCACGCGGACATTGCTGTCATGAACACTCGTGGTGATCAGAACTGCGCCGTGAATCTGGGGGTAGACAGCGCGAAGCTCCAGAACAAGTAGCGGATATTTCCAGGGAGGACGTGCAGGGTGCGAACAAGGGGCTGGCTTACCGTCTTGGGCGCACTCGTCCTCCTGGTCGGCTGCGGTGATCCGGATCCGTCCATCCTTACCGGAACGATCATCGTGGGGGTAGTCGAGGACCAGCCGGGCTTCGGAGCGGGCGCCCTCAACCCGGCGGGTTTCGACATTGACCTGATGAACGCGATCGGAGTCGGACTGAGTACCCCGGTGACGGCCAAGCCATTCACCTACGCCGACCGAGAGCCCATGCTCAAGAGCAGCAACGTGACACTTGTCATCGCGACGTACTCAATCACACCGGCACGTAATCAGTAGGGCATCGACTTCGCGGGACCCTACATGATCAGTCCGCAGGCGTTGCTGATCCGCGCGGACGATACGAGCGTCACCACCAAGGACAGTCTCAAAAACAAGAGCGTCTGCACTATTGCGAAGAGTACCGGTGTGCCGGTGAACTTGCCCATCGTGAACACGATGACACAGCATCTCACTGCTAGGGAGTGTGTCGACGATCTCCGCGCACACAACACCGACGCGGTGTTCACCGATGCGCTCGTTCTCTACGGATACACGCACGCCAATCCGGGCAAGTTCAAGGTCGTCCTTCCGGGTGTTTTCGGAGAACTCCAGTACTACGGCATCGGGTTGCGCGGGCGGCACCACGCGGACTGCCTCAAGCTCAACGCAGTGATCAGTGACTACCTGCGGACGCAGTGGCGGCACAATTTCCAGACCCAACTTCCCGACGCGGTGACTGCCTATCCGGGGAGTGACACCAGCGGTGGTGACTTCGAGAGTCGCTTCAAGCCGAAAGACAGCGACCAGACGACGCTGTCGTGCAAATTGTGACCCGGTGGCGGATGCCTCGGGTGATAGCATCATAGTGTGGATCAGCTCGAACTGCCCGACACGCGACTGGTCCGGCGTCTACGTCGGCACCGCCGTGCCCTCATGGAGATTGCCGCTCGACGTGGGGCGCGCAACGTGCGGGTCTTCGGCAGCGTCGCCCAGCCGCGCCGGGGTGGACAGGATCCGAAACCTCAGGGTTTTGGTGGAGGCTTTGGCCAGGTCGCCGCCGAGTGCGCTGTGGCGTAGCCAGGCGGTCAGCGAGGTGGCCGGGGCGGCCAGTTGCAGCCAGGCGGCGTTGCGGCCGTAGTCGATCGAGGGCAGGTTGCGGGCGCCGCAGGCGTGTTGGTGACGAACGCGCCGTACTCCCAGTCCGAGCTTGGCCGGCTTGCCGACCGGGCGCGGGGTGCGTCGAGCCATGACGCGCATGTCGGCCGGCCAGGTCGCCAGCCGGTCGCCGCCCGGACCGTGGCGCAGGATCCCGGTCAGGTCCGTCACCTGCGCGGCGGGGTCGAGGGCGCCGTCGGCGTGCACCGCGGTACCCCAGTCGCGCTCGCGTAGTTGCTCGATTGCGGCCACAGTCCGGTCGTCGACCGGCCAGCCGATGCTGTACTCCACCCGGCGGCCGCGTCTGCCGTGCTCGGGCGCGGTGTTTAACGAGGTGAGGTAGTCGATGACGTCGTGGGAGGCGCCCGCGCCGTCGATGCTGATTAGCACGTCGGTGCGCCACGGGGCGGGGATCTGAACCAACGTCGCCTTCAGGACCGCGAGGTGATCGGCCGCGGTGAACGAGCGGCATTGCCCGGGCGCTGTATCACTGCCAACGCGTCACCGATGTTGGTGGCCCAGCTGGTCAACGGGTGAAAGCCGAACCCGCCCTTGTAGTTTCCCGCAGCCTGGGCCTTGGGGCTGGTAGCCTCGATCAAGGTGGCGTCGAGCCGGACCACCAGCACCGGCCGCGGTGGCCCGGGCCAGCCGCCGCCCGGGCAGCCCGTCACCGCCGAGGCGCTCGGCCAGCTCGTCGAGCGCCCGCAACATCGTCGAATCCGACGACCCACCCCCAGGACCGAAGATCTCCTCTTGCGCGGTCATCGCCTCGACGTCGGACAGGCACGTCGCCCCGGCCGCTAACGCGCACGCTGTATCCACCAGCGCCCGACCTCGATGCCGCACCGGAACCTCTCATCGAGAACCTCGGGGTCGACTCCGGGGTCGGCATCGCTTGTGTACGAGGCGGTCGTCAGTTCGCTGGCAGCGGTGCGGAGGTGCACGGCCTGTGCCCCGACGAGAGTGATGGCGTCACGGTGTGCATGTAGCGCCTCCACCGCATCGAGGAGGACTCGGCGAGCAACGACCGTGATGAATTCAGCCGAGATGTCGTTAGGAAAACGTGACATCGGCCGTCCAGCCAGAGGTGTTCATGGGCAGCTCAAGGTAGTGCAGCGGCCTCGTTGGCCAGCTCGCCGGGGTCTCGCCGCCAGGCATCCACGGTGGCGGCCATGTAGGCAAGGACGGCCTCTCCCTCAGCGGGCATCCGATCTGGGCCGCTCAAGCAGTCAATCGCCAGCTGGCTGAGCGCAACATGCTCGGTAGCCCCGAAGGCGCGCCGGCCCAGCAGCAGCCCTGACCTGTTGAGCCGCTGCTGGCGTCAACGACGCCTTTGCCTCAACGACAACCTGGGCGCAGGGTGCAGAGTTGGCCAGTGCTCGGATCGAGTAGACGGAGTCCGCGGCGACGGCGTCCTGCTCGTCGTCCTTTCCCCCGCCCACCCGGAAGAGCGAAATTTCGAAGTCAGGCCCGAGCAGCTCAGCAAGTCGAGCCATGCCCTCTTCGAGGACGGCATGCTCATCGACTGCGAGGGCGACCATGGATCTATCTTGACCGTAGTTGCCTTTTTCGGCAAGTTGCCCGATGTGGGCAACGTCGTCATGTGGGCAACGATGCTTGATCAGGTTAGGTGTCACATGCGGGCACGTGCTCGCTGTGGTCAAAGTATGTAGCGGTCCCCGACTTGTACAGGATGTCGCCGCAGGCCGAGCATCGATCCCGACCGACCTGTGTGCCGCACGTGCTGGCACCATTCGCACCACCGCCGACCCTCCGGTGACGTGGCCACGGAGTACCGGATGCGCCGCGGTCACCAGCACCGACAACCACGCGATCGAACACCGGGCAGCAGCCCGCTACGCTGGCCGGCATGGTTCAGCAGCCCGACCTGGAGGCCCGTGTGGCCACACTCGAGACGCACGTCCGTGAGCTGGCCGAACGGGTGTGCCACAGCGAGCAGGATGCGGCCGCCGCCCGCGTGTTGGCGGGTGGAGCCGACCGCGACGTCGCCGAGATTCGCGGAGAGATCCGGGAGTTCCGGGAGCAGAACACGCGGGTGCTTAACGCGATGCGCGAGGATCTCATTGACCTCCGGCAGCGGGTCGAGACCGGCTTTGCCCAAGTCGACAACGGCTTCATCGAGATGCGCGGCAAGTTCGACGGTGCCGCCGCCGGACATCAGCAGATTGTCACCCTGCTAACCACGCTCCTCGGCCACCAGGATGACCACCGGTGACGAACGTGGTCCGGGCAACCCAGGCGGTAGATAGCCCCGACATGGAGACATATCGGGGCTATCTCGGGTCGTTGTCATCCCGATATGTCTCCATATCGGGGGTCGGTGAGTGGCGCTGAGACGTTTTCTGCGGAGCGGCTAGTGGGAGGCTTGCTCGCGGAATTCCCGCACCGCGTCGGCAATGGCATCCACCTCCAGCACGTCGACCATTAACCCGACCTGCTCCTCCCACACCTCAGCGGGAACTGCGGCGCGCAGCTCATCTTCGAGGATGTGGTACACGGGGAGGCCCAACTGGGCCCCAGCCAATGGTCCTGCCCAGCTCGGATCACCGAGCACCACCGTCTCGGCGGCAATCCCGGCGCTCTCTGCGTCCGGCGCGCCGAGCACAACCAGCAGCGCCTCGGCGCCGTGCTGGTCAACCAGACGCTTGATCGTCTCCTGGGTGGACAGGTCCATGGCCCCGGCAGCCGTTCAAACAAAGCATTCGGTGGCGACATAGGCCACCGGGGCACCTGCTGCCTCGACACACGCCGCAATCGCTGGCCCCGCGATCCCGTCTCGTTCACCGATCACGATGACCTGCTTGCCGTCGAACATTCACGCCTCCTTTGTTGGCAACTGCGCTAACACTTCGGCCAGCCACGCATCGACTTGATCTGTGGTGAGGCTGGGGTCGGAAATCCGCGCCACCTCCTGGCCGTTGTGAAACAACAGGATGGTGGGAAGGCCGCGCACCTGCAGCGACATGCACAGCCGCCGTGCCTTGCTGGCATCCAGCTTCACTACGGTCAGGTCTGGGATCGTGGCGGCGATGCTCGCCATGTGCGGTGCCAGCGCCACGCACGGGCGACAGCTGTCGGCCCACACGTCGACGAGCACCAAGCCTGATCCGACCAGCTCCTCGAAGGTCTCTTTGGTCGCGTCCAGCACAGCGTTTTTATGCACACCCATGAGCTCAGCCTCCGTTGCGTTCCAGCAGGATGCTCATACCGTCGGACCGCTGGCTCATCCGCCCGAGAAACAGGCTGCCCTTTGCCAGCAGCAACACTCGGTCGGCCGGTCCTGCCTGGAGCCGCTGAAGGGCATGGGGCAGGTAACACACCGCAGAAGCCAGGTGACCTTGGGTCGGGGCGTAACCCGGCATGCCACGCTCCGCGACGAACGGATCGATCCCCTCGCGGGCGATCTCCTTGCGACGCGCGGCCAACGCCGCGATCGTGCGGTAGTTGCGCGCCGCCACGTCTCCCGAGCCCTGCGGCTCGGTGATTTCAGGGTTGTGCAGCTCGGTGGCGTAGTCGTCGACGTCCAGCATCCGGGCGCCGATCGCTTCCAGTGGCCGCACGGCCAGGTCGTGCAGGATCTGCGCACCGGAGCCGCCCGAGGACACTCGGTGGCGCCCGACGGCGTCGAGCCTGATCCGGGGTGAGACGCCGTCGTCGGCGGTTACCAGTACGGCGGTGCCGCCGATCACGTCTTCCAGCACGGGCAGACCGTGGCGCAAGTGTCCTTCGAACTTCATTCCGAGCTTGGGTTGCGAGCCTCCGGCGACGACTGCGACCTGATCGAATACCCCCGCCACCACGAGGCTGGCGGCGATCACCAGTGCCGGGATCGGCGCCGCACAGAAGTTTTTGACGTCCGCCCCGGACGACTCGGTGAGTCCGGCGACCGCTGCGATCGTCTTGCCCATGTTGCCCCCGCCGCGCTGGTAGCGGTCGCCGACCGCCTCCTCCGAGCAGGAGATCGTGTAGCCGACGGCCGCCGGGTCGAAGCCGTTGTCGTGCAGCAGGTGCAGCAGCGCCAGGGTTCCGGTGGCCTTGCAGGCCAGGTTTTCCAGCAGCACGTGAGCGACCAGCGACTCGTCCTCGGCGTGCGCACCACGCAGCGCACCCGCGAGACAGTCCGGCGCCAGGTGCACGGGCAGGGCGCCGCTGGCGACGGTAGCGGTGACATCCCCGGCCGCCGCGGAGATCCGGGCCAGGTCCAGGTGCGCTGCCAGCGGATGCGCAGCTAGCCGCTTGGCGGCCCGCTCGGCGACCTCCGGGGTCAGCACCAGCAGGTCGAACTCGTCGACTGCGGCCATCAGCCCGAGGAACTCGTCCTCCGGCATCAGTTCCCCGAACGGCGCGAAGCGTTGCGCGCCGGCGAACCTAGCCCCGACCCACGGGCGGGGCGGCAGCTCGCGAGGGTGGCATGCGCCCAGGAACGCCTGGTGCGGCGGGTAGCCGACGGCCTCGTCGAAGCTGCGCATGTTGGTCAGGAAGCTGGTCGTCAGCTCGGCGTCGCCAGCCAACGTTCGCATCGGCTTGGAGCCGTGCCGGGCCAGGCCAGGGGTGTGCGCCAGTACGAGGCTGGCGGCCCGGACGACTGCTGCGTCAGGCATCGGCCCGCTCCTGAACGTCGAAAATTGTCGGGCGCTCCACCGCGGTCTCGACCGCGTCCAGTGCGCGCTGCACCAACCGCCGCCGCCACGCCTGCTCGGCCGGCGGCGGCAGGTTCGGGTCGCCCGACGGGTAGGGGATTCCTCGACCCGGCACGATGCGCGGCGCGCCGACCTGCTCCGCGATCGTCACGAGGTTGGTGATCAGGGCGGTGGGGATACCGGCCCGCTCCAGCTCCTTGGCAAGCGTTGACCCGCAACGCGTCCCGGTGCCTCAAGTGGCGGTCAGGATCGCCGCCTGCACGCCGGCCTTGCGCAGCTCCGCGGCCCACTCGACGCCGAAGCGCCGCGCGGTGGCCACCGACGTGCCGTTGCCCACCGTGACCATGAACTCGCCGTGCAGCCGGCCGATCGCGCCCTCGCGCTCCAGCGTGCGGGCGGCGTCCAGCGGCAGTAGCCGGTTCGGGTCGGCATTGGCGGCGGTGGTCGCGAAACCGCCGGCCACCGACTCCCAAACACCGGAGACCAGTGCGTCGACCCCGCCAATCTGGTAGCGCAACCAGCGGGTGGCACGAGCCGACTCGAGCCGGTCCGGGTTCCCGATGGGCACCACGGCACCCTCGGTCACCAGCGCGACAGTCGCGCTGGCCGCCTTGTCAACCGGCGCCGCCGGCTCCACCGCGTCGAACCCGCCGACGGGGATCTCAGTGCTCTCCCGGTCACCGCCGAGCCTGTCCAGCACGAGCTCGACCGCGCGGTGTGCTGCGCGATGCTCGACCAGACGACCGATCCGGGCGGCCCGAACCACCCGGCCGTCGGCCGCGGTCAGCGTCGCGCCGGTGGCCAGTTTCGCGATCGCGGCGGCGACTCGCTGCAATGTTGGACGCATCTCCCGGGCGGTGGCGCCCGCGGCCACGACTGGCGTGGCACCCGCGTCGGTGATGCCCGGGTTGTCCGGGTGCATCGTGGCCAGCGCCGGCAGCCCAGCTGCTGCGGCGGCGGCGACCAGCCGGGCGCACGCCAGCCCGTAGCGCCCACTGCCGAAGGCGGGCCCGGCGACCAGCAGTTCGGCACCGGCCGCACGGGCCATCCCGAGCAGCTCCTGCGCGACGGCGGCATTGGAGGCCGCGTAATCATCACCGCAGACGATGGTGGCCACGATCTGGTACTCGTCGCCGAGCAACTGGGCCAGCAACCGCCCGGGACCGACCGTCCCTTCACGCACTCGGGGGCCGATACCTGCGGCATCCTCGCCACCGAGCCCTGCATAGAACTGGTTGACGTAGTGCACGATGCGCATCAGGTTGTATCTCCCCACTGCTGCTCGGATCGGCAGGTCAGCCGCCCGGCGCCCAGCGGGCTCAGGGCGCTCAGGATCGCGGCGGTTGGGACCTCGACCGCGGAGGTCGCCTCCGCGTCGGCGATGCCCAGCCGAGTGCCCCCGAACGCCCGCTCGACCGCCGGCAACCGCACCCGCTGATCGTAATTGCCGGTACTGACCACCGCACCTCGTCGCGGGCCAGCCACCAGGGGTGGACCGGTGCCGTCAGCACCGGACATCTCGGCGTACAGCGCCACCGCTGTCAGACCGTCGGCCTCCAGCGCATCAACCTTCAACATCAGGTCATTGTCGGCGTTGCCCGCGCCCTCCTTGGTCACGATGGCGGCGTCAAAGCCGGCGGCGCGGCACAGCCAGGCGGCGTGCGCGGAGACCAGTTCTTTGTCGCCTTGCTCCACCGGCTCTGGGCACAGCACCACTCCGGCGAAGTGCAGGTTCTGTCCGTCGCGGGCCCGCAGCTCGGCGATCACTGGGTGGTTTTGGTGCAGGTAAGTCGGGTTGCGCAGCGCCGGGTGGCCGTACTGGCCGCTGACCACGGCCCCGTCCTCGATCTCGGCGGGGTCAAACAGGGTCGGCAGGCTGCCGGCCATGCTGCGCCCGTAGACGAAGACGTCCTTGAACGCTCCCTGGGTCTGCAGGTTGGTGATCACACCGACGCGGGGCAGCCCTTCGGTGGGCGTGCCCGGCTGATGCGGTGGCGTGAGCTCCTCGATCGCGTCGGGTGCGGCGTCGACGGCGGCGTCGGCGAGGTGCACGGCTAGTCGCAGCAACCCGCGGCGCACCGCGACCTCAGCCTCCTGCCAGGAAGCATCCTCAGCGCGGTCGAACTCGATCACGACGTTGTTCGTCCGGCCGAACGGGGACAGCTCGGCGGCCGGACCGGACATGTCGATCAGACCCTCCTGATTGCGTGGCAGGTGCCCGGCGGCCAGCACCGCCGCCCCGCGCAGCACGTGCGTGTCACCGCCACGCCTGCGGTTGACCGGTGCCATCCAACCGGGAAATGTCCCGCTACCCGGTCCCTTTGTGCGCGGTTCCACCACGTCGAGCGGTGCGACGATCCGGACCCGGTCCCCCGGTACCGCGACGTGTGCGCGCACCGACGCCAGGGCGGGATGGGCGAACAGCGCCTCCACCTGATCCCGTCCCACCACAAGTTGGTGCTGCTCGTAGTGAGTGGCGACGCCGATCTCGACGGAGCGGACCTCGTGCACGACGCGCCGCAATGCCAGCACGACGAACTCCCCTCAACGGCTCCTGCTTGCATCGTAACCACGGATTCACAGATTGTTCGACGAGCGATGGTGGCGGGCTGGCAGGGGGAGTTACCGTGCGGGCCATGCATGTCATAGCCACGGCCGGTCACGTCGACCACGGCAAGTCCACCCTGGTCCGGGCGCTGACCGGGATGGAGCCCGACCGCTGGGCGGAGGAACGCCGCCGGGGCATGACCATCGATCTTGGGTTCGCCTGGACGACCCTGCCCACCGGGTCGACGGTGGCGTTCGTCGATGTGCCCGGGCACGAGCGGTTCGTGCCGAACATGCTCGCCGGGGTCGGGCCGGTGCCCGCCGTCATGTTCGTGGTCGCGGCCGACGAGGGCTGGATGCCGCAGTCCCGGGAACACCTGCAGGCACTGCACGCGCTGGACGTCCGGCATGGCCTGCTGGTGGTGACCCGCAGCGACCTGATGGACCCGGAGCTGGCTCGCGAGGAGGCCCTAGAGTATCTGGCCTCGTCGTCGCTGGGCCGGGTTCCCGCGGTCTGTGTCTCCGGCACGACCGGGGTAGGGCTGGACGAGCTGCGGGCCGCGGTGGACTCACTGGTCGCTGGGCTGCCCGCGCCGGACGTCGAGGCCGACGTGCGGTTGTGGGTGGATCGGGCGTTCACCATCCGTGGTGCGGGCACTGTGGTCACCGGCACGCTGGCCGGCGGGACGGTGCATGTCGGCGACGAGTTGGTGCTGGTCCCCGGGGGGCGGCGGGTGAGTGTGCGGGGGCTGCAGTCTCTGGGCGTCTCCGTCGAGTCCGCGCCGGCGGTGGCTCGGGTGGCGGTCAACCTGCGCGGGGTGCCGTTGACCGCCGTGCGCCGTGGTGCTGCCCTGCTCACGCCGGGAGCGTGGTTGGGCAGCTGTAGCGTCGACGTTCGGCTGGTTGGTGCTGCGGCCGACGAGTTACCCCGGCACGTGGTGCTGCATGCAGGCACGGCCGCGGTGTCTGCGCGGGTCCGCCCCTTGGGTGCGGATACCGTGCGGCTGGGCCTGGTGCAACCGTTGTCGTTGCGGATCGGGGATCGTGCGCTGGTTCGTGATCCCGGCACCCGGCACATTCCTGCTGGGGTCACCGTGCTGGATGTCGCACCGCCTGCGCTGCGCCGTCGCGGGGCGGCTGCTGCCCGCGCCGCTGAGCTGTCCACGATGGACGGTGTCGCGGACGGGGCCGCGGAGCTGCGCCGTCGCGGGCTGGTGCGGCGCGACGAGCTGGTCGCGATGGGTGCGCCCGCACCGGCTGGGGTGGCGCAGGCGGGTGGCTGGCTGCTCGATCCTGCATTGCTGGCGCAGCGGGCTGCCCAACTCGTCGTCGCAGTGACCAAGCACGCCGCCGCGAACCCCCTTGAGCCGGGGATGCCGTTGCAGACTGCCCGGCAGGTCACCGGAATGCCCGACGCGCGGCTGGTCGAACTCCTGCTCGGCCCGCACCTGACCCTCGCCGACGGACGGGTGCACCTCGGCCCGCCCACTTCGTCGGCCTCTGGGCTGCCTACCGCGGTCCGCAACGCCATCGCCGAAATCCGCGCTGAGCTCGCGCACCGGCCCTTTGCCGCGCCCGAGACGCATCGGCTCGCTGAGCTCGGGCTAGGCACCAAACAGCTCGCCGCCGCGGTGCGCGCCGGCGAGCTACTCAAGATCGCCGACGGGATCTACCTCGCTCCCGGTGCCGACGACACCGCCACCCAGCGGCTACGTGACCTGCCCAACCCGTTCACCCTCAGCCAAGCCCGCCAGGCCCTGGACACCACCCGCCGTGTCACCGTCCCACTGATGGAACACCTCGCCCACCGCGGCATCACCCGCCGCCTCCCCAACGGCACTCATGAGCTGCGCTCGTGAGTGGCGAATGCGAGCTGTAGCAATCAACGCCACTCGCGATCTCGCGGGTCGTGCTTGCTCGCTCTCGTCGGATGTTTGTGGTCGCTTAGCGCTTGGCGACCGCTGTTCGGAGGAGTGGTCTGTGGTGCGCGGGAGTGAACCTGTTTCTTGCTGATGGCGAGGCTGGCGAGCGTCCCGCAGGGACCTCGATGAGATCGCCGCTGCGGTCGGCGGGCGGGTAGTGGACCCGGGAGATCCGGCGGCGCAACACGGTGTTTTCGTGCCGCAACACCAGCAGCTCGGTGTCCTTGCTCAGGTCTCGCCGTGCTAGTACGGCGGTCAGACCGAGCAGACAGCGCAGGAGTCAGTACAAGATCGACAATAGCAGCGTCCGACGATCATCCACGACCGACCAGCACGCGAGGAGCGCAGGTCAGGGCACTGCATCGCGTTTCCGAGCCCCACAGGATGCCGTCGTGATGGCGCCGTAGCCTGATCGACCCAGGAGGTTGAGCGAAGCGCTCCCTCTGTGCCGCCCGCAGGCCGGGTTGTACCCTTACTCAGGGCAGCGGCCGAGTTACGGACGTAGGCAGAGAGACCGTACGTTCCGCTTGACAACGTAGGGTTTACTGCCCGATCATAGGCTAGTCGAGAGGACTGCCAACGCGGCTCCGATCACGGGTGGGACTGCCAACGCGGTGACCACGTAGCTGACTCGGCTATGCTCAGCAGGGCCCGGAGAGCCTCCGGGCCCTGCTACTGTTCGGAAGGAGATGTGTTGTACCTGCTCTTTGTTGACGAATCAGGTACACACGGTGGAGACCATCCATTCGTACTTGGCGGCCTGGCGATTCACGAGGACGATACGTCAAATTTGCAACGCGAGCTGGACCAGCTTGTGATTAGCCATCTCGACGTAGTGCCGCTTAATCTAGACGAGTTTGAGATACATGCCGCTGAGATGCGAAATGCGAAGAAAAACCAGATGACCACACAGAAGTCTAGCATTTGGGCCGACTACCCCCGACAACTTCGCCTCCGACTACTGGACGACACGTACGATCTCATCTGTTCCTTCAAGCCAGCAAACGCGTCCTTACCTCATGCACTTTTTGGAGTAGTTGTTGATCATCGATTCCGTCCCAATTGGAAGGGAATGGAACGTGAGCGCTTCGCTTATGAGGTACTATTAAATAAGTTTGATGTGATGCTGAAGAGGCGGCGAGTAAAGGACCACCTCCCCAACCGAGGCCTCGTCATCCACGACAGACGAGTAGTGGCGGAGCACGACATTCAGCAGTGGACGTCGGAGTGGCGAGTAGCAGCCGGTACAGTCGGAAAAGTTCGAAATCTGGCAGATGTGCCGCTCTTCACTGACAGCAGAGCAACACGCCTGCTTCAGATTGCAGACCTGGTGTCATACGCTCTCTATCGTAGATACAACTCAACTACTACAGACTCAGCTTATTTAAAATCGAATTTGGTCCCGATTTGACGATGACAACGGAGTCGTGCACGGTTGCGTTCACTACACACCCTCGTACGGCAGCGGAGCGTGCGAGTGCATCCCCTGTTATGACCGACTTATTGCGGAAGCGGCCCGTCAGACTGTCGGCCGACCCGCAGCCAGCGGTGAGCGGCGGGGAAGGACGGCCGCTGACGAGGCACCATAACCGGCAAGTCGGAGGAGCTTGCGGTCGGCCCAGCGGGCGGGCTGGTGGTTGGTCCGCACATGCTGACCGGGGTTCGGCACCGTAGTCGTTCAGTTACGACGTCCAAGGCTGGCAAGTGTCGGATCGGTCCGCCCGACGAGTTGGTCACGCCGCTTAGCATCCGCAGCTCTCCGCGACTCACAGCGCGTGCTCAAGTGTGCTTGAAGGGATAGGCAACTGAAGATCTACTTTAGCAGCCATCATCGGACAGTTGCGCCGCATCCCCGCGGACGCTCTGCCGACCGGGCATGGGCTTACCCCCGGATGCTCGTTAAACTGGTACCCGTCGCGCGTCATGTCACGGAGCAGTATGCGAACAACCCGATCGCTGCCGGGTGAAGTCCCGCCGCATCCCATGCACGGCCTGACACGACTCCGTTCAGCACAAGTGATCAGCCCCCGATCACCGAGACCACCCACAGCGGCAAGAGGAGCGCGTTCATGCCCTACGTCTCGCTTTCCGGCGCGCTGGCGAGGATGCCGTCGTGATGGCGCCGTAGCCTGATCGCGACCCAGGAGGGCTCGGTCAACGGCGAAGGGTGGGATGCCGGGTGCACTTGGACAACAATCTTGCGGCGCTGGCCCTCGGCGAGACCACTGGCTTGGAGCTGCGCGTGCCGATGAGGTGGGAGACCCGCGCCACCGCTATCCGTGCTCAGATGGGCGTGCACAACGCCCACGACCTGCCGCTGCTCCTTGGCGTTCAGGTGCTCATCCTCAAGCCGTGGAAGTTGACCGCCTATCTGATGATCTATGGTCAGCACCTCCGCCGACTTGACGTCAACGGCTCACATGGCAACCGGACCGGAGACCGTGAGGTGTGGACTGAGCGCACGCACAAGCACACCTTCTCCGAGCAGCACCAGGACACGGTCGCCTACACCCCTGGTGACATTCCCGCTGTTCCCACAGCGAACATCATGGGAGACCATGACCGTGGAGCGTTCGAGGCGTTCTGTGCAGAGCAGGCCATTAAGCTTACAGGCGAGTACCGCTGGATCGACCCGATATTGCCGAAGCGCTAGGAGGGGACTGGATGACCGTGTGCAGCGCTCTGCTCTCCGCAGTCCTCGCGGGTGAGCGCAGTCGGTGGACGTGCCGCGAGGTGTCAGCCGACACCGTGCTGCTCGTGACGTCGCACCACTACGCGGATGGGGACACCGTCGAGCTGATCGTCCAGACCGTCGGTGACGAAGTGATCGTGTCGGATGGCGGCGAGGTGCTGGCGCGGCTTGACAGCGTGGGTGTGACCGTGGACTCGGGCAGTCGGGTGGGCACGTCGTGGAAGCGGCTGATGGCGGCCCACGCCCTTGAAGACCACCGTGGCCAGCTCGTGCGTCGGACGGGCGTCGAGCACGCCGCCGACCTGGTGCGGGAGATGGCTGATGCGGTGGCCAACCTTGATGGCCTGAGACTGTTGGCGCCGGTGCCACGCCGCCCGGCGTTTCCGGAGCGACTGACGACCTACCTGGGGGCCGAGTTCCCCTTCGTGGAACCGCGAGCCAAGCTGACAGGGGCCAGCGGCTCACCCTACCAGGTCACCGCGGCGGCGGGCGGCAGTGAGAAGCGGCCGGTCTACGTCCAGACGGCGGCCGGTCAGCACACCGCCGCGCAGAGGTCGGCGGTGGAGCGCTGCTTCACGATGTTCTCCGACGTCAATGGGCACCTGCCGACCGAGCGGAAGCTTGTGGTGTTCGATGACGAGACGACACCCCAGTGGCGCCCTGAGATTCCGTCTACTGGCCGGCGTGGCCTACGTGAGCACCTGGCCGCTCGCGATCAATGGACCGAGTTCGTGTGGGGCCACCTCCCCCCGTCGCGGCTGATGCTCCCGTCAGAACAGCCAACCCTCGGCTGACGAGACCGGACGACAAGCGCCCGGCACCGCGTTACAGCTGGTCAGCACCAACGCGTGACACGCTTACGACGTTCTCGCCGCACGGAAGCGGGATCTGGCGGCCACGCCTCCGGACCCCCTTGCACGACGTGGTCGATACTGGCGTCGAAGCTCACCAGAGCTTCCTCCGGGCGCCACTCGATCAGGACGGCCGCCATGTGCACAACGGCCTCGGCTTCGGCCTGGGTCTGGTGCAGGGAGGTGCCGCCACCGTGGCGCAAGACCTGCCCGGACCACAACCTCTCGGACATCACGACCACCGGAGTCGTAGGGCCAGGACGATCACGTTGAGCAGCTTGGCCCGCGGGTAGCAGGCGTGCGTCGCCGTAGCCCGAAGCTTGACGCCGCACGACAACTCCTGGTCAGGACCGGGTCCGAGATCACTCAAGATCTTCAGTCCCAGTACAGTTGTGGATCTTCCACCAACACCACTCCCAAGATATGAGATGACAGGTGTTCGTGAACCTCTGGTTGCAAACCGGCTTGTCGTTGGCTGTCGGTCTGCTGACTGCTGGCGGTGCACTAATTGGCGTCCGGTTGTCGGTACGAGGCAACAATCGGGCAGAGTGGTGGCGACGGTTTACCTGGGCTGCCGACCTGGCGCTGGACGACTCGCCCGTCAAGCGGGTGGCCGGCTTGAAGCTGTTGACCAAGCTTGCCCAATCTGACGCGAAGATTCACCGTTACCCCGCGGGCTCCAGGGGGTTGAGGATGACGGCGTAGCCCATCTTGCTGAGTTGCTCTAGGGCGCGGTTTTTGGTTTTGTCAGGGTTAAGCCGGGTGTAGAAGTCGCCACCGGGTTCGCGGTAGCAGGTGCCATGGGTGATCATGTTCCAGATCGCGGTGAGCATGGCGTGCTCGAGCGCGACGATCGCCTTGAGTGGTCCTCGCCGGGAGGCGATGCGCTGGTACTTCGCCGAGAGGTAGGTGTCCTTGCTGCGGGCTGCGGACATCGCGGCGACGCCGAGCGCGCCTTTGAGGTAGGGGTTACCGGGCCGGGTGCGGGTTGATTTGATCCTCCTCCCGGCGGATTCGTTGCTGCCTGGGCAGGTCCCGGCCCAGGAGGCGAGGTGCCCGGCGGTGGGAAACCGGCTCATGTCCGCGCCGGTCTCGGCGATGATCACGTCGGCGACGTTCGTGCTGATCCCCGGGATGGTGATGATCAGGTCCCGGACGTCACGAAAGGGCTCGATCACCACCTCGATCCGGGCGGTGAGCTCGTCGAGGGCGTGGGTGTGCTGGTCGATCAGGTCCAGGTGCAGCCGGGCCAGAAACGCGTGGTGCTCAGCGAAGCGGCCGGTGAGCGCCTCGGTCAGCGCCGGGATCTTGGAACGCAATCGCCGCTTGGCCAGCTGCGCCAGCGCGGCCGGGTCACGCTGACCGGCGATCAGCGCCTCGAGCATGGCCCGCCCGGACACCCCGCTGATGTCGGAGGCGACCGAGGACAGCGTGATCCCGGCATCCTCCAGCAGCTTCTCCACCCGCTGGATCTCCCGGGCCCGTTGCCGCACGATCGCGGTCCGGGTCCGGGTCAGATCCCGCAGCCGGCGGATCGGCTCGGGTGGCACGAACGAACCACGCACCAGCCCATGGGCACCGAGCTGGGCCAGCCACGCCGCATCGGAGACATCTTCCCCGACCGTGGCTTCCCAGTCACGGCGTTGTTCGACCTTGATGCGGACCTGATCGGAATCCCGGTCGGCGGGTTGCCTGTCGAGCACGCCGACAGCATCCCCGCAGTGTGTGCCGAACGACAGGTCACCATCGGGGTGGTCTGTACCCCAGCGACCGCCGCGCAATGGGTGTGTGACCTGCTCGTGGCCGGCGGCGTGCGATGCATTCTCAACTTCGCCCCGGTGGTGCTGCAGGTGCCCGACGATGTCGAGGTACGCCGGGTGGACCTCGCGGTCGAGCTGCAGATCCTGTCGTTCTACGAGGCCCGCCGTGTCAGCCGCGACCAGGCGCTGCAGGCGGTCGTGACCGTCCTGAGACCCTGGCTGTCCGACACAGGTTCTGGCTAAGCGAGATTGACGCGAGATCGAAGACCTAGGCAGCGCGAAGCTCAGCCTGGCTTCCGAGAGCTGAACCCGGCCGGCCGCTGCCTTCACAGCGCCAGGTTATGAAGCCGACCACAGCGAGTTACCTGAGCAGGCCGCGAACCGAGCCCGAAGAGCAGCCGGACGCACAGCAGTCATCCGCCATACCTCATCCTCGTCGATGTCCGGCAACCGATCGCGGGCAAGCATGTTGCGCAACCGGTACAGCCGAGCCCAGGGCTGGTCGACTTGCAGATTCTGCCCGGTAAGCCGGGCGTAAGCGAGCGCCTCGTTGCCCACGGCGATCCACAACCGATGCACCACCTAGCGATAGGGATCATCCTTGTCGAACCGCTCCCGTTCACCGTCAGCCGCCAGGGCCTGGATCTGCTCCAACAACCCGTCAAGTTCCAGCAGCACGTGTCGATCGGGCCGAGCGCCTCTGCCGCTCACAGCGGTTGAGCCGCGACGAGATCCGGGCTGACGTTGGCCTTGCCTAGCACGCGATCCGAGTAGAGATGCACATCAGCACCCAACAGACGGATCGCGGCAAGCTCGAAGTCAGCCACGTCCAACGAGTCCCGGTCCTCGGCGACGTGGCCCACCAGCCGGCCGATCGAGGCGAACCGCAGGTCGGTGATGCCGTAGTCCGCCGCGAGTGCACGCAGCTCGCGAGCACGCGCACGCACCGCGGTCTCGTCAACCGGCGGTAGCGAGGGCTCCACGGCAGGGTTACTCATGCATCCAGGGTAGTGCTCGATCGCTGTCTAGCGCTGCGGCTTCGGCAGTCACTTCTGGAAGCCAGCCCGGCCGGGTGACGACGACAACGCCGCAGGAGACGCCGCCGACCGCGTAACAAGCACACGCCACCACAAAGTGCAACCACCGCGCAAACGCCGGTCACCCACGGGGGAGATGACGGGCGTTTGTGCTGGTAGATGGCGGTAGCGGTGGGATTTGAACCCACGGAGGGCGTGAACCCTCGCGCGCTTTCGAGGTCTGCGACCGGCACTTCAGCACCGATCGTCTGAGGTGTTTGGGCAGGTCAACCGGTCGGAGCGGTCCCCGGCGACCACCGGCGATCGTGGGCGAATGCCACCAGAATTGCCCCCGGAGCCCCTGGGTTGGCGGTGTTCACCGGTGGGCACCCACGTGGACGCGCCGACGAGGAACGGACGCTGGCCGCTCGGGGAAAGACCTACCCGGAGACCGTGTGTAACGTTAGTTTGGGCAGGTGTTCTGGTAGGGCAGTCCGTCGATGTAGCGTGTCCATTCGTCGGGGTTGAGGCCGCCCCGTGTGATGGAGCAGGCGCGTTCTGCCACGTGGCCGAGGAGATCGTTGAAGTCGGTCAGGTCCCACAACCGCACGGTCCGGTCGTTGCTGGCGGTGGCCAGGGTGTGCCCGTCGGGGGCGAACGCCACCGAGGACACCGCGTTGGTGTGGCCGGTCAGGGGTGGGCCCAGGGGGCTGGGGTGGGCGCGGTCGGTGAGGTCCCACAACCGCACGGTCCGGTCGTCGCTGGCGGTGGCCAGGGTGTGCCCGTCGGGGGCGAACGCCACCGAGTACACCACCTCGGTGTGGCCGGTCAGGGGTGGGCCCAGGGGGCTGGGGTGGGCGCGGTCGGTGAGGTCCCACAACCGCACGGTCCCATCGTTGCTGGCGGTGGCCAGAGTATGCCCATCGGGGGCGAACGCCACCGAGACCACCGCATCGGTGTGGCCGGTCAGGGGTGAGCCCAGGGGGCTGGGGTGAGCGCGGTCGGTGAGATCCCACAACCGCACGGTCCGGTCGGCGCTGGCGCTGGCCAGGGTGTGTCCGTCGGGGGCGAACGCCACCGAGAACACCGAGCCGGTGTGGTCGGTCAGGGTACCGGCGTTGTGGGTGGTGGCGAGGTTGGTGACTAAGTTGGCGTGGGTTTCCCCGCTGGGGTTGATGCGGTGTGCCGCGAGGCTGAGTTTCAGCGCGGTATCCGGGTCGGATCCCAGGAGGCTGGCCGCTTGGGTGATCAGGAGACGGGCGGTGGCGACGTGGAGCTGGTCCTGGGCGGTGCGTTGCTGGCTGACCGCGATCACTGTGGCGAGCAGCGCACCAGCGAGAAGCACGCAGAGCACGGTGATGGCGCGCTGGCGGCGGGAGCGGTC
>JBOHFG010000198.1:0-19160 GCA_050699575.1 Pseudonocardiaceae bacterium
CACTCGATGAGACGCTCTGACACGGGGACCGACCAGCCGTATGCTTGCACTAACTTTGCGACCAAGACAGCATCCGCAACATCCGACGGGCACGAGGTCGGCGTCGTCTCGAAGCGTGCGAGTGCATGACGCGTCACGAAATCCGCGAGCTGCGTCCCGATCAGCGCCGTGTTCATGGCATCACAGCGCACGACCACTTGCCCGTCAACGGTCTGCGCAAAGCCTTGCTTGCGCCGCGCGACGCTGATCACCACAACCCGACGGTCGCCGACCTCAATCGGGATGATCTCGTAGCGGCCACCGTCGTGCAGCGAGGCCAGTAGCCTCGCCGTCAACGTTGGTCCCCACCAGTTTACCATCCGGCGCCACGCCGACGAGCAGTACACCCCCGTCGGTGTTCGAGAACGCCGCGACGGCCCGAGCAATCCGATCCCGGGACGGGCCCTGCTTGAACTCAATGTACCGCGACTCGCCCGGGAACTCACGCTGGAAGGTCGCCGCATCGAACATCAGCGGACAGCAGGCCCGCGACGCGGAGTGGAACACCGGATATGTCATACTTCTTATCCCTCAGTCGATCATAAGAAGTATGACATAAGGGCCCGACGGCAAGCTGGGCAGGTGCGCAGAATCTGTGCCGAATCAGCGTGTGCCGAATCAGCGTCAGAACACTAGCTCCTGGGTGTCTAGCGCGGTCAGGTCAGCCGGCACCGCGTCCTCTTCGTTGTTCCTGTTAGCAGGGGTTTCGCACTGCCAGCGCCAGGTACCGCAGTGCACTCGCACCGCGCCGTGGAGGGTCTCGGCCAGGACGGTTGGCCGCCCGCACGTCAGACAGGTGACGGCGACGGGGTTCGGAAATCGCATCAGGCCACCTCTCTCAGAGTGCTCGGCGGGCTCGGAGTGTACCCACAGCAGTTAGCTACCAGGAGGACGTGGGCCTGCTCCGTGATACCTCGCGGGCCGCACCAGGGAGCATCGGTTCAGGAGGCGCAGCTACCGGTGGAGACCTCGACGTTTCGCTTCGATGCGGCAGCGACGTCGTCGGCGATCTCGTCATCGGCCAGGACGAACCCGGTCTCGTCGTTGTTCACCGCTGCCCCAAACACCAGGCCGAGCACCTGCCCTGCCCCGTCGATCAAGGGGCCCCCGGAGTTGCCACTACGAACCACAGCGCGGACGGTGTAGACGTTGCGGACCACGATGGAGGTGTTGTAGATGTCCGGGCCACGCAGGTGAATGCGGTCCCGGACCCGGGCCGAGGAGGCGGTGTAGGGCCCATCCAGCGGGTAGCCAAGTACCAGCCCATTCATCCCGGAGGTGGCCGGTGCCGAGGCCAGTGGCAGCACTGGCGCTCGCAACCCCGGTACCTTCAGGATTGCGACGTCGGTCTCCGGGTCATAGCTGATCACCGAGGCGTCCAGTGCGTTGTCCTTCGAGATCTCCACCTGGACCTGGTCGGTGCCGGCGACCACGTGCGCATTGGTGATCACCCGCTGCGGTGCCACCACGAAGCCGGTGCCTTCCAACGCCCGAGAGCACGACCTCGCCCGACCGCGGACCTTGAGCACGCTGGGCTTGACCTGGCGCACCATCGGGCTGTCCAGCAGCGCCGGATCAGCCGGTCCGATGTCGGTGATCGGGGTGGTCGAGAAGGGGAAGACCACATCGGGGAACCCCGAGATGTCCAGCAGGTTACTCAGCTCCGAAGGCAGCTTGCGCAGCACGTCGGGCATCACGGTGTCCACCACCCCCAACACCGAGGAGGCTCGCACCGCCCCCGTCAACCCGGTGTAGGCGGACGATTTCGTCAAGGGCAAAGCAACGAGCCAGGCCACCACCAGAGCCGCAATGCCCTGCACCACAGCACCCAGGAAACTGTCCACCTTGCGCAACGCCTCAGCGTCGATCCGGCGCTGCACGGCCCGACCCAGCAACACACCCAACGTCTCGCCCAGCGCAACAAGCACGATCACGATCGACACGCCGAGCGCGACCCGGACCTCCGGACTCTGGTAACCGATGATCAGCGGTGGCGCGATGCGCACTCCGATCACCGCCCCGGCCAGGACACCGATGAAAGACGCCGCCGCGGTGACCATCCCTTGCCGAGCGCCGGAAGCCCCGGCAAGCAGTGCCAGCACCAGCACCAGCACGTCCACCCAGTTCACCGGATCACCTCGGTCCGCTCGGCCAGCCGCCACGCGGCATCCAGGTCGTACTCAGCCGCCGGCTCCCAGGGCTGTGCCCAGCCGCCCATCGTCAGCAGCGCGGCCAGCAACCCGCCGGTGAACCCCCAGATGAGCATCCCAGGTAGGAGGAACGCGGGGCACAGGTACCCGCTGGGTCCGCGGACCATCAGCCGGTTCGCCGGGTCCGCGAGGACCCGCAACAGCACCCTCGCGACCGCAACGGTCTCCCGATAATCGACCGGGGCGACCGGCCCGGGCCGTTCCCAGTGACCCAGCACCGGCGTGACGAGGAAATCCGACGGTGGCACGTACTGCGGCGGCAGCACCGCAACCGGCCGCACATCGTCGGAGCGGATCCCGACCTCCTCGGCAGCCTCCCGCAATGCGGTGGCCACCGGTCCGTCGTCACCCTCCTCCACCGCTCCACCAGGAAAGCAGACCTGGCCCGGGTGCGCGGACAGCTCGCGCGAACGCAACTCCAGCAGCACATCAGGCTCACCGGTGTGCGGGTCCTCGGCAAAGAGCACCAGCACGGCCGCCGCCCGCCCGGCCGGCGTGGGAACCGGGATCCTGCTGAGATTGTCGGGGCCGACCTCAGCGGCGCGCCCGACCAGCAGCGCCAACCAGCCCGGAACCGACGCGGGGTCGACGAGCGGCCCAGGTCCGGTCATCCGACCGCTCCGGAACCGAGGTAGCGAGCAATGACCGCGCGCACCTGCTCCGGGCTGCGGAGCACCTCGGGCGGGTTGACCTGATTGACTCGCCCGTCGGCGAAGACCACATAGCTCAGTGGCAGCACCGGCGGCGCGCCCAGCGCGGCCCGCAGCCTGCCATCCGGATCGCTGACCGACGGGTAGTGCACGTTCAGTGCGGCGAGCAGGTCAAGCGCTCCTTCGGGCAGCCGCTGCACCTCGACGCCGAGCACCGGCACCGCGCCTGGTTCGGCGGCGTAGGCGGCCAGCGCGGGCAACTCTTGGGCGCACGGTTGACACAGCGGGCCCCACAGGTTGAGCAACGCGGGCCGACCGGCCAGCGCGGCCCCCAGATCGACCGTGCCCGGCTGGCCCAGACAGGGCAACGTGAGACCGGTCAGTGGCCCTGCCTGGGTCGGGGAGCCGGCGGCCGGGCACGCCTGCACCGCAGCGCGGGCCCGCAGCTGGTCGATCCCGGCCGGTGAACCGACACCGGATGCCGCTGGCCAGCCACCCGGTGCTGTCTGACCACCCGGTGCGGCGCCAGCCGACGTCGCGACCGTCGCCGGACTCGCTCGTGGCCACAGGGCCACGAGCAGCGCGCACGCCAGCAACGCAGTCACCAGCACCCACCGCAGCGCCGCTCTCACGAGAGTGCTCCTGGGGCCGCGACGCCGACTGCAACGTCCGGATCAGCGGCCAGCCCAGTGGCCACCGCCACCGCATCAGTGGGCAGCCCCGCCATGGCCAGCAGGTGCGCTGCCTCAGGCCCACGAAGGAGCGCGGCGGCAATCCCGGGCTCGGTGGGTCCATCACCGTAGGACGGGCAATCCCCGGCCAGTGGGCAGACCCCGCAGGCCGGGCGACGGGAGTGGCAGACCCGGCGCCCGTGGAAGATCACCCGATGGGACAGCATCGTCCAGTCCTGTTTCGGTACGAGTTCGCTGATCGCCTGCTCGACCTTCACTGGATCCTCGTGCTCGGTCCACCCCCACCGACGGGTCAGCCGCCCAAAGTGGGTATCCACCGTGATGCCGGGCACGTCGAAGGCGTTGCCGAGGATCACATTTGCGGTCTTGCGTCCGATCCCCGGCAACGTGACCAGCTCGGCCAGCGTGCCGGGCAGCTCGCCACCGAAGCGATCGACCAGCGCGGCGCCGAGCCCCATCAGTGCCGTTGCCTTGTTGCGGTAGAAACCCGTGGGGCGGATCAGATTTTCCAGCTCGTCCCGATCGGCGGCCGCGTAGTCGGCAGCGCTGCGGTACCGGTTGAACAACTCCGGCGTGGTCTCGTTGATCCGTTTGTCGGTGCATTGCGCAGACAGGATGGTTGCGACGGCGAGCTGGAGCGGCGTCTGGAAGTCCAGCTCGCAGTGCGCGTCCGGGTAGGCGGCAGCCAGGACACGATGCATCCGGCGGGCTCGCCGAACCAACGCGAGGTGGCTCTCCGTGGCGAAAGACCGGCGCGAGCGAGCTGACACTCCCCCACCCTACGGAGGTAGCGCCGGGCCCAGTTGCCCAGCCTGGCCTGGTTGCCCACGGTGCGCAGTCCGACACGCCCAACCCCCACGCACGCACCGTTCGGGTGATACGGCATCATCCCCGGCACCATGACCGCCTGGTTAGTTGCCGTCATCCCAGTTCTGATCATGTTTTTTGCGCTCGGGATGGAACGGTTGGAGAGTCGGCTGCGCCAGCTGGCGCAGCAGGACAACGCTGTGCAGGGTAACGAGGTCGAGGAGTTCCTGCAGGCAGCCCAGCCCGAGGAGGTGCGGGCGCTGTTCGGTAGTGGGATCGGCCGGGCCTTGGAGCTGTTCCGGCTTCGGCAGCTACCTGGCTCTGGCCCGCGTCAGGAAACCCGCGTACATAACGGAGTTATGCCGCGTAACGGCACTGCTACGGAGAGCGTAGACCTGGTCACGTCACACCGCCCGGGGCCACGGCCCTAGACTCCACCGATGTGATCAGCGGTATTCGTCAGGTCCCAGGTCAGCGGGGCCGGTTCCGCTCGATTCAGCTGGAGGAACGCGGTGACTGACCCCCTGGCCACGGCCGGCATCTTCCAGGGTGTCGATCCGTCGGCAGTCGAGGCGCTGCGCGCCGCCCTGGAGCCAGTCAGCTTCCCCCGGGCCCACGTCATCTTCGCCGAGAGCGAGCCGGGCGAGCGCCTATACATCATCCTGTCGGGCAAGGTCAAGATCGGGCGGAAGTCAGCCGACGGGCGGGAGAACCTGCTCGCCGTGTTCGGGCCCTCGGACATGTTCGGCGAGCTGTCAATCTTCGATCCAGGGCCACGAACCTCGACGGCCACGACGGTGACCGAGGTCAGCGCCGTCACCATGGATCGGGCCGCGTTGCGGGAGTGGATCGCCAAACGGCCAGAGATCGCCGAGCAGCTCCTGCGGGTGATCGCGCGGCGGCTGCGTCGGACCAACAACATGCTCGCCGACCTGATCTTCACCGATGTGCCGGGGCGGGTGGCCAAGGCGCTGCTGCAGCTAGCGCACGACTTCGGCACCCAAGAGGCCGGCATGCTCCGGGTAACCCATGATCTCACCCAGGAGGAGATCGCCCAGTACGTCGGCGCCTCCCGAGAGACAGTGAACAAGGCGCTCGCCGACTTCGCCCACCGCGGCTGGCTGCGCCTGGAAGGCAAGAGCGTGCTCATCCTGGAGCCCCAACGCCTGGCCCGCCGCGCCCGCTAGGTAGCCCTTCAAGTACCACCAACCCCGGGTGCGGCTGCTTCCAACAGCTACCAACCCCGGCTGCGCATCGAGATGCACTAAACTTGATGCAGGACCACCGTGTCGCTGGGCGACGACGCGGATACCGATTTCGCCCGGTTCACCGAGCTGACCTGGGTCAACCCGTGTCACCATCAGCGACAGAAGTAACGATCGCCTCAGCAACCCCGACATACGCTGACACATGAGCAATCACTGAGCACTGCCCGCGGGAGCAGGCTGAACGTCTCAGCGTGAACCATTAGGGGCGGCGCCGATGAGATCCAAGCGCTGGGACCCGGCGAGCAACAACGTGGACGGCCTGCTCTTCGAAGGAGCGCCTGCGCTCGTGGGTCAACTGGACGACCTCATGCTCCGTCCCAGACGGTGGTGGCGTGAGACTCTCCTTCCGATCATCTACCTCGTCTGCGAGCCCACCGCAAAAAATCCGCTGGACGGCCTCGCGGATCGACTTCGCCAATCCCGAGGAGTCCTGCACAGCAGAATAAATGGACGGGAGACTCCACGCGAGGACAACGGCCAGCCGGCCGAGAAGTCTCTTCGCCAGCTCCTTGACGGCGTGGTCGCCGACCTCTCCCAACGTCGCGGTCGCGGACGGCCACTCAGGTTTCCGCACTACAGCCTCGCGATATGGCTCGCAAGCTTCATCATGAATTATGCGAAGGCGCACCAGCCCGATCAAGCCGGGCGACGTGTCGATAATGCATTGCAGGAGTTCATTAAAGAGCGCTATCGGCTCCATAATAGCGCCGGAGTAAATGTGGTCAACGAGTTTCCCTGGTGGGTCCGGGTTCCGGTTCTGCTGGTGCCACCCCTGGGGATTCGGTTGATGCGACTATTCTGGCATCCGCCACGATGGATCGCCCGGAACAGAATTTCTTCGGATCACAGTTCTGGCAGCTTCAGAGGGCTGGCACAGAGGTTCATGGAGCAGGGCTCGGGCGAGCACCAGCACGATATCCAGCAGGACGAGATCGATCGCCTTCTCGTCGACGCCTTCATGGAGGATCTGAGACGCGGTTACCGCCGCACCACACTACTCGACGTTGGACGTCGCAGGACAACTTATCCGGTACTCCTGATCGACAAGATCGGATCGACAGCCGCCGGCCTTCGTCTGCTCGGGCTCATCAGCGACTCGCGGACCGACTACTTGCGCAAGAAGACCGGCGGCCCGGGACGGCAACCCCGGGAACGTGCATACTTCCATCCGCTCCTCATCATCGCCCAAGGTGACAGCTCAGCACTCGGCGGAATGGGGCTCCTGAATCATCAGACGGAGGATCGCGACGGCTACTCGATAGCCGACATCAAGTACTACTACCGTGAGTGGTACAGAGCGCTCGCCGACTCCGGCCGTACGTGGTTTATTCCCCTGGGGGTACCGGCCGGAGATCCATCCCCGGGTCTTCGCGCAAAATTGACCGAGATGCCTTTACCCACAGCCCCGCAACCCACAATGGCGTTTGCAGTGGCCGCACTGTTCATCACCGCCGCATCGTTCACGACCTATTCAACGTATTATACACACTGCGGAACATGGTTCTGGGAGCCACAACTCCAGCGCTATTTGCTCCCTGCCGGCCGCGATCAGTGCATCGGACTAGGTTCGAGCGGCCATAGATTCTTCGGCAATCTCGGCGACGTCAACGGTATTGACCAGAAACTCGCAGGCGAACTGAAAGATGCCGAAGCCAAAATATATGAGGCCAACGAGCTGGCCGTCAAGAACCCCAAGCATCTCACGGTTGTATACCTTAGCCAGCTCACGTCTCTGGATATTGCCGACTACCGCTCGGAGCTGGGACAGCTTCGAGGTATCACGGTAGCGCAAAAAGAGAGCATGGCGGACCGGCCGGTCCGCGTACTGCTGGCTAACGGCGGCTACCTAATGGACAAAGCGGCGACAGCCGCCGAAGCGATCGCAACGGAAGCGAGCAAGGACGACACACTCGTGGCGGTCATCGGCCTGAGCATCAGTCGCGAAGGTACCCGGGACGCGATGATACGGCTCGCTCGGCCGGATACACATATTCCGATGATCGGAACCGTCATCTCTGCCACAGATCTCGCCGCGAAAACGACTCCATACTATCATCAGGTAGGATCCACCAACCAACAGCAAGCCAATGTCGCCGCGTTCTATGTCGCGACTCGGCTTGGTGCGCGAAACGCTACCATCTACTATCGGGGCAATAAGCATGAAATTTATAGCCAAGACCTGAGAGTCCAATCCAGGCGCGCTTTCGAGGCGCTTGGGATAACCGTGGATGAGCAAGCATACCGGCTCGACCCGGACGATGATGGTGGTGACATCGACCTCATTGGACGGGGCGCGTGCGATGTCAGCCCGCAGGGTGTCGTCTTCTACGCTGGGCGGACGGAACAGTTTCCCCGTTTTCTCAGGGGTATGCAAACCGCTTGCGAGGGACACTATCCGCGCGTCCTCGGTGCTGTTACGCGGTCCGTACTAGATGGCAGACTGGATGAGTTCCCGGGACTCACTGTCGACTACGTGGCGCAGGCGTCGAGCTTGGCCTGGGGATCGGATTGCAGCGGAGCCAGAAACAGTGTCGGCTTCTTCGCCAGCTACCTGAAACTATTCGGTAATGATGCGTGCAAAAACCTCCGCGACGGCAGCTCGATCATGGCACACGATGGGTTATTGGTGTTCACGCAAGGCGTCAAGAACACCGGGCTCGAGCGACCGTCGCGTGACGCCGTGCTGGCGGGAATCGCGAACATCAGCAGTACAGGTCTCGGTGTCCTACACGGTGCGGGTGGCCAGATCGATTATCCGCGCACCGGCAATCAGGCGATTCCGAAGGATAAAGCGGTCCTGGTGCTGCGCGGTAAGGCTCAGATGGTGCCCGAACTCCTGCTCCTGTGTGGGCAGCTCGATACGGCCCAACCACCTTCGGGCAACAGCTGCCCGAAGTGAGCCAGCCTTTGATCAGTAATCGACGTAGCACTTGTGCTATACCGACACATGGACTCCGTCGGACTGCGGGAGCTGCGGCAGAACGCGAGCAAAATCGTGCGCCGGGTCGAGGCGGGTGCGGCGGTGACGATCACGGTGAGTGGGCGTCCGGTCGCCGTGCTCCGGAGCGCCACCGCCCGCTCCTGGTCGCGCTACGAGGACATCGCGGACCTGTTCTCCGGACCGGCGGACCCGCAATGGGAGCACGACCGCATGCTGCTCGACGAGTCGTCCGTGAACCCCTGGTCCCGATGATGCGTGCGGTAACTGGACACCAGCATCGTCATTGCGACTGATGTGCCAAAACTCGACGGCGAGCTGGCCATCCGTGCCGCCACGATTGCTGAGCTGAACTTCGGTGTGCTGGTCATCACCGACCAGACGCGGGCCGAACGCCTTCGGCGGCTCACTGTCATTTAGCACCGCTTCGATGCGCTACCCATCAATGACGGGGTGGCGACGAGCTACGGCATGCTCGCGGCAGCGGTGGCCCAGTCCGGCCGCCAACCCCGCTCCCGCGTCATGGACCTGCTCATTGCGGTGACCGCTCACGTACACGGCGCTCGGCTCTACACCCGAAACGGCAAGGATCTCCAGGGGCTGGCGGACCTCCTCGAGATCGTGTCAGTGTAGCTGAAAACTCAGAGAACCTCGACGACCAGCTCGACCTCGACCGGGGCACCCAACGGTAGTTCGATAACCCCGATTGCCGATCGCGCATGCGCCCCTGCTGGGCCGAAGAGCTCACCGAGCAGAGCAGATGCCCCGTTGAGTACCGAGGGTTGTGCGGTGAACCCGGGTGCCGAGGCCACGAATCCCACTACTTTCACCACCCGGATCACCGCATCGAGCCCAACCAGGCCGTCCACCGCGGCCAGCGCGTTGAGCGCGCAGATTCGGGCCAGCTGCCGGCCCTGCTCGGTGCCGATCTCGGCGCCGAGCTTGCCGGTGGCCGCCAGTACCCCGTCGACCAGCGGGAGCTGGCCTGAGGTGAACACCAAGGACCCACTGCGCACCGCGGGCACATACACCCCGACCGGGGTGACCACCGGTGGCAACACCCACCCGAGCTCCGCCAGCCGGGCCGACCAGCTCATGGCTTCGGGCGCTTGAAGTAGGCCACCAGCTGCTCCCCGGTCGGCCCGGGCAGGACGGTGACCAGCTCCCAGCCGTCGGCCCCCCACTGGTCGAGGATCAGCTTGGTGGAATGCGTCAACAGTGGCACGGTCGCGTACTCCCAAGTAGTCATGGGCGAGGACGTAGTCATGGGCGAGGACGCTAGCGCGTCCTCGCCCATGACTCGTGAGTGGCATTGAGTGTGGGAACACTGTTACGCACTCACGAGTGGCGAGCCGCCTAGGCTCACGGCATGTGGTCCGACGAGCTGGCCCGGGCTCGGCTGCACGTCGTCACCGGCAAGGGCGGAACGGGCAAGACGACGGTGGCTGCTGCCCTGGCGGTGGCACTGGCCACCGGGGGCGGGCGAGCGCTGCTGGTGGAAGTCGAGGGACGGCAGGGTATTGCCCAGGTCTTCGACGTTCCCCCGTTGCCCTACCAGGAGCGGCGCATCGCGGTCGCCCCTGGCGGCGGGGAGGTCCGAGCGTTGGCGGTGGACGTCGAGGAAGCCTTGCTGGAGTACTTCGCGATGTTCTACAACCTGGGCTTTGCGGGCCGGACCCTGCGCCGGATGGGCGTGATCGAGTTCGCCACGACGCTGGCGCCAGGGCTGCGAGATGTGCTGCTCACGGGCAAGGTGAAGGAGGCGACCACGCGCACGGCCAACAACGTCCACACCTACGACGCGGTGGTGCTGGACGCCCCACCGACCGGGCGGGTAGTGAAGTTCCTCGACGTCACCAAGGCGATGGCCGAGCTGGCCAAGGTAGGTCCGATTCACAGCCAGAGCAAGGGGGTGGTGCAGCTGTTGCATTCGGCGGATACCGCGGTGCACGTGGTCACGCTGCTGGAGGACCTGCCAGTGGCGGAGACCCTGGAGACGGTCACGGAGCTGGATCTGGCGGACCTGCGCCCGGGCGCGGTGTTCATCAACCGGGTGCTGCCACCCCGGTTGCCCACGCGGTCGGTGACCGCCGCAGCCAACGGCCAGGTCGAGGCCAGCCGGGTCCGCGCTGGGCTGCTCGCCGCCGGGTTGGATCTGGACCCGGCCGTGCTCGACGGTCTGGTCACCGAAACCGTGGAGCATGCAATGCGAATGGAAACCGAGCAGCAGGCTCGCAGCAAGCTCGCCGACGTCGGCCTGCCCCTGATCGAGCTCCCCGAGCTCACCGAAGCCGGCGGGGACGGAGTCGATCTCGGCGCGGTCTACGAGCTGTCTGGGGTGCTCCGCGGGCAGGGCGTGCGATGAGGCCGTCGGCTCCACTCAACGTCGACGCGCTGCTGGACAATCGCGCCACCCGGGTGGTGGTGTGCTGCGGTGCCGGAGGGGTAGGCAAGACCACGACGGCCGCAGCGCTCGGGCTGCGGGCAGCAGAGCGGGGCCGGTCGGTGGTGGTGCTCACGATCGACCCAGCACGTCGACTCGCCCAGTCACTGGGCCTGCGCGAGCTGACCAACAGTCCTCGCCGGGTGGCGCTCACCGAGGAGATCGGCGGGCAGCTACACGCGATGATGCTGGACATGCGACGCACCTTCGACGAGATGGTGCAGGCGCACGCCAGCCCTGAGCGGGCCGCCCACATCCTCGCCAACCCGTTCTACCAGACCATCTCCGCATCCTTCGCCGGCACCCAAGAGTACATGGCGATGGAGAAGTTGGGGCAGCTGGTAGGAACCGGGCAGTGGGATCTCGTCGTGGTAGATACCCCCCCGTCGCGTTCCGCATTGGATTTCCTGGACGCCCCGCAGCGGCTGTCGTCGTTTCTGGACGGGCGGATGATCCGGCTGCTGTCGGCCCCGGCTCGAGCCGGTGGACGTGGCGTGCGCCGGCTGATGGGTGCCGGGTTCGGGCTGTTCACCAAGGCGATCTCGACGATCCTGGGTGGGCAACTGCTGGCCGATGCCTCGGCGTTCGTGCAGGCCTTCGACACCCTGTTCGGTGGGTTCCGGGAACGCGCCACCGAGACCTACGAACTGCTCCGGGCGCCAGGGACGGCGTTCGTGGTGGTCGCCACGCCGGAAGCCGACGCGGTGCGGGAGGCGGCCTACTTCGTGGACCGGTTGGTCACCGAGGCGATGCCGCTGGCCGGGCTGGTGCTCAACCGGACACATCCGGTGCTCGCCGATCTTCCGGCGGCGCGGGCCGAGACGGTGGCCGAGACGCTGGAACGGGCGGGCCCTACCGCCAATTCCGCTGCCCCGCTGGCCGCGGCGGTGCTGCGGCTGCACGCCGACCGGGTCGCGCTGGCCGGGCGGGAGCACCGGCTGCTGGCCCGGTTTCGCCACGCGCATCCGGCGGTCTCAGTGGTGGCCGTTCCTGCGCTGGCCACTGACGTGCACGATCTGCCTGCCCTGCGCGAGATCGGCGCCCTCCTGGCCGGGGAGCACCGGGCGGTGTCCCCGCTCACAGGTCAAGAGTTCACAGGTCGAGGGTGAGCCGCTCGCTGCGGGCCCGGGAGACGCAGATCAGCATGATGCCGTCCGCGCGCTCTGCGTCGCTGAGCAGGTTGTCCCGGTGCTCCGGCTCGCCAGCGAGCACCTTAGTGCGGCAGATACCGCAGACACCCTGTTCGCAACCGGCTGGAACGTCGGGCAGGACCTCGCGAATGGCCTGCAGGAGGGTGCGGTCGGCGGGCACGTCGATGATGTGCCTAGTTTTGCTCAGCTCAACGGTGAAGGGTGCGCCGCCGGCGACGGTGGATGCCACAGTGAAACGCTCACTGTGCATGCTCAGGTCCGGTCGGGCCGCAACCAGTTTCTTGACCGCGTTCAGCAGCAGGTCTGGGCCACAGCAGTAAACGGCAGTATCGGGTGCGGCCGCCCTGATGATCGCTTTCAGGTCGGGCCGGCCGCGCTCGTTGCCGGGCACGATGTCGACCCGGTCGGGGTCCAGTGCTCGCAGCTCGTCGAGAAAGGCCATGCTGGCGCGGCGACGCCCGGTGTACACCAGCGTCCACTCAACACCGGCGGACGCCACCCGGGCTGCCATCGCCAAGATGGCGGTGATCCCGATCCCGCCGGCGATGAACAGGTAGGCCGAGCTGTCCACCAACGGGAAATAGTTCCGCGGCCCCGTAACGGTGACCAGCTGGCCGGCCCGGGCGCGGGCGTGCACTTCCTTCGACCCACCACGGCCGCGCAACACCTGCAGGACTGCGATCCGGTAGGAGCGGGTGTCGGTCGGATCGCCGCACAGTGAGTAATGCCGGCGCCGACCGGAAGTCAGCGCCAGCTCGAGGTGGGCACCTGGTTCCCACTTCGGCAGCGGGCTGCCATCCGGAGCATGCAGCCGTAACGACACGATTTCGTCGGCCTCCCACGTCGTCTGGCTGATCAGCAGGCGCATCCCGGCGGGTGTGGCCGGTCGCGCGGTGAGCAGCCTTACCACCGCCAGGAACAAGATCGCGCTTCCCACCACCAGGCTGGCCCACTGCAGGACTGGGTTGCTGGCGTCACTGCCGGTCAGCGCGGTGTGCACGCCGGCCAGGACCCACGACGGAAACGCCAGGAAGTGCACTCGACGCCACCACCGCCAGGGCAGCTTTGCCCGCGCCCAGGAGGTCAGCAGCACGGCGGTGAGCAGGTAGAAGGCCAACACCCCCAAGCCCTGAGCCACCGGATTGCCCTGCCGGGTGAACGGGACGAACAGCTGCAGCACGCCAATCCCCAAGGTGGGAGCCACGAGCACCGAAACTAGGTGGATCACGGTGAACACCACCGCCAGCGCCCCGAGGTACTCATGCAGCCCCTGCATCCACTGGCGCGAGGCACCCCGGATCAGTTTCGTGCTCATCAGCAACCCACCCAGCACCGAGGCGCTGAGCAACACCAAGGCCAGCAGGCCGGACGCGCGTGCCGCGTACCGCCACACCGCGGGGTCATGCACAACCGCCGTCCTGGGTGACCCGCCCACCCGGGCCATCAGCGACACCAAGGTCACCATCACCGTGGTGCAGATGCCTCCGGCCCAGATCCGCGAGGCCCCAGCCGGCCGCGGCGACGCCTCAGCCATCGTTGCCACGGTCCTGCCCGGCCGGTTTGCCGGCCACCGTCCTTGGGTCACCACCCGGCGAGTGACCCAGCGCCGAGGCAATGAGCTGGGCGCGCCACGCCTCAAAGGTGGCAATCTGCACAGCCGTCCGGACCGCACTCTGCTCACGAGAACCCGGCTGCTCGAGCGACCTTGGCTGCGGGGGGTTTCCGATCATGACATCGCGGGGGCGCACCGAGGTCGGCTTCGGGGCAAGTGCCCTCGCGCCACCTGCCCCGGTGGCCGGCCCGGCAAGATCACGCGGTGGGCCGGCATTACTTCCTACGGTGGTCATCGTTCCCGGCGCAGCGTGAGCCGGGAGGGTCCCACCGGCAGCCGGGGAGCGCACGGTTGGCTGGACCGCCGGCCCACTTCCGGATGCCCGCCCCGCTCCAGGACCTGCCGGTTGCGCTCCAGCACCTACCGGTGTGGCGCCGACACCAGGGCCCGCCGGTGTCGGCCCAACCCCAGTGCCACCCGGTGTCGGCCTAACGCTCGTCGCCCTTGGCTGCTGTGCTGGCGGTGGCCCGAGGCCGAACCCACCGAAGTGCGAGCCCAGTATGAGCGCGCTGACCGCCGCCGTCAGGGTGATCGAACCAGCCCAAGCGAATACTCGACGTCGCTCCATAGCCACTCCGCAAATAGACCATAAAGAATAATTAGGGCAGGCTAACTTAATGGGGGATGGAGGTCCAGAGGGGCGCTAAGGATTCCGTGATTGGCGTCAAGAACAAGTTTCTCTGCGTATTCAGTGCCGGATTGTGATTGATCCAATCCGATCAGTGACTGATCACCGTCTTGTAACGCCTCGCCACAGTGAACGATTACCCACCGAGCCGGCGAAAACTTAGGCAAACCTAAGAATTGTGCAGGCAACCCTCAGTGGACGTCCCCCGGCGCCCGCTCCACAAGTCCCAGGAGGCCCGCTCCCATGGCAGCCGTCAAACGCTCCTTGTTCCTTGCCCCCACGCTCGCCATCGCCCTCGGCGCCGGCGGCTTCGTCAGTGCCGCCGCTGCGCCATCACCCCCACCCTTACCACCTGGCGTCGACCTCTCCAGCGACGCGGCCCAGGGGCTCATCGACCGCGCCCTGGCCGGAATCAACTTCGATGTGCTGCCCTCGAAGCTCGTCAACAAGGAGGTCATCAACCTCTCGACCATCCCGCCGATCGTCGAGAAGTGGCGCTCAGCTATCGCTCGACGCGACGTCGCTGCCTCGATCCAGGCCGGCGAGGACTACGAAGCCGCATGGCAGGCCGTCGAGGTGTACATCAACCACCGGTCGCTGCCACTTTACCGAGACATTGAAGTCGACACCCAGTTTGTGATCCAAGCCGGCCTCGAGCAGCCCTCGCCCGACTGGCCACGACTTCTGGAGCTGGCCGACCACCTACGCCAGCAGATCGGCGTCACCATCGGCTTCATCGCCGTCCAACCTGCCCTCCACCCGCTGTTCGACGACCTGGTGCCACTGCGCGGGGTACGGGCCCAGCTACTGATCAGCAGCGACGCCCTCGCCGCCGGCAATGTCCCCAAGGCCAGGACGTTCTTCAACAAGTTCAACGCTGGCTTTCCCGGCGTTGAACCGCTGATCAGGGTGCGCTCGACCGTGGCCGCCGATGAGACCAAGGCCGCCGTGGCGGCCGCCGCAGCCAAGTTCGCCGAACCCAACCCCAGCGCCGCGGACCTCACCCCGCTCGTGGCCACCGTGAACAACCGTTACGGCTTCGGTGTGAACCTGCTCAACGCCGCAGCTCGGACCTCGGACGTAAAGAAGACCACCTTCACCGAGGCGGACAAGACTGCGCTCAGGCAGCTGAACGACGTGCTGCTGTGTCTCAAGCGGAGCCTGCCGAAGTTCCCGGGTGACAAGCCCGGCGCCGCCGAGTGCGGAACGGGGCCCGGGTCGCTATTTGCCCTGGTCCAGCCGGCGCTGGAGTCCAGGGCCCGCCTGGTGAACACCGCGGCCACGTTGCGCGTCGCCCTGGCGAACTACAACGCGCTGATCCTCCGCCCCACCGCCCCGACCGTTGCGGAGGTGACGGCGGCGAACAAGACCGCACGGGAGGCGGTGGCCCTGGCCCAGCAGACGATCGCGGGACAGTTCTGGACCGACCCGGCATTGCAGACCTTCCTGGACTCGCTCCCCAAGGTCTGAGCTCGCTGCGCGCCGAACTCGACAGGAGCGTGGTCCGCTCCTGTCGAGTTCGGCGTACCGGGCGCAGGGATCAGCGAACCGCGTCGAGCATGTGATAGAGCAGTAGCAGCTGAGTAATCGCCAGTGGCTCACTGCGGGTGCCCTCACCGATCTGGCCCAGCGAGCACGGCAGCTCCGTCTCGGCGCCGAGCTTGGTCCAGATCGCCTTCTCCAGCAGCCGGCTCTCCTCGCGGGGCACGTACCCGTGCACGTGCAATGCCTCCACCGGCCGGCCGTCGTCATCGCGGGCCAGCCGCAGGTGCATGGTGCGCCGGTCAGACTCGCGAAAAACCCCGGTGAGGTCCGGGTGAGGAATCGTCGGGCGCAGCGTCAGCTCCGCCGACAGGGGGGTTTCCGGCGGGTCCTGGCGCACCTCGATGGGTCCGAACCGGACCACGATGTCGGCGGCGGAGCGTTGTGGGCGGATGAACGCCTCGGATTCGGGCTCCCGCTTGTCGAGCTCGGCCAGCACCTGATCGGGTGTGTACCCGCGCTTGGTGACATCCCGCTTGACCTTCCAGTCTCGGCGGATGTGCTCGGGTGGGTCGAGGTACACGGTGATGTCGAAACACGCCTGGGCCAGCCGAGTGTGCAGCGGCAGCAGCCCTTCCACGATCACGAACTCGGTGGGCTCGATGAGCTCGGGGCGGGCGAGCTGGCCGGTGTTGTGGTCATAGATCGGCTTGAGCACGGGCTGGCCGGTGGCCAGCAGCTGCAGGTGCTGCTCCATGATCTGCACGTAGTTGCAGTCCGGGTGCAGCGCCGTGAACGGCAGTCCTTTGCGTTCCTGCCGGTCGTAGCGGTGATAGTCGTCCACGCACAGGGAGGTGATCCGGTGCGCGCCCAGCGCGTCCACCAGCCCCTTGGTCAGGGTGGTCTTCCCGGCGGCGCTGTCCCCGGCGATGGCCAGCATCACCGGCCGTGATGTGGTAGATCCGGCGCGCTCCATCCGCAACAACTTATCGGGCACGACATACCCCTTTTCCTCGCAAACGCCATACCATTTCTGACAGTAAGCAGGCCTGCCGCCACCTGGCGTCCCCTCCTGGAGGGAAAGGCAAGGGGATACGTCTTTTTGCGGACCAGGCTGATTACACTCGGCGCATGGACGGCCAGCCGCTACGTGTGGTCCTGGTCGATGACCATGAAATGGTCCGTACTGGCCTCAAAGCAATGCTCAGCCGGTTCGCCGGCCAGGTCCGAGTGGTCGGCGAGGCCGCTGATGCGGCGACCGCCCGCCAGGTCGTCGCCGCTCTGGACCCCGACGTGGTACTCGCCGACGTGCGGTTGGGTAGGGACAGCGGGCTGGACCTGTGTCGCGAGCTTGTGCGGGACCGTCCCGGACGCCGGGTCGTGCTGCTCACCGTCTACGACGATGCGCAGTACCTGTTCCAAGCCATGCAGGCCGGCGCGGTGGGCTACCTGCTCAAACGGGTCGACGGCGCGGAGCTGGTCGCGCAACTGCGCCGGGTGCACACCGGCGCGGTGGTCGTCGACGCCGGCCTCAGCGCCCGGGCCGGAGCATCCGAAGCGCGGTTGCAGGCCGGTGAGTTCTGGCCCGGCGCACACCTGGGCCTAACCCCACGCGAGAGCGAGGTGCTCTCGCTGATGGTGGCCGGCTCATCCAACCGGGCCATCGCTGCCGCGCTGGTGGTCGGCGAGGAGACCGTCAAGAGTCACGTCCGCGGCATCTACCGCAAGCTGGAGGTGACCGACCGGGCCGCGGCGGTGGCAACGGCGCTGCGCGAGGGCCTGTTCCGCTAGAGTCTGTGGCCGACGTCGAGGCGGGGGAACACGGGGCTGGGCTCGGCCACGGTCGCGCCGCCATGGCCACACTGCTCGGCGATGCGGCTGGCGAAGGCGGGCAGCATCGGCTGGAGATGCAGGGCGAGGTCGCGGCAGGTGGCCACCAGCTCGGCGAGTGCCGCATCGAGCGCAGTGCTGCCGGTGTGGTCGTGGCGTTCGGCTTTGGCCCGCTCCCAAGGGCGTACGGCTTCGACGTAGCGGTTGCCCTCGTCGCCGATTCTCAGGACAGCCTCGGCGGCCCGCCGGAAGTCGAACTCCGCGAGCGCCCGGTCGATGGCCGGGCCGGCCTCGGATCGGGCGGTGCGCAGATCGGCCGCGGCGGGGTTGTTCGCCGGGAGGTCGGGGATGACGCCCTGCCGGTAGCGCTGGACCATGGACACGGTGCGGTTGGCGAGGTTGCCGAGGTTGTTGGCCAGGTCTTCGTTGGCGCGGGCGACGAGGCGCTCGGCGGTGTAATCGGTGTCACCGGCGCGAGCGACTTCACGGAGCATCCACCAGCGCAGGGCGTCGGTGCCGTAGGTGGCGGCGATGTCGGTGGGGTCTTCGGCGTTGCCCGCGGACTTGCTGATCTTCTGGCCGCCCGCAGTCAAGTACTCGTGCACGAAGATGGTGTCGGGCAGGCTGGTCTTGATGAAATCGTCGAAGGACAGGTCAAGGACCTCCCGCAGGGCGAGGAAGCGTTGGGCGACGCGTTCGACGTACTCGGCCGGGGAGATACCCTCGGCCTCCGCACCCTGCACGTTCTTGAGCGCGTTGTCATCAGTACCGGTCTGGAAGCGGACCTCATCGCCGCGCTGCCGACGGTGCCGCGCCAGCACGTCGGTCTCAACCAGTTCCAGCGCATGCCCGACATGCGGCTTGCCGTTCACGTAGGGGATAGCCGTCATCACGGTGTAGCGACTCATCGCAAACCTCTCCGCCCGTGCCAGCGGCCACCCGGTAGGTCAAGGAGGCTCCGAACGGGCCTCCTCGTTGGCCCGTCAGGACATGCCGAAGTGGCCGGAGCCCACCATCATCTGGCCACGCATGAACTCAGCAGCGCACGACCTCAGCACGCTGCGGATCATACCCGCTCGACCTCTACTAGAGCACCGGGGCAGCTTCAGTGTAGTGTCGCGACGCTAAGCTATGGGTAGGTCATCGGCGCGCATGACCGCATCCGGACGTCTCAATGATCCGCATTCTCCCCCGGAGTTCAGGAAGGTGCCACAGTGACGAACGTCGTGCTCAACAGAGAAGACAGAGAACCAAAGAAAGCCACGCCGGAACAGGACAAAGAGATAGCGGAGCTCCAGAAGCGGACCCCATCGGGCCATCACGTCTTCGAATACCAGGACGGAGGACTGCGCGGATGCGGTCCCACAGGAGACGCAATGATCAGAGAAGGAACCGTACGGAAACCCGATA
>JBOHFG010000199.1:0-4548 GCA_050699575.1 Pseudonocardiaceae bacterium
CACGGGAGATCTCCTCCCGATCGGCCTCGGTCAACGGCCTGCGCTCACAGCTCACTCAGTGCTCCTCATCGACGGTGTCACCGACGATCCACACCAAGATCAATTACTTCGACCAGTTGGGATCAAGGATTGACCGCAAGCTGTGCGGCGCATTTACGGAGTGCGCAGCGGCACACCGCGAATCGAGGCGTCCAGCACGGTGACGGTGTGCGCCAGCGTGAGGTGCTCGCCGAGGCGGCGCGTGCTAGCGGCGATCTGCATCAGGCATCCGGGGTTGGCGGTGACCAGCACGGACGCTCCGGTGGCGAGCACGTTGCGGGCTTTGCGGTCCCCCAGCTCGGTGGCCGGCTCCGGGTGCAGCAGGTTGTAGACCCCGGCCGAACCGCAGCACAGGTCTGCTTCGGCGATCTCGGTCAGCGTTAGCCCGGGGATGGCCCGCAGCAGTTCGCGGGGCTGAGACCGGACGCCTTGGGCGTGCCCGAGGTGGCAGGCGTCGTGGTAGGCGATCGTGACGTCCAGCTGGTGGCGCGGCGCCACCGGGCCGAGTTCGACGAGCAGCTCAGAGACGTCCCGGGTGCGCTGGACGAAGTTGTGAGCGCGCGCGCAGTAGTCGGGATCGTCGCGCAGCAGGTGTCCGTACTCCTTCATCGCCGAGCCGCAACCCGCCGCGTTGACCACGACGTGATCCACCCCGGCGACCTCGAAGCGCTCGATCAGCGTCCGAGCGAAGGAGATCGCCTCGTCCTCACGACCCAGGTGTTGCGACAGTGCCCCGCAGCAGCCCTGCCCACGGGGGATCACGACGTCGCAGCCCTCGGCGGCGAGCACCCGCGCGGTGGCGGCGTTGACCTCGGGGAACAACGCGTCTTGCACGCAGCCGGTGAGCATCCCCACCACCGCACGGCGCTGGCCCACGGCCGCCACCCGCTCCGGCAGCGTCACCCGCCGGCTCAGCGTCGGAGTCAGTGACTCCATCACCCGCAGCGTTGGGGACAAGCGGTCCAGCAGCCCGGTCCGCCGGAGCAACCAGGCCAGCCCACTGCGCTGGTACAGCGCCAGCGGGCCGCGCAACACACGCAACCTCCGGGGATAGGGGAACAACCGGAAGATCGCCTCGCGGAGCAGTTGCTCCCGGCGGGGCCGCTCGTAGCGACGCTCCACCTGGGCCCGGGTGTCGGCAATCAGCGCGCCGTACTGCACGCCGGACGGGCAGGCGCTCACGCAGGCCATGCACCCGAGGCAGGCATCGAAGTGGCCCACCATGGACTCGGACAGTGGCTCACCCTCCACACCGGCTTTCATCAGGTGGATTCGGCCGCGTGGTGAGTCCATCTCCTCCCCCCACAGCACGTAGGTGGGGCAGGAGGGTAGGCAGAATCCGCAGTGCACGCAATCCTTGATCAGCTCGCGCTGGGGCGGGTGGTAGTCGTCAAAAGCACCCGTGCTCATTCAGATCCCTCCCACGAACCGGCCCGGCGCCAGCCGGTGCTCCGGGTCGAACTGGTCCTTGAGCCGGCGCATCAACGCTAGTGCGGGCACCGGTCCCCAGACGTCGAGACTGGCCTTGCGGTGCGGGGGTGCGCAGCGCAGCACCACGCTGCCACCGTGCTGGGCTGCGATCCTGCGGAGCTGCCCGAGCTCGGTACCCAGCTGGTCACCATCTCGCAGCCCGGCGACGAGCACCCCAGCTCCGGCGCTGCCGCGTAACGCCCCGGGGGCGGTGGCGAGCAGATCAGCCAGCCCGGTGGGCTCGCAGGTGACCATCGCGGCAGGTGGCTGCGGGGGCTGACCCCACCAGCCCGGTGGCTGCTCAGTCACGGTGGCCAGCGTCCCAGCCGCATTGCCGAGCAGGTCTGCTACCGCGTCGGCGCGGGCACCGATGCCCCTCGTGACACCCTCGACGGCGACCCCGACGGTCACCAGACCGCCCGGAGTGCTCCGGTCCACCTCGATGGACACCGGGTCATACTGCGACGCCCGGATCGCCGCAATGGCTGTCGCGGCGCGCGTGGCGTCGGCGGCCGGCAGGGTGATCCACCGGCTCGCCTCGGGCAGCGGGTGCAGCCGGAACACCGCCTCGGTGATCACCCCCAGGGTGCCCAGCGAGCCGGTATAGAGCTTGCCCAGGTCGTAACCGGCGACGTTTTTGACCACCGTCCCACCCGACCGGGCGATGCTGCCGTCGGCGAGTACCACGGTGATGCCGATGAGCAAATCGCGCACCGAGCCGTACCGGTATCGCAGCGGTCCTGATGCGCCAGTGGCGACAGTGCCCCCGACGGTGCCCCCCAGATTGGCGCTGCCGTCCAGGGCCAGCTGCTGCCGGTGCGGGGCCAACGCATCCTGGAGCTCGACCATGGGTAGGCCGGCTTGCACAGTGATGACCAGGTCACCGGCGGCATGCGCGAGCACCGCGGCCATCCGGCTGGTGTCCACGATCAGATCCAGGGCGGTGGGTGGGACACCCCAGGCCAGCCGGGTGCCGGTGCCCCGGGCGACCACCCGCAGCCCCAGCCCCGCTGCCGCGCGCAGCACCGCCGAGACCTCCTCGGTGCTGCGCGGCCAGGCGACCCAGCGCGCCGGCACCCCGTCCACGGTGTCGGCGGCGGTAGCCTCGGCCACATCACCGCAGGCCGCTTGCAGGGTCAGTGCACCCATCAGAACTGCTCAGCCAGGCCAGCGGCCTGCAGCGGGTGCACACCTTTGTGCTTGCCCGGCACCTCACCGCACAGCCGAGGAGTGGGGAAGATCTTGCCGGGGTTGCACACCCCGGCGGGGTCGAAGGCGCAGCGCAGCCGCTGCATGGCGTCCAGGTCGGCGTCGGTGAACATCCGCGGCATGTGCTGAGCCTTATCGGTGCCAACACCGTGCTCACCGGTGATCGAGCCACCGTATTCCAGGCACAGGTCGAGGATCGCGCCGGAGATCTCCTCCGCGGCCTGCGACTCCCCCGGTTTCGCCTCGTCGAACAGGACCAGCGGGTGCAGGTTGCCGTCACCGGCGTGGAACACGTTCGCCACCCGCACTCCGGTGCCGGCCGAGATGTCCGCAATCTTGCGTAGCACTGCGGGCAGCGCGGTTCGAGGAATCACCCCGTCCTGCACGATGTAGTCGGGGCTGATCCGGCCCACCGCAGCGAACGCCGACTTGCGGCCCTTCCAGAACAGCGCACGCTGCGCAGCGTCGCGGGCCACGCGGATCTCAGTGGCGCCTGCATCGGTGCAGTGGCGGTGCACCGCAGCGAAGGTGTGCTCCACCTCGGCGACTGGGCCGTCCAGCTCCACAATGAGCACCGCACCGGCGCCCTCGGGGTAGCCGCAGGCCACTGCGGCCTCGGCCGCCTCGATCGCCAGCGCGTCCATCATCTCGATGGCGGCCGGGGTGACGCCGTCCGCGATGATCTTCGACACGGCCGCACCCGCCTCGTCCACCCCGGGGAACGCGGCGAGCAGGCAGCGCACCGACTCCGGGTTCCGCAGCAGTCGCACCACGATCTTGGTGGCGATCCCGAGGGTGCCCTCACTGCCGACGAAGGCGCCGAGCAAGTCGTATCCAGGCACATCGCGGGTAGTACCGCCCAACCAGACCAGCTCCCCGTCCGGCGTGACGACCTCGGCACCCAGCACGTGATGGGTGGTGAACCCGTACTTGAGACAGTGCGCCCCGCCGGAGTTCTCCGCCACATTGCCGCCCACTGAGCAGATCTGCTGACTGGACGGGTCGGGCGCGAAGTACCAGCCGTGCGGCGCAGCAGCTTTGGTGACATCCAGGTTGATCACTCCCGGCTCGACGATCGCGCGCTCGTTGGCCGAGTCGACCTCCAGGATCCGGCGCATCCTGGAGGTGACGATCAGCACGCCCTGCGCGTGTGGCAGCGCGCCGCCGGACAACCCGGTACCGGAGCCGCGGGCCACGAACGGCACGCCCGCGGTGGCGCAGGCCCGGACCACCGCGGCGATCTGCTCGGCGGACTCCGGCAGCACCACCAGGCCCGGCACCACACGGTAGTGCGCCAGCCCGTCACACTCGTAGGTGCGCAGCCGTTGCCGGTCAGTGATCACAGAGTGTGACCCGAGCAGGGCAGTAAGCTCCGCGGCCAGCAGCCCCAACTCGGCGTCCTCGTGCGTCGTCATCGTCCGCTCCCCTGGTCCCGCATCGCAGTGCCGGTTCTTCGCCCAGTGTCGCAGCCCGATACCCGCCCGGTTCGCCTCGACTGACAGCACTTTTCTTCGCGCCCCGTCACTGCTGGCTGGTCTCGTTCTCGGTGGTGGGGGTGCCGGCGAGGATGAGGTAGAGCGAGCGGCGTGCGTCGGCCAGGACCCGCTGGGCAGCCTGCACCTGCTGCGGGTCACCTAGCGCGAGTTGGCGGGTGGGGTGGCGCAGTTCCTCGAGGGCGTCTCGGAGGTCGCTGCCGCCGCCGTCTGCGGTGAACTCGGTGAAGGGGTCGGGCATCGCGTCGTGGTGGGTGTGCAGGTATGTCTGGCCGGTGTCGGTGAGGGTGGCCAGTTTGCGGCCGCCTTGGGCGAGGGTGGTGATCAGGCCTTCGTC
>JBOHFG010000200.1:0-1503 GCA_050699575.1 Pseudonocardiaceae bacterium
TGAACCCAAGGGTCCAGCCCCGTCCTAGGCGGAACGAACCCTCGGGTTCCCGGCGAGGAACCCTCAGTTTCGCTGAACCCACGGGAGTCCAGGCCTCCCGGTAGTAAGCGCCGAAATACCAAGGATCCTCCCGTTTATGCAGGTCACGGCGTTGCAGCCGACCTTCGTGCACCCCACTCGGACGATGTCGATCAAACCTTCTGGCCTGCGCAAACGATGTACAATGGTTTTTCGCTGGAAGCTACGGGCAGGCCGAGAGCGGGAAAACTGGGGGAGGCTAGCCACCGCTTCAGGGGCGGGGATCCGTCCGGTGCGGTCGGACCGACAAGATAGGCGGAGTGCCGTGAGTACAGATGAGGCAACCCCGACGGAGAAGATCCGTGTGTCGCCAAAGCATGCGGCCCAGCGGTTGATCGGCTCGAGTTTCTACCTTCCGGAAATCACTCCTGACCTGCCGCTGTGGACCCATCCGCACCAGGCTGATCTGCGGAAGCGGGTGCTGGATTGGTCGCGTGAATTCGTCAGATTCGGCAGTGCGGATGACTCGATGCAGTATGTCTACGGGACCATGGGGTGGGGTGAATACATCGCGGGGCGTCTTTCTTTCCCCGCGGCTGAGTTGTTCATTGAGTGGGCGGTTGCGTTGTTCGCCCAGGATGACGTGGCGGCTGTCCCGGAGCTCGGCGGGGGTTGTCCGCGCGATCCTGGCGACGGGCGGCTCGTCGAGGTAGACGACTGGACCGGAGAGGCCCTCAACGATCTGTGGCAGCGCACGGTTACGGTCACCACTCCGGCCATCGCCGACCGGATCAAGGCCGCAATACATGTGTACTTTGCCGGACGTGCGGAAGAAGTCCCGTTCAATGTCGGAGAGGGTCCTCTTCAGTGGCTTGGATGGGAGGCGTACCTGCGGGCGCGCCGCGGGCCGATCGGGATCTACGTGTGCATCGCCCTGGCACACATCGATATGGACGTATCCGACGAGGTGTATCGGGCCACTGCGGATGCTGCAGATATGGTCAGCGACCACGTCGTATTGGTCAACGACGTCTTCTCCCTGCGCAAGGAACTGCTGTCACGTGACTGTGTGAACGCCGCGGTCGCGTACATGCTGCACACGGGCGTGGACCTCCAGGAAGCGGTATCGCATACGTGCCGACGGATCCGCGGGAAGGAACACGACTTCGCGGCCGAGCGAAGCCGCCTGGAGTTGGCCTACACGGATATCGGACCCTACCTCGACTTCATGGGCCTGATCATGGCCGGCAACCAGCGCTGGAGTTACACGACGATCCGCTACCACGGGAGGGGCCACGTGTGGAACGGCCTCACCTCCGCGATCATGGAATTGCGCCCCGACCGGACCGTCTTCCATCCACTCCAGGAGGGACTGATGCCCCTATGGATGTCAAGCGACTGAGGGCTGTGTTTCAGGTGGGGGTCCAGCACTGGTGACCTCGCGTAATCAGGTGTCGCGTATTTGGTGTCGGTTTGGTGGGCTCC
>JBOHFG010000201.1:0-3415 GCA_050699575.1 Pseudonocardiaceae bacterium
GCTCATCAGCCCGCCCAAGGAACCGCAGCTCACCCTCAGGGGTCCAGCACACCACATCACCACTGCGATACATCCGCGAGCCCGGGGCACCGAAGGGATTAGCCACAAACCGTTGCGCGGTCAGCCCCGGTCGACTCAAATATCCGCGCGCTAGTCCCAGCCCGGTGATGAACAACTCACCAGGGACGCCTACGGGCACTGGGCGCAGTGCGGTGTCGAGCACATAGACCCGGGTGTTGGGGAGGGGCCGGCCAATGGTTGGTGGGGTATCTGCTGGTGTCAGGGGATCAGTCCAGGTTGTGAGCACTGTGGACTCGGTGGGCCCATAAGAGTTGATCATTTGGCGGTTCGGGGCCCACCGCGCCACCAACTCGGCCGAGCACGCCTCACCTCCTACCATCAGCACCCGGAGCTGCGGCAGTCTCCAGCGGGCCACCTCGGGATCCACCGTGGCCAACGGCGCCGGTGTGATGCCCGCATGGCTGATCCGATGGTCGGTGAGCATGGCCACCAGTTGCTCACCGAGCACCGGTCCCGGTGGTGCTATCACCAGCACCGCCCCGGCTAGCAGCGACATGCCCCACTCAAACACCGAGGCGTCGAAACTCGGGGAGGACAACCCCAACACCCGATCCCCGGGCCCCACCGCACACCGAACTCGTGCGGCGGTTGAGAAGCTGACCAATCCCAGGTGGGAGACCACCACACCCTTGGGTTGGCCGGTGGACCCGGAGGTGTAGATCACATAGGCCGGATGCTGGAGCGCCAACGGACAGATCCGGTCGGTGTCGGTGACCACCCGATCCGAGTACCCGGCCAACTCTGTGACCGTGGTGGGGTGATCGACCACCAGCGCAGCGCTCCCTGCCACCGGAGGCAACCGGGTGGCTCCCTCGCTGGTGGTCACGACCAGCACCGGGACCCCATCATCGAGGATGAATCCGATCCGCTCTGTGGGGTAGTCGGGGTCGATGGGCACATACGCTGCCCCCGATTTCAGCACCGCCAGCAGTGCCACGATCATGTCCACCGACCGCGACAACGCCAACCCCACATACCGCTCCGGTCCCGCACCCCGCTCGATCAACAACCGCGCCAACCGGTTCGCTCGCGCCTCCAGCTGGGCATAGCTGAGTGACACGTCACCGAATACTATTGAGGTGGCGTTGGGTGTGCGTGTGACCTGTTTTTGGAACAGTTCCGGCACTGTCGCTTCGGGAATCTCATAGTCGGTGGTATTCCATTTTGTGAGTACTTGGTGTTGTTCGGCGTCGGATATCCAGGGTAGGTCGGTGAGGGTGCGGGTGGGGTCGGTGGCGATACTTTCTAGCAATGTTTGCAGGTGGCTGGTCATTCGTTGGATCGTTGCCAGGTCGAACAGGTCGGTGTTGTAGGTCAGGGCGCCATAAAGGGTGTTTTCGATTTCTTGAAATGTGATGTTGAGGTCGAAGCTTGTGGTGATCGTGGGTAGTTCGACACCTTCGATTTCCAGACCAGGTAGCCCCCCGATGTGGTGGGGGGAGTTTTGTAACACCACCGTCACCTGGAACAGGGGGGTCTGGCTGGTGTCACGGGTTGTTTGGAGCTCGTCGACGAGTCGTTCAAAGGGCACATCTTGATGGGCGAAGGCATCGAGCACCGTGTTTTTAACCTGCGCCATGAATTCGGTGAAGGTGGCTGTGGCTGCTAGGTGGGAACGGAGGACCAGGGTGTTGACGAAGAACCCGATCAGGCCCTCCACCTCGATCCGGTCCCGACCGGAAGTGACCGTGCCCACCGCCACGTCGTCCTGACCCGACCAGTGGGCCAACAACACCTGACACGCCGCGACAAGTGTCATGAACAGCGTGTGATCCAGCGTCTGTCCCAACTCCTTAAGCTCGGCCGCCACCTCCCCGGGCACGACGAACTCCCACATCGCACCAGCGGTGGTGCGCACCGCAGGGCGGGGCCGATCGGTCACCAACTCCAACCGGGACACATCGGCCAATTGATGTTTCCAGTATTGGAGTTGCTCCTCGACCACTGCAGCTGACACCCGGCCTCGCTGCCACACTGCGAAGTCGGCGTACTGCACTGGCAACACCGCCAACTTCGGTGGTGTCCCCGTTAGTTCCGCCCGATACAACTCCCCCAGGTCACTCATCAGCACACCGGTTGACCAGCCATCGGTCACAATGTGATGCAGCACTACGCTGAGCACATGCTCGTCAACACCCAGCCGCACCAATCCCACCCGCAGCAACGGGCCCCGAACCAGGTCAAACGGACTGCCTACAATCCGGGCCAGCACCCGATCCAACTCGCCATCGCGATCGGCCTGCGCCCACCCGGTCAAATCCAGCACCGGTAACTTAACGTCGAATGGTGGGTGTATCAACTGCACTCCGCGACCATCCACCGACTCAAACGTCGTGCGCAACGACTCATGTCGAGCCACCAACCCATTTAACGCCCGCGACAACCCCACCACATCAAGCTCACCACGCAACCGCATCACTAACGGCGTGATGTACTCGCAACTATCCGGCGCGAACTGATTCAAAAACCACAACCGCTGCTGCGCAAACGACAACGGCAACTCCCCGGTCCGCCCGATCGAGGAAATCATGTCCTGCTCGGACCGGCCCGAAAGTCTGCGGTGCAACAGTTCTCTCAAATGCTCCGGTAATGCTGCAATCCGTTTTTTCCTTGAAGACGTCATCGTCTCTTCCTCACCGTTTCTGGTCGTTTCCGGAATTGACGGCAACTCGTTCGATTTCACTGAGAATCTTCTCCTCGACCAGTTCCGCTAGTGCGGATACTGTGCGCGCGGTCAGGACATCGCGGGGCGTCAAGGCGACGTCGAAGGCCGCTTTCGCCCTGGACGTAAGTTGCATGCTGTAAATGGAGTCCCCACCGAGGTCGAAGAAGTTGTCCTCGATCCCGACCCGCTCAGCTCCGAGAACCTGGGTCCAAATGTCGACCAGTACCTGCTCGACGGTGGTGCGTGGCGGTACATAACCCACACCGGATGATGCGTCGGACTCCGGCGCGGGCAACGTCCGGCGATCCAACTTCCCACTCGAGTTCAGTGGCAGTGCATCCAGTGTCACGAACGCCGACGGGACCATGTAGTCGGGTAACACTGCGGCGGTGTGTGTCCGTAGCCCGACCGGGTCCACGACCTCATCAGCTTTCGCCACGACATAGGCGACGAGCCGTTTGCGGCCGGGTTCGTCCTCGCGGGCGATCACGGCGACACTGGCCACACCGGGATGGGTGGCCAGCACGGTCTCGATCTCACCAGGCTCGATCCGGAAGCCCCGGATCTTGACCTGCTCATCAGCCCGCCCAAGGAACCGCAGCTCACCCTCAGGGGTCCAGCACACCACATCACCACTGCGATACATCCGCGAGCCCGGGGCACCGAAGG
>JBOHFG010000202.1:0-2812 GCA_050699575.1 Pseudonocardiaceae bacterium
GCGGCGCGGATCCCTCGTGTGAGCTGGCCGCTTTCCCGCAGGACTCTCAGCTGTCTGCCCGCTTCCTCGAACGCGGTGAGCCAGTCGCTGGTGGTTTCGTCCGGGCGGACCTTACCGAGGAGGAGTCGCCGGACGTCGTCGGTGAATGAGGCCCACGTCGAGGGGTCGGGCAGTTCACCGCGCAGGGCGGAGCGCTGCTCAGCGATTCGGGCCCACACGTCGCCTTGCTCACCGAACTCCAGGCCCGCAGCCCGCATGAAAGAGGCGCAGAGTATCAGCGACCGTTCCCTCCGATCGCTTGGGGTGCCGCCGAGGAAGGCGAGCAGGTGACGGCTGTCGGCGTGGAACAGCTCGTGCGCGGTGTCCATGCTCGCGGGGCCGCCGAAAGCGTGGACCTCGGGCTCGTAGATGTCGCCGGTCCAGTCGACGCCATGGGTGAGCAGGGGATGTAGAGGGCATTCGTCGCGGCCGGTCGCCTGCTCGGTCGGGAGGTAGCGGACGCGCCAGCGGCCCTTGCGGATGAAGAACCACGAGGTGATGAGACCGCTGGCCTGGGCGGCGGGGAGAATCCGGACGAGGTGGTCGACGGCTTGCCGTTCACGCTGACGAGGGTCCTGGCCGGGGAAGGCGATGTTCACCTGGATCCAGGGGTTTCATCCACGCTCTGGCCTTTCGTCAGCAGAGCAGCAGGCAGGCGTCCCAGGAGGTCGCGATGCCCACGGCGGTCAGGTCGGCGCCGGCTGTCCCGTCGAGGAAGCCGGGTGGTTCGTCGGGTGCGGCGGCGGCTTGCTGGTGCAGGTTCAGCAGCGGTGTGACGGGGATCGGGGTGAGGGCGTCGGCTGCGATCCGCCGTCCGGTCGCGACGAGGCCGCCGGTTCCGTGGCAGAGGCCGCGGTCGATGAGGCGGGCCAGCTGCTCGGGACCGCTGAGGCACGCGGCAAATGCGCTCTCGGCCTTGCGCTGGCGAGCGGTGTCGCCCAGGGCGCGGGCGGCGAGCTGCTGGGCGCGGGCAATACCTGGGGTTCCGTAGCACCAGGACGGCCGCAGCGGGCCTGGCTGGCTGGTGTCGCCCCGGCGCAGCTCATCGAGCGTGATGATCTCCGGCCACCATGCGCCGCCATCGGACTGCCGTTCCCAGTGATCCAGCCACTGGCAGATGCGGGTGATCGCCGCTCGTTGTCCGTCGACCTCCACGCCGTCGCTCACCGCGAGGGCCATCAGAGCGAGCGGACCGGTGACCCCGTGAGCCATCCCATGATTGCTGTGGCCTCCGGCGGGGCCGGGCTGGTTGCGGTTGGGGCCGGTCGGGCACCACCAGCCGGGGAGCCGGTCGATGGGTTCGGTGAACCGGACCAGGTAGCTCAGTACTTCGCAGAGCAGGTCGAGGTCGCCGATGCGGCGCAGGGTGACGCCGAGTCCGGTCAGCCCGCGGATCAGGTCGAACTCTGCGTAGGTCGGCCGCTGGCGTTGGTCGATGCGGCGGTGGGCGGCTTCCAGGCGATGGCGCGTCACTGTCGCGGTCCCAGCAGCGGCGATGGCTTTGGCGCGGGTGATGCCTGGCTGGTCTGATACGGCGAGGACGAACGCCAGGGCGGGAGCGCCGTAGTAGAGGCTGGCGCCGTCGCCGATGCTGACGCCGCCGGTGACGGCCTCCTCCAGGTTCGCGTACGCCGCCTCCCAGTTGCCGGTTTCCAGGTGGAGGAGGGCGATGCCGGCGGCTCCCTCGGCGAGGTTCTGCCCCTTTATCATGACGTCCTGCGGAGGAGAACGGTGTGGGCGACGGCGCGGGCCAGGCGCAGGCAGTGCCGTTCGGACGCGGTGTCGACGCCGATCATGCGGGCGTGGTGCAGGTGCAGCAGGTCGGCCAGCACCTGGTCGGTGTCCAGGCCGTCCCGGTCGACGAGGGTCCGGTACGTGGCCAGTGCCGCGGCCAGGTCGTCGTCTGGGTAGGGGTGGCGGGCGTAGGTGAGTTGGGCGGGCTCCAGGCGCGGGCCGCTGCGGTGCGGCACGTGGTCGACGAGCCACCGCAGGCCGTCGGCGCCGGTGAACCCGTGAGCGATGGTGATTATCCCGGCGGCCGTGGCGGCCTGCCGGTCGCCGGACAGCCGCTGGAGGACGGCGCGGGAATCGGCGGCGAAGACCGCTTCGGCCGCAGTGAGGGTCGGCCCGCTTCCATGGCGGGTCTCGGGCCGGTAGGTGGCCAGCGTGTAATCGGCCAGCAGGCCGTCGTCGTGCAGCTGCTCCGCCCACAGGGCGAGATCATGGGCGGCGTCAGCGAAGTGGTCGGCGGCGCGCAGCGGGATCCGTAGCCGCAGGTGGGGTGCCGGGTCGGGGTAGCGCAGAAACCACCAGCCCGCGGGGAGTTCGGGATGTCCGGCGAGGTGGGCGAGGATGTTCTCGGATCGGCCGTACAGGCGGGCGTCCAACCACCGCGACCGTCCGGGCCGGTGCTGGAGGGTGCTGGCGGGACGGACCAGCCGGGTCGAGGGTCGGTGGAGCGGCGGCGTGCGGGTAAGGGTGAGGAGGAGTTCGGCTGGCCGGCCGTCGATCCAGCCGAACGGTTCGGGGGCTTCGGTGAGGACGGCGCTCGCGTGCCGGTCGAGGTGGCGACGCATCAGCGCCAGATGTGCATTTTCGTCGAGGTCGAGGCGCAGCCGCATGTCGTCGTCGCCGATCAGCACCTCACGCGGCAGCCGGTGCCGTTCGCGGTGCTGCTGCCAGGCGGCCCGCCACTGCGGCCACGTCGCGGTGCGGCCGGGCAGTGCGGTCGCGGGGATGATCCAGCGGGCCGGGTGCAGGATGGAGCGGCCCC
>JBOHFG010000203.1:0-6604 GCA_050699575.1 Pseudonocardiaceae bacterium
AGGATAAAATTGCTCCCCGACGTGGTGCCCGTCGAGCCAGTGCTTGAGCGTCGACCTAGGAATACCGAGCTGTCTCGCCCAGAGCCATGACAGGCACCTCGAGATAGGCCAGGCCAGCACTCATCTCCATGCCTCCCTTCGCGCCACGCCTCCCTTCGCAACAGTGGCACCGAAACGGTGAGGATCCCACAGTATGCCGTTCGCGGCGCAGCCGCCCGTCGGTGAGGCGCGCCGCGCAGAGGTGTGCCGCCAGCAGGTGGCGCCACCGCCACAGCGTGGCCCCGAGTGATCGCATTACGGTGCTGCGGCTACACTGCGCGACGCTCTGAGATCACTGGCTGGGTTCTGCTACGACAAGATCCGCCATGCCACTTATCCCGGCCGGGTGGTGTGCGCCGGACAGATCGGAGCGGCGTGGGCTGCTCGCACAGAGAGGGATGTCCCCTCTTCCCACTGCTTAACGCCAGCTTACGCGGCTGGCGCGACTACTACTGCGATAACGACGACCGTTGGCGCGACTGTGCCCGATACAAGGTGTCACTCTCGGGCCGGCTCGTGCCGATCACGCTGCTCCCGAACGGGCATGACGCGCAGCTCCTGAGACGCGATCCCGACGCCGACCGGTCTGGTGCGGCCGAATCGAGACCGTCACGGCAAAATTCTGGGTCACCAGAGACTGCAGTGCCCTTGGCTCGGTTCGAACCGGCGCCGGTGCCAGCCCGACCACTCGAGCCGTCACCACCCTCACCGGTTACGCAGCCCAAAGGGCGCCCACCGGCCCGATTGACGCAACCCGCGCACCAAGCGCACAGCTCGACGCGCCGCTGGTGGACCCGTCTCGCTGATTGGATGGCAAGCCCCGCATGAGCAATTATTGGCCCTGGTGGGCGGGTGCTATCGGGCTCGCCCTCGTCACCATTAACTACACCCTTACCACTGATCGGTCCTTTGGGGTGTCCGCAGCGTGGGATCGCGTCTTGCACTGGCGCGTCGAACGTGACCTCGAACGGCTGGACGCCCAGTTTACCGACGACCGTGCCCTCGCCGACGCTCTCGTCGCGGCCACCGCCGAGCAGTTCGGAACCAGCCCTGGAGCGCCTACCTCACTGGACGCCGCGCGCGGTGACGCGCAGGCACCCGGCCAGGACGTCGGGCCAACGGCGGTTGAGGGGGCCCCGGTCGCGAGTCTGCGCCCGGCACCTCTGGTAACCCAGGCTGCCCTGCTTCTGTCGATTTTCCTCGGCGGATGGGTAGCGGCAGTTACCGCCGGCCGATTCGAGCTCCGCTTCGACATGGGCAACGGTTTCCGCGAACTCGTCACCGGCAATCCGACCACCATGATCGGCGTGTTGTTCGTGGGAGGTGTACTCGTCGGCTTTGGCACTCGTCTCGCCGGAGGGTGTAGCTCCGGGCACGGACTCAGCGGCTGCGGCCGGCTACGTCCGGTCAGTATCCTCGCGACCGCCGTCTTCTTCGGTTCCGCTGTCTTCGTGTCGTTCCTGCTGTGGAAGGTGATCTGATGCGTACTCGGGGCGGGGTTCTCGTCGCCAACATCATCGCCGGGCTAGCCCTCGGCTACACCGTCGCCAACATCGGATTCGGCGACTACGCCGAACTGAACCGTATGTTCACTTTCCAGGATCTGCGCATGTTCCTTGCCTTCGCTGGCGCCGTATCGATCATCGTGGTGGTCTTCGCCGTACTTCGGGTCCGCCGCATGCCAGGGCGCATTCACGCTGGCGTGGTACCCGGCGCAGTGCTGTTCGGCATCGGCTGGGCGATCTCGGGTGGATGCCCGGCGATCCCGATCATCCAAGTCGCCAGCGGATACCTTCCCGCCCTCATCACGATCGCTGGCGTCATCGTCGGCATCCGGTTCTGCAACTGGGCCAACGCCAGATACTTCCACCTCGACCGCGGCTCCTGCGGGCTGTAGCGGTTCCACGTCTCCCGGTCGCTCCCCGAGAGCATCGGGACTGCAGCTGGCCGCGATCCGGAAATAGCGCCCAATAACGCTTATCACGGCATTTCGCCGACCTCACCCCCAGGGCTACCACGCGGTGCCCTGGGGGTGACCACCCTTCCCGCAGCCAGCGGGCCCGGTCATCTACCGGTCCGACCGCCACCTCCGGCCCGGCGCGAGTCTCGTCAACCACTAGGCCAAATGGCCTAACAGTCGACCGGCCCCAGGGGGCCGCTACGCTGCGTCCCTCCGTGCGCCCCCTTGGTGGCGGAGATAAACAGGGTCACCCCGGGCGTGCGACGTGCGCACGTCATGGGCGCTCGGAAAGGCAATGGTGTGAGTAGCGTCCATAAACGTGGCTTCCGTGTCACGCTGAGATTTCGCGTGTTGGTCATCGCTTTGGTTCCCAGTCTGGTACTCCTGTCCTCCGGTGTCGGCGTGAGCGCTTATCTACTCCTTGGCGCGCTCCAACAGCGTGACAAAGCGCACCTGCTTGGTCAGGGCTATCAGATGGCAGTACCGTTTATGCCGGCCATAAGCCAAGAGCGCCGTGCGAGTATCTTGACGGTCTCCAATCCGGCCCCGGAGAACCGCGTTGCCTTGGCTCGGGCTCGCACGGATATGGACGGTCTACTGGCCCAGTTCGGGGTGATGTCGTCTCAGGTGGCGGACGCCATGCCGCCTGAGGCGAAGGCGTCGACTAGCAAATTCGTCGCTAAAATTCCTCAACTTATTGCCACGCGCCAGGCAATCGACACCGGCCAGACATCCCGGCTCGCCGTGTACCGCGCCTACAACGAGGTAGCGGACGCCATGATTGTCGCCGCTGGTGCCATCGGCAAGGATTCAACCGACAAAGAAGTCGCCCTTGACCGGACGATGGCCTCCGATCTGATGCGTGCATCCGACTGGCTGGACCGCGCTAACGCACTCGCTGCCGGATCGTTGGCCGGTAACGGCGGTCTGACGGTCGAAGAATTGCACGAATACGACCACATGACCCAGGGTTACCGTGCCGAATTGGACGCTCTTGCGCCTCGGTTGGCGGAGCAGCAGGGCCAACTCGCGGCGCTGCGTTCTTCCCGGGCGTGGGAACAGTTGTCGGTCGTGGAGAACGCTCTTGTCGAGCAGGAGTACTCCGCATACGCACGGAGTTCGTTGAACGCTAAGCCTGCAAGGTCGGAATTATCCAAGCCTCAACCGGCCAAGAATGAATTACCTGAGGCTAACCCACCGGTTCTCCCGGTTAGTTTCCAGGATTGGCAGAATTCGGCTCACGAGAGCGCCACGATGCTCAACAGCCTGGGCCTGGGCACGTTGGGGACCCGTGCAGCCAAGTTGGAGGGCGAACGAGCTCACACTGCTCTTGTTCGTTCGCTCATCGCTGCGCTCGTAATACTCTTTGTCGTTGCCGCAGTCGTGATCATCGCTGTCCGGCTCAGCAACAACCTCATCCTCCGGTTGGTGCGGCTCCGTACAGAGACACTTAAATTGGCCGATGAACACCTGCCGCAGCTCGTGGAGCGTCTTCGTGCCGGTGAGCAGATCGACGTCGCCGTGGAGGTGCCCGAACTGGACTATGGCAAAGACGAGATCGGGCTGGTCGCTGCCGCCTTCAACAAGGCGCAGCAGACGGCTATCGCTGCGGCTGTACAAGAAGCGAAGACCAGGGAGGGCGCCAACGCGGTGTTCCTCAACATTGCACGGCGAAGCCAGGCAATCGTGCACCGCCAACTGCAAGTCCTCGACACGGCAGAGCGCGCGGTCGACAATCCTGACCACCTTCAGTTATTGTTTCAGCTGGACCATTCAGCTACCCGGGAACGCCGGAACGCAGAAAACTTGATCATTCTCGGTGGCGGGCAATTGGGACGGCAATGGCGTAATTCCGTTTCCCTGATTGAGATCGTGCGCAGCGCTCTCGCCGAGGCCGAGCAATACACTCGCGTGACGTTGGCCCGTGTTCCTGACGTTTTGGTAGAGGGCCGGGCTGTCGCGGACCTCATCCACCTCTTTGCCGAGCTGATCGACAACGCCACCTCGTTCTCGCCCCCTGGATCCCCTATCGAGGTGCGCGGTAATCCAGTTGGTAAGGGCGTGGTCGTCGAGGTGGAGGACCAGGGGCTCGGCATTGAGCCTGAACGGAGAGAGGCGCTCAACGAGAAGTTCTGCAATCCTCCGGATTTTGGGCTAGTGGCACTGCTTGACGACCCTCGGGTTGGCTTTTTCGTGGTCGCGCGGCTGGCCAATCAGCACGGCATACGGGTGAATCTGACGGAATCAACTTATGGTGGAGTGCGGGCCGGTGTGTTGATTCCGAACGTATTGATAACTACCCGGGACGCCGAAAAAGAACACAACGGGAGCGGTCACGCCGAGGAGTCCGCAGCGAATCAGGAAACCTTTCCGATCGTAGACGAAGTTGCAGTGCACGGAAATGGCTCGCCGCAACCGCAATCAACGACTACAGAGTCGCGACCTTTTGTGGCCGAGGGTACCAGTACGGAGAAAATGGTGCCTCAGTGGACGCAAGATGTGGATGATCGACCCGTTCTGCCGCGGCGTCGTCCACAGGAGCACCTTGCGAGGCAACTTCAAGAAGAGTCGGCTTCGGGTGCTGAGGACCAGGTCTCCGAGCCCGATTTTGATCGCGACGCGATGCATGCCCGAAATATTTTTTCTGCGTTTCAACAGGGAACTCAGCGTGGTCGTGCCAATGGTGTTAATCCTCAACCGTGAGCCGGGACTGGATGAATAATCTGACGACGAGGACATTATGGTCGAACTGAAGGCAATGATTGATTTACAGTGGCTGCTCGATGATTTTGTTGGCCGGGTGGCTGCCGCCGATCACGTAGTGGTGCTTTCTGCTGATGGCCTGCTCGTTGGCCGATCCGGTAGTTTGTCGTACGAGGATGGTGAACACCTTTCGGCGATAGGTTCGGCGTTCCAGGGCTTGGCTCGCGGTGCTGCCCGCCACTTCGAATGTGGGGGTGTCCGGCAGACACTGGTCGAGATGGACAACGCGTTCTTAGTTGTGACCGCTGCGGGACGGGGCGCCTGTCTTGCGGTGCTGGCTTCTGACGAGGCCGACCTCGGCCTGATCGCCTACGAGTTGAACATCCTTCTTAAAAGGGTGGGCACGTACCTGTCAGCGGCGCCGCGGATTGCTGATCCCGGCGGTACGCCTGGTGTTCACGCGTCATGAAAGTGGAGGACGAGTTCTGGTTCGATGAGGATGCAGGCCCTCTGGTCCGACCTTATGCGGTCGCCCGTGGTCGGACCAGGCCAACTCGTCATGACCTCGAGATGATTACGCTCGTCATTGCTGTGGCGACTGACCATCGCGTAGCTGCGGACCGGGAGTACACACAGATCCTGGAAATGTGCCAACGGCCGTTGTCGGTCGCTGAAGTGTCCGCGATGCTGGATCTACCGCTCGGGGTGGTGAAGGTGTTACTCAGTGATCTCATCGATTGGGGACTTATCATTTTCCGGTCTCCACCGCGAACATCGGATGTCCCAAAAATGGAACTACTGCAGGCGGTTCTCGATGGTATTCGTAAGCTCTGACGCATCCGTGACGCGGACTCTGACGGCCCGGGCGGTCAAAATATTGATAGCGGGTGGGTTTGGTGTCGGCAAGACAACCATGGTTGGGTCGGTCAGCGAGATTCGACCATTGCGTACAGAGGAAACGATCAGTGAACTGAGCTTCGGCGTTGACGATCTGTCCGGTGTGGAGGGCAAGACTACAACGACGGTGGCCCTGGATTTTGGGCGCATCACGATTGATCCCGAACTTATCCTCTATCTCTTCGGCACTCCAGGTCAAGAGCGTTTTTGGTTTATGTGGGATGAGCTCGCTTACGAGGCGTTAGGGGCAGTTGTCCTCGCGGACACCCGGCGGCTGACCAGTTGTTTCGCGGCGGTAGATTTCTTCGAACGTAGAAAAATCCCATTCGTGGTAGCGGTTAATTGCTTCGACAACGCATCAGTGTACGAGTCCCATGAGGTTCGGGAAGCTCTGGGCATCGACGAGAAAATCCCGACTGTGATGTGCGACGTGCGCAAAAGAGATTCCAGCAAGCGGGTGCTGGTAACGCTACTGGAATATCTCATCAACTTGACGATGCACCCCACTGTGTCACCCAAAAATCCTTGCCAAGACAATGATGACCGTGTGTCCTAAAAAGGAGGTTAGTTGGCTGTGAGAAGCTTTTGGGCGCCTCAGTGTTGGTGAGGGTCATGAGCAGCTTCTGCGCGTCCGGTTTGCGGGTGCGGTTGTAAGGAAGCAAGCTCAGGACCCTCGTCATAGTGCAGGTATTAGTCAGCATTGCGAACGTCAAGCCCGCGCCGACAAAACCGGCGACCTACTTCAGCGGCTCATAGGCGGTGTTGGCCACCACGCCGGTGAGCACCAACAGCCCGGCGACTAGCCGCACCTGGCGTTCCATCGCCCAGGTCCTTGCCGGCGCTACTGCCGTTTCCGTAGGTGGGGTTTCATGATCCGTCCGAGCCCCCGCCCTTCAAGACGCTGAGCTGGTCGAGCCCAGCGGTTTCCAGGACAGTGCGGGCTTGGTCCGCACGTGTCCCGGACGCACACAGGAGCACGACCAGGTCGTCGTGTTCCACGGTGAA
>JBOHFG010000204.1:0-2006 GCA_050699575.1 Pseudonocardiaceae bacterium
GGAATCGGTAAGACCCGGCTCGCGCACGAGCTGCGACGCACGCTGGCGTCTGAACGCTGGGCTGCCACTTTCGTCGATGAATTCGACGCCCTGAATCCTGATGTCCGTGACTGTCTCTACCGTTTGACGCAGTTGCGTCGCTCGACGATGTTAGTGGTTGACTACGCTGAGACCAAGCCCGACGTCCTGGGCACTTTGATTGAACACCTTATGCGCAACGAGGATAGCCTCTCGGTGAAACTGCTGCTACTGGCCCGCTCGGCAGGAACATGGTGGCAATTGGCACGGCGACAGAGCAGCGCAGTGGAAGATAGCCTCTATGAGGCAGAGGTACACGAACTCGACCGGCTGCCGCCCGACGAGTGCATCCGCCTTTATCGTGACGCTGTAAATTGCTTTGCGCGGTACATGCAAGAGATGCCAAATTCCGCCGAACGCGACTGGGAGAGCGCCGCTGAGCGGGTCGTCGCGGGGGCGCACCCTGACATCGGTGATGGTTCACCCTTGTTTTGTCAGGTCGCAGCCCTTACCGCATTGCTTGCCGCTAACGACATCAGCGATGATCGGCCCACACGGTCGTCCTGGGAACAACTCTTAGCGCACGAGCAACGCTATTGGCAACGTTCGGCTGAACGAGTCCTAAAGAACATGAGGCCGGGGTTTATCGATGACCTCGTGGCACTTGTTTCGCTGTTTGGTGCGTATAACGTGCCCGACGCTGAATCATTGCTGGTTGCCTACTTTGGCAAATTATCACCGGAAACACTAGAGGCAATTATTGATCTCGTTGTGGAGATCTTAGGCTTTCGCGAGGATACATTCCTGCGACCCTTACAGCCAAGTCTATTGGCTGAACGATTTGTAGTGAGCCGTATCCGTGAGAGGCCAACGATCATCAGCAAGGTGCTGCCCTATGTACGCGACTACCAGTTGGTACACGCGCTTACTTTGCTTGGCCGTGCGGCGTCGACCAACGACCCCATATGGGAGCAGGTGGGCGAAGTGGCATCCAAGTATCGGCGACGTATGCCCTTCGGGTTGCTGGCGGGCGTTGCAGTGGCAGTCCCGGACGCACGAGGTATTGCTATCGCCACCCGGGCTGCGCACCCTAACCTCCGTCTCGACCAGCGCGCAGTGCTGTCGGCATTCACCGGAGAGATTACGACCGAGCAGGCTCGGCGAGAGCTGTGGAGCCTCTACACGCAGACCTACTCCAATCTCCCCGAAGCCCAACTACGACGGGCGGCAAGCCGCATCGCCAGCATCGCGGACCTGCTGGGAAGTGTCCAGCCAGGTCTGATGCAGGGAGTCCTAGCGGGAATGGAGTACCTGCCTATAGTGTCCGGTCATCTCTCCACGCTCTATGGTGCGTTTGCCGAGGGCGCAGACATCGCCGCAGCCCCCGTCGGTTATAACGAGCATCTCTACTACGAAGCGGCGATGGCAAGTTCCTATCAGGCCAGGGAAGCTGTTGACAAGGCTGTCTCAGCTCTCGCAAATCTTGAGGGTTACCGCCACAGCTTCAATCTGGCACCAGCCATCTTTGATGAGCTGGGCGCTGCGTTACGCGAACTTACCATGGAGATCAGTGATATCCGCCATCGTCTGGATGGTCTCGCCGAAGGTTTCGGCGAAAACCCGCTGAGCTGACCAGCCCGGTTAGGACAGGAGTAACACGTGCAGGAACCGACAACTGAGCTTGCGGAAGCTGTGGAAGCAGTACGGTTGGAACTGATGCGTGCCAAAGAGCTAGGGGCAGGTAGTTCCTTGATTTTCGAGGTCGGTCCCGTCGAGATGGAATTCACTGTCGCGCTGACACGAGAGGGGAAAGCCAACGCCGGAGTAAAGGTCTGGGTACTTGAAGCTGGCGCCAGCGGCAGCCTGACTGGGCAGCGAACCCACCGGATCAAGATCACATTGAACCCAAAGCAGGCCGATGATCGGCCCGCACGCATCGGCACGCCCACCGATAACTTCCACTGAGCATGGGACTAGCCTTCGATGCC
>JBOHFG010000205.1:0-2701 GCA_050699575.1 Pseudonocardiaceae bacterium
GGGGTCAGCGGGTCGGCATGGCCGACGTGGAAGTCCTCACCCAGCAGATCACTCACCTGAGCAAACTGGGGCAGGAGTTCGGGTCCGGGCGGGTGCGGGAGCAGGTGGTGGTGCTACTGCACCGGGAGGCCACCACCCTGCTGCACGGCAGCTGCTCGGACAAGACCGGCAAAGCTCTGCTCTGCGGGGTCGCCCAGGCCACCCGGCTGGCCGGTTTCATGGCGGCCGACACAGGCCGCGACGCACTGGCGCAGCGCTACTACATCCAGGCACTCGACCTAGCCATGCGGGCCGGCGACCGGCTCTACGCCGCCTTCGTGCTAGCCACGATGAGCCGGATGACCGCCCGGACCGGCGACAACACCCCCACCGAGCACGACACTGCCCGGCACGGGCGCCAGACGGTCGCACTCGCCCGAGCCGGACTGACCATCACCCAAAGCGCGGCCACCCCAGCTCTGGCCGCCGAGCTGCACGCGCTGGAGGCACAGGGCTTGGCCCTGTTGGGCGAGGCCACCGCGGCACGCCGGGCGGCGCTCACGGCCCAGCGGGCCTATGAGTCGGTACGCCCCGGGCGAGGAGGTCCCGTGGCGGGCCTTCTACACCAAAGCCGCGCTCATCGCGGACGTCGGCTCCTGTCTCAGCAATGTTGGCGAGACCAAGGAGACCCTCACCCTGTGTACCACGGCGTTGCAGGGCTTGGAGCCTTGGCGGGTCCGCGGCCGGTCGCTGGTCCAGACCCACATCGCCCTCGCTCACCTGCACAGCCGTGATCTGGGGCAGGCCGCCGCCTACGGCCGGGACGCCCTGCGCTCCGCCACCGACGTCAGCTCGACCATGATCACGCAGCGACTGGGCACCCTGCACCGACACATCCAGCCCCTGCGCGCCCGCTCACCCCGCCTACGCGAGCTGGACGAGCGGCTCACCACCTTTTTCACCCGCAGCGTCCGACAGAGCTAACGCCCGGGTCGTGGACTCGATCCGCACTGGGGACCGGCACCAGCGGGCCCGGATGACCGGTGACCGGGAGCCGGCGCAAGCCTCCCACAAACTCGCCCCCGCACCGAAGCACATCGGATGATCTTGATGGGGATGGGTGTGATCAGCGATGGGAGCGGACCTACTCCTCCAGCTGGTTCGCCTCGTCCTCACAACCCAGGGCGCGGAGATCGGCGACGAGGTAGCTGGCCGAGGCCAGGGTGCGGGGATGGCCGTCACCGAGTACCCGGCGACGACGGGTGAGGGTGTCTTGTTGGAGCTGACGGGCCTGCTCGTACTGGCCCAGCTCGTTCAGGTTTATGGCGAGATTGGTGGCTGATTCCAGGGTGTCGGGGTGGTCCTCACCCAGCACCGAGCGTCGCAGGCGCAGGGCCCGTTCGTGCAGCGGCCGGGCGGAGGCGGGTTCCCCTCGGGTCAGCACATAGGCCCCGGCGTGGTGAAGCAGCCAGGCGACGTCGTCCCCGGTCCGATTGAGGGTGTGGCGGGCATCGGTTGCGGCCAGGACGTGCGGGAGCAGCTGCCGCCAGAGGGGCCAGGTCGGCGGGTTGTCCCAGGGGTCAGCCGGAACTGTGGCACGGAGCAACCGGATCACGACGGCAGCCATGTCGTGCCCGCTGGGCTGGGAGCACAGGATGGCCTGCAGCAGCCGGTGCAGCTGCAGGCTGCCGGGCTCGACACGGGCCAGCCCTCCCCGTCGCAACAGCCGGGTCAGCTCGGTGAAAGCCAGCGGATCACGGGCCGCCGTGCCGAGTGGGCCGGGTAGCCGATCGAGGTGGGTGGTGACCAGGCTCAGGGGGATCGGCTCGGGGGCCAGGTGCGCGGCCAGGATAAGCAGGTCCAGCGCGGCCGGTGCCTGCGTGGCGAGCCGGTCGAAGGCGATCTGGTAACTGGCAGCCAGCGACACCGGATAGGTAGCGGGCGTTCCATAAGCCAGCAGTTCCGCGGTTCGCTTGTCGAGCAAGGACAGGTAGGCGTCGGTGGGGATGCCGGTCTCGTCCAGGTAGGCGGCGGCCTAGCTCAGCGCTAGCGGCAGATCGCCCAGCGCGTCAGCGATCCGGGCGGCGTCAGCGTCGGTGAGTCACAGGACGCGGCGCAGCAGGATGAGCGACTCACCGCAGTCGAAGACGTCCACCCCAAGCGGGGTGGCCAGGTCCTGCCAGGCGGGGTTACGGGAGGTGACCCCCCACCTGCCCACCACCACCGGTGGCCAGATAGGGGGCCAACGCAGCGGGGTCCTCGGCGTCGTCATAGATCAACAACCAGCGATCCCGCTCCCGCAGCGCCCCCCGCAACCGCGCCACCGCTGAGGCGACCGGGTCAGTGGCCCCAGCCAAGCCGAGCGCGTGGGCAAGCTGAGCCAACTGGTCGGGAATCAGCGTAGGTACCTCGGAGGGGATCCACCAGACCACGTCATAGTCGGCGTCGTGACGGTGCGCGTACTCGATCGCCAGCGCGGTCTTGCCAATCCCACCCATGCCATGCAGAGCCTGCACCACCGTCGCGCCGCCAGCTCGCAACGACGCGCGCAACCCGGTGAGCAGATACGGCTCCCCGTACCACTGCGACTGCGACCCGGTGCGCGAGTACCGGACGTACGAGGAGAAGCTGACCGACGTGGCACTGGGCGTGACGATGGTCAAGGACGCCGCCGAACGTGACGTCCTTCCTGATCAGCCGTGACCACCTCGCGGCATCGTTG
>JBOHFG010000206.1:0-1236 GCA_050699575.1 Pseudonocardiaceae bacterium
GAGCACGACACCAGGATCTGGCGGATCGTGGAACACCACGTCAACGCCGCCCGCGACCAGCTCGACTGCACCGGCGTGACCCGGGTCGGGATGGACGAGACCTCCGCCCGCAAGGGACAGGACTACATCAGCATCTTCGCCGACCTCGACGCCCGCCGGGTGGTCTTCGCCACCGAGGGACGCTCGGCCGAGACGGTTGCCCGCTTCGCCGCAGACCTGGCCGCCCACGGCGGCGACCCGGCCACGGTCACCGACACCAGCTCCGACATGAGCACCGCATTCATCTCCGGCATCAAAGCGCATCTGCCGAACGCGACGATGACCTTCGACCGCTTCCACCTGGCCGCCAAGATCAATGAGGCCATCGACACCGTCCGCCGGGACGAGGTCACCACCCGCCCCGAGCTCACGCACACCCGCTGGCTGTGGCTCAAAAACCACGCCACCCTCTCGGACAAGCAACAGGGTGAGCTCCACCGGCTGATGCGCCCCTCCGCGCAGCTGGCCACCGCCCGCGCCCTGCGCTGGCGCGAGGATTTCCAGGCCTTCTACGACCAGGACCCCAGCTACGCCCCCGAGTACCTGCGACGCTGGTGCTACGGCGCGACACGCTCCCGCCTGCAACCCATCAAGGACTTCGTCATCCTCGTCGAGAAGCACTGGGACGGCATCATCGCCTGGCACACCAACCACCTCAGCAACGGCCTGCTCGAAGGGATCAACTCCCTCATCCAGGCCGCCAAAGCCCGAGCCCGGGGCTACCGCAGCAAAAAAAATGATCACCATCGTCTACCTCACCGCAGCCAAACTCCACCTCCCCACCCTCACCAACCCCACACCCGCCTACATGTTGTAAACCGCCGCTGACAATGCAGATCCCGGCGGCACTGAGGACGCCGACACAGAGACGGCCAACATCGCCACGATGGCGTCATCATCGTCACGGTGACAGCGCGTGGCCGGGCCACGGATACGGTCAGTGACCCGAACCGGGGCCAGTGGCAGCGGACGGCACTGTTGCGTTGCGCGAAGCGGTGGGCAGGCTGGATCCGTTCCCGTGGTCTGATCAGATGGCCAAGGTCAGCTCGGTGAAGGCGGCAACCACCCGCGGTGTCGTGGTTTCCTCGGTCCCGAGTTCGTAGTGGCCGCGGCGGATGTTCTGGACGAACGCGTGCCCCGTAGTGATCACTCGAGTGCAGCGGAGCTGTTTGAGGCCGCGCATCGGCCGTAGCCGGG
>JBOHFG010000207.1:0-1621 GCA_050699575.1 Pseudonocardiaceae bacterium
TGTCACGCCGGGCGTGTTCCCGGGTCGGGTAGACGGTGCGGTGGACGCGTTCGTTCTTCAGGGCCGCGAAGAACGATTCGGCCATGGCGTTATCGTAGCAGATACCGGTACGGCCGACTGAGTGGCGCAGGTCGAGTTCGGTGATGGTGGCGGCGAAGTCGTATGAGGTGTAGTTGCTTCCACGGTCGGAGTGGGAGATCGCGCCTGGCTCGAGCGTGATCCGGCTGGCGGCGTGGTGAAGAGCGGCCTGGATGAGGGGGGTCTTGTACTCCTCACCCATACAGTATCCGATGATCATCTTGGTATGGCAGTCGATGACCGTTGCCAGATAGAGCCATCCTTCCCAGGTCGGGATGTAGGTGATATGCGCAGCTGCGCATATCACCTATTAGGCTCAGCTCGTGGTTATGTGCAGTTCGGTTGGAGGTCCGCGCTCAGTCTGGTGGTTTCTAATCGTGTGATTGCGCATATCAGAGGTCTTGTAGGAAGGTGAGGAGTTGGTCGTTGGGGTGGAATCGTGTCGATGTGGGAGGATTGGGGTCGGGCAGCTGGCGTGGTATTGCTTCCTTGGCCGCGGGATCGGCTTCGAGGTACTGGTGCGTGACGGCCGGGCTGGAATGCCCGAGCCGTAAGGCGATGACAGCCAGATCCGTGCCCGACTGCAGCAGGTGCATGGCTGTTGTGTGCGTTTCCCCTCGTACCGTGGAGACATCGCCTATGAGGAGGTGGCGGTGTCACAGATGCGCAGGAAGTTTGATCAGGATTTTAAGGAAGGCGCGGTGCGGTTGGTTCGGGAGACCGGTAAGCCGATCGCGCAGGTGGCTCGGGAGCTGGGGGTTCATGACGGGACGTTGGGCAATTGGGTCAACGCGGACCGGCGGCGTCGGGAGCGCGGTGGTAGCACGCTGAGCGAGGGTGAACGGGCGGAGCTGGTGCGGTTGCGCAGGGACTGCGCGGGGTTGCGGATGGGGTGTGATGTTCTCAAGCGCAGTGTGGCCCTTGGGGTTCAGGAGGCGATGGGCCGGTAGCCGTGGCCGCGTTCATCGCTGCTCAGAGGGACGATCACGGTGTTCCGTACGCCACCGCGTGCCGGGCGCTGGGGGTGTCGCAGTCGTGGTTGTACAGGTGGAAGGCCGGGGTGTTGCCGCCGCGGGCAGCGCGCCGGGAAAGACTCAAAGCCGAGATCAGCCGGCTGTTCGGTGCTCACGAGGGCACCTACGGCGCGCCCAGGATCACTGCGGATTTGCGGGATGAGGGGTGGAGAGTCAGCCAGAACACCGTCGCGGCATTGATGCGCGAGCAGGGTCTCGCCGCGCGGCGCAGAAAGCGGCGCAGGTGCACCACTCGGCCCGGCAGGGGACGCTGGCGAGCCCCGGACCTGGTCACACGGGACTTCGCCGCTGAGGGAATCAACCAGAAATGGTATGGCGACGGGACCGAGATCCCCACCGGTGAGGGCAAGCTGTATCTGGCGTCGGTGCTGGATATGGGCTCCCGGCGGGTGGTCGGGTTCGCCCTGTCCGAGCACCACGACGCACAGCAGGCCTACGGGGCGCTGGCGAGGGCGGTAGCGGTGCGCGGCGCAGCGGTACCCGGCGTGATCATGCACACCGACCGCGGC
>JBOHFG010000208.1:0-15501 GCA_050699575.1 Pseudonocardiaceae bacterium
AAGGCGTCCACCTCGTCCTCGTTGTAGCCCCGCTTGCCGATCGGCGGCTTACTGAACGCGACGTTGTGAACGTCGGCGGGGGTCAACGGCATCGGATCACCTCACGCACTCCTCGACGACTATGCACGTGCTTGGGGACATCTTGGCACATGCTGGGGGGGATATCATGGGGCATCGGCCCCGAGCCTGGTGGCAGCTACGGCCTCGGGTCCACCACTCGCATCAGTATGAAGACCACAAGCAGCAGAACCATAATGGACAGGTCAAGCCCAACGCCTCCGACCCGGATGGGTTTGACCACCCGGCGGAGCGCCCGGACCGGAGGATCAGTCATGGTATAGACCGACTCCAGGGCGATCGCCACCCCCCCGACGGGCTGCCAACTGCGCGCGAAGCTCCGAACAAGCTCCACAACAATACGCGCCGTGAGCAGCAGCCAGAAGAAGAAGAGCAGGTAATAAACGGCGTACCGGACCACATCCACGGAGGTACTCTGCCATCGGCAGCCAGGCAGGGCCGAGCCGGGGCCCCGAACCACAGTCAGTTGAAGAAGCAACCTTCGGCGATACGGCGTCTGTCCTCGGCAGACACGTCGACGTTGGGTGGCGAGAGCAGGAACACCTTGTTGGTCACCTTGTCGATCGAGCCGCGCAGCGCGAAAGCCAGCCCAGCCGCAAAGTCCACCAGCCGCTTGGCGTCCCGGTCCGCCATCTCGGTCAGATTCATGATCACCGGGTTGCCCTCCCGGTAGCGTTCCCCGATGGGCCGGGCCTCGTTGTAGTTGTGCGGATGCAGGGTGACGATGCGGGCCAGCGGGTACGGGTCTTCGGCGAGCCCACCGGCCCGCGGTACCGGCGCGACACGTTGCGGGACAACCGGTTGGCGGATCATCGGCCTGGCGCCGATAGCTGCGGTGTCAATGGCCAGAGAGCCGGACATGGAGGTCTCGGTGGCCCACGATTCCCCGGCCCGAGGCTCCATGGGCCTGGACTCAGCAGCTCTGGACTCAGCGACCCAGGAAGGGGGACGGGAGTGATGGACCCGGGGGGGCACAGGATGTCCAGCCTGACTCCCGAAGCTGTCTTCGGCACTGTCACACGCCGACCAGGGGGGACGACGAGTGCCGGCGCGCTCAGCGGCGTAGTCACCTTCCCGCGGAGAGTTGGCCGCAGCCCGGTCAAAACCAGCCCGGTCAAGGCCCGGTTCGGGGTGGCCGGAGCCATAGTCCGCGTGATACTGGTCGAAGTCGTCAGCATCGAACTCCTCGGCGGGGACCATGCCGAAATACGCCTTCAGCCTGCGCAGCGCGCTCATCGTCTCGCCTTCCTGTCCGGACCCTCGACGCACCGCCCGCCGAACCGGTCCAGCGTGGCCGGCAGACCGTCGGACCCGGTCAGCGCGAGGTTAACGGCCGAGCGCCCAGTAACGCGGTTCCGACACGCACGCAGGTCGAGCCATGCATGATTGCCTGCTCGAGATCACCGCTCATCCCGGCGGAGAGCTCAACCGCTCCGGGGTGCGAACGGCACAGCCGCTGGGCGGCGGCGAAGAGCTGGGCGAAGGCTGGCCCAGGATCGACACCAAGCGGGGCAACCCCCATCACTCCTGCCAACCGGAGCTGTAGCGCGGCCGCCACCCGATCGGCCAGCGCCTCGAGCTCAGGCAGCAGGCAGCCGCCACGTGCCGGATCACCGTCCAAGCTGGGTTGGACGAGCACGTCGAGCAGTGCATCGCGTTGCCCGGCCTCCTGCGCGGCGCGCGCACCCTGGTCCAGGGCCTCGACGAGCCGCACCGAGTCCACCGACTGCACCTGCACCGCCCACTGGGCCACCGAGCGTGCTTTGTTCCGCTGCACTCGGCCGACCATGTGCCAGCGCAGCCGGACTGCCGGGCACAACACGCTCACCTCGGCCACTTTCGCGGCGGCCTCGGCATCACGGGCCTCGGCGGCGTCGAGCAAGCCAAGGTCAACGAGTAACGCCACGTCCCGCGCCGGGAAGGTCTTGGTGACCGGGAGCAGCCGCACCTCAGTGGGATCCCGACCAGCGGCGGTACACGCCGCGCTGATCCGGCCTCGAACACGCGTCAGCGCCGCGGCCAGTTCGTCACGGCGGGCCACAGCGCGGCGGTCGTCCACGAACCTCTCACTCCTCGAACTCTGTCACTCTTCGAACCAGGTCAGTGCGGCGAGCCGGCCAGTGACGCCCTCGCGGCGGTAGCTGTAGAGCGCAGGATCCTCCATCGTGCACCGTGGATCGACCCCAATCCGAGCCACGCCAGCGGCAGCCAACTGCTGCCAGAGCCCGGCCCGCAGGTCCAAGCCCGCGGTACCCCGGCGGGTGCGGCAGGCACTGCCCGGCAAGCGGGCCTCCACGTCGGCCTGCATCCGGTCAGGCACCTCGTAGCACTGCCCGCACGCCGACGGTCCGAGCAGCACCTCCATCTGCGCACTGCGCGCACCAAGCCGCTCCATCGCCTCCAGCGCGGCGAGCAGCACCCCGACCCGGGCCCCGACCCGGCCCGCGTGCACGGCGGCGACCACCTTGGCGACGGGGTCCGCGAGCAGCACCGGCACGCAGTCGGCGACCAGCACCGTCAGCGCGAGCCGGGGCTCCGCGGTGACCAGCGCATCAGTGGCAGACACCGTTCCCCGCTGCGGGCCGTCCACCACGGTGACGGTACGGCCGTGCACCTGCTCCATCCAGATCAGCCGGTGCACTGGTAACCCCACACCGGCCGCAAGCCGCTCCCGGTTGTCCGCTACCGCCTCGGGACGGTCACCGACGTGCTGGCCCACGTTGAATGAGGCATACGGCGGCACTGATACTCCACCGTGCCGGGTGGTCACCACCCGGCGGATGCGGACGGTGCTCACCGCTTCATGAACGGCGGAACATCCACCTCATCATCGTCGTCGAAATCCTCCGTTACCGGCACTGGCCGTTTCCGCCCGCTGGCGGCAGGCGGCCAGGAGGCTGGCTTGGGCGGGGTGTGGCGGACCGGCGACGCAACCGGAATGGACCCAGTCGCTGACGACGGGGACGGCGGCCGGCTGACCTGCCCAGCCTGACCCTTGGCCACGGTCCGCGCGGCCACCGGCGTCGGGTCCAATTTCTTGTGTGACGGCACACCGGAGTCGAAACCGGCGGCGATCACCGTGACCCGGACCTCGTCACCCAGCGAGTCGTCGATCACCGTGCCGAAGATGATGTTGGCTTCGGGATGCGCGGCCTCCTGCACCAGCGAGGCGGCCTCGTGGATCTCGAACAAGCCCAGATCCGAGCCACCGGCGATGGACAGCAGGACACCGTGTGCCCCCTCCATCGACGCTTCCAACAACGGCGAGTTGATGGCCTTCCCGGCGGCTTGCACCGACCTGCCCTCGCCTCGGGCGGATCCGATGCCCATCAGGGCACTACCCGCCCCGGACATGACGCTTTTCACGTCGGCGAAGTCCAGGTTGATCAGACCGGGGGTGGTGATGAGGTCGGTGATGCCCTGGACACCGGACAGCAGCACTTCGTCGGCGGAGCGGAACGCGTCCATCAGGCTCACGTTGACGTCACCGAGCTGCAGGAGCCGGTCGTTGGGGATCACGATCAGGGTGTCGCACTCGGTGCGCAGCTCGGCGATGCCGTCCTCGGCCTGACCACCCCGCCGCTTACCCTCGAAAGTAAACGGCCTGGTGACCACGCCGATGGTCAGCGCACCCAGCCTGCGGGCGATGTTGGCCACCACCGGAGCGCCCCCGGTGCCCGTCCCGCCCCCCTCACCGGCGGTGACGAACACCATGTCGGCGCCCTTGAGCACCTCCTCGATCTCCTCGCGGTGGTCTTCCGCGGCCTTGCGGCCGACCTCCGGGTTCGCCCCCGCGCCGAGTCCGCGGGTGAGCTCACGTCCGATATCAAGCTTGACGTCGGCGTCCGACATCAGCAGAGCCTGGGCGTCGGTGTTCACCGCGATGAACTCGACCCCGTGGAGCCCGACTTCGATCATGCGGTTGACCGCGTTGACGCCACCGCCGCCGATTCCGGCGACCTTGATCACGGCAAGGTAGTTGTGCGGGGGCGTCATCCGCTTACACCTTCGCTGTTCATCCCGTCGCCGTTCATCCCTTCACTGGTCATCACAGTGCGGCCTTCCTCGTCGCTGCCAGCACCCCGCCGACGTCCGGACATTCCTGCTCCCCTCGGCGTGGCGTAACCCTCAACCTCATCTGGAGGATTAGAGTTAGCTCAGCTCTGTGTCCTGGGCGACGGTAGGCACCGTCGCCGGCAGGGTCCAGCAGGCACGCCGGGCGGGCCGACGATCCGGCGTCGATCACCAGGACCGGGAGAACCTCAGGCGGGCACGGGTTGCCGGGCCAGGGCGGCGTCGAGGGTGGGCAAGAAATCGCGGACGTAGTCGTTGCGGGGGCAGCGGCGTAACCGCTTGGCAAGCAGGCGCAGCACCTGGGCACTGCGGGCGGACTGGACCATGTCCAGGCGGGTGACCGCGAGGCTGCCGATCGTGCAGGCCTGCTCCAGACGGCCCTGCCCAGCGACGGCGACGGACAGCCAAGCGCCCTCGAACAGCGCCCGACGCTGGGCGGGGTGATCCATGGGCAGGGCATGTGCGCCAGTGCGCAGCAGCCGTTCGCCGCGGCGCAGCAGCGCGGTGCCGGTCTGGTGATCACCTGCTGCAGCGGCGAGGGTGCCGGCATGGGTCAAGGCGTAGCCCGCTCGGGTGTCAAGGTGGTTGGACGTGAGGTAGTCCATCCAGGCTGGCTCCTCGGCCGGGTCGCGGTCGGTGAGGGTGTCCAGCCCGGTGGCGTGGGCGCGGTCAAAGTCGTCGAGCTGCCCAGCCAGGGCATAGCCATGGGCGAGCCGGTTGTGCACGAGGGCGCGCACTCCGGCTGGGCTCGCGGTGGCGATGCGGACCGCGGCCTGCCCCAGGGCTATCGCGTCACCGGGATACTCACGAGTGGCAGCCTGGAAGGCTAGGTCCGCGAGCACATGAGCGGCCATCGGGTGATAATCGGCCTCCCGTGCGGTGCGCAGCGCGGTAAACAGGTATCGCTGAGCCAGCCCGTGCCGGCCAGCATCCAGCGCCATCCAACCAGCGAGCTGACCGATCTCCGTGAGAGCCGCGAATAGCCGGCGCTCCACCTGCGTAGGATGCCCACCCTGACGCAACAGCAACGCGACCGCCCGGAACTGCGCCCCCACATAAGGCAGGTAGGCACCACCGCCGTGAGTGTCGTTGAGACACTGCAGCAGTGGGATGCTCAGCTCGATCTGATTAAGCAGCAGGTTATTCACCGGGCCGCGGCGCAGCGCGGCCGCCAGCCTGCCGGACTCACCCGCCGGGTACCTGGTGGCAATGTCGAGAATCGTCGCGCCGGACACCGCAAGAAAATGCCGACGATCCAACAGCCCAGCCACGACCCAGTCCTCCAGCAGACCCAGGGTGCTGGCCCGGGACCACGGGCCATCCATGTCGAGATCGGCAGGAAGCACCAGCGGCGATCCACTGACACGACCCTTCCAGAGCTCCGCCGCAGTCACCGGCCGGCCGAGCTCACGGGAGAGCACCCACGCCACCAACTGCGGAAGCGGCGGCCGCGGGGTACGGCCACTGTCGCGCCAGTGATATGGAGCCGTCTCCGCCACAGTGCCAACCCCGAACACGTGATTGATCCGCCGGGCCAGCGCACGCGGCGACCAACCCAACTCCTCCAGTAACGAGGTAAGCACCTCGTTAGGACCATCCGCCACGCCCTTAACCCCCTCAGTCGCTCCTGTCGTACCAGCCAAGCACTGTCCACCCGAGCCAGCTGCCCAATTTGACGATCTTGACGATCGGTGGAGCTTCCACCCAGCTCGCCAGGCCGGTGTGATCGAGCTACCCGAGTTGGCGACGAAAGGATGGCGGAAAGTGGCAGTGAGCGGCAGTACCCCGTACGAGACGTTCCGCGCAGCGCTGCGGAGTTGCACCCCAAACGGTGAGCCACACACCGTGATCGTCACACGGCAGGGCATGGGCAACGCTGGACGGGTGTGGTTGACCTTCAACGGGGCGATCAGAACCACCGTCGTGCTGACCAACCAGGAGACGATCACGCTGTGCGAGCTACTCACCAACGCAGCGGCGGCCCGGCACGGGAAAACGGCGACGGATTGGTGACCGACCCAAGGAAGCCAGGGTGGTGGGTTTCATCTGCGACGGCACACACACAGCGGCGGCAACAGCCTCAGCGGAGGGCGGTGGCGACATGTTCGGAGGTGGGGCGGTCGCGTGGGTCTGGTGCCATGCAGGCGATGATGACCTCCTCGAATTCCGTGAACGGCCACTGCAGGTCGCCGTGTGCCCAGCCGGCCGTGTGGAGTTTCGCCAGTTCCTGTGCCGCCCCGACTGTCAGGGCGAGCATGCGCCCCTTCATCGTGGCGCTGTCGTCGCCTCGGTAAGCCCGCTCCAGCTCGGTCCACAGGCCGGTGCCCTCGATCCACCGCAGGGTCAGTCAGGATCGCTCGTCGTCCCATCCGTGGTCGCGGTAGAACTCGGTGCCGAGCAGCTGCAGGATCTCGCCTTCACGGGCCGCCATGAGACCACTGGTGATCTTCAACGCGATGTTGTTAATTTTGTAGACGGTGGTGCCTCGCCGATCGTGCAGGACTGTGGGCTCGTAGTCGGCCGGTCCGAGACGAGTGATGATCCGATCCACGACGCCCCCATTCTGCGGCCTGAGCGAGGCCAGCGTGACCTAGTGGAGCCGGTTGGGCGCGAAGGTTCGCTGGGAAGGTTGGTTGTCACAGACATCGACCACGAGCAGGTAGCCTCTGCGAGGAGTTCTTCCTCCACGCCAGCCCAACCGTCCACGCAGAGCTGCGCCAATTCCTCATCGCCCGCGGCTGTCACCCGCACACCAGCCTCGGCTGGCTCCTCGACAACCTCGGCTTCGCCACACTCTGCGCCGCCGACGACGTTGTCGGCCGGGGACCTCGCAGCCAAACCCACCACCCGCGGCCGGCTCGGTCTCACCTACCCGGGTGATCTGCCCGCTTCGCCCGTGCACAACACCTGTTGCGACCGGCACGATCCACACCTAAGTCGATGAGCTGCAGAGACACCCCAACCTGCCGTCACGCACAGACGGCGACCCCCTGAGAAAACGGGACTGGCCCGCGCTCAGCGCCGACCCCGGCCGCCTGCGCCGCATCGACCCTGCAGTCCAGGTAGATCTGCTCTGACCCCCGCCCGCAGTAGCACATCGTTCGCTCGGACTCCGCGGGGTACGCCCGACTTGCGAACATGGACGATCTGGCGGTGACAAGGACCAGCTTTGATTCCGACATGCCACCATCCTTTCCTCGGAGGTCACGTGCCGTACCACCCGGATCCACGGCAAGAGCTTTTTTCGACTCTTCCATTATGGCGCCTAGTGCTGCACCTGCGAACCGTGTACCTGAAGCGCCGACTAGTGAGCTGCGGCCAGAATGTGGTTGTGGCTCAAGGCGCGATACTTCGCTACCCCGAGAATCTCTCCGTTGGCAGCAATGTATTCATCAACAGAGGAACAAGCATAACCGCACGAGCGCCAATAAGCATCGGCGACGATGTGCCGATAGGCCCACATGTCATTATCGATAGCGGAGATCACGATTACCAGGACGCGACGAAGTCAATCAACACACAGGGATATCTGAAGACGCCCATCAAGATTGAGTCAGATATCTGGATAGGGGCCAATGCGGTGATCCTGAGAGGCGTAACCTTGGGACATGGATGCGTCGTCGCCGCAGGCGCCGTGGTCAACAAGAGCGTCACCCCATTCACAGTCGTCGGCGGTGTTCTCGCCAGGAAGATCGGACGCTGCCCTCGAGAATTCCAATGAACCGAGTTATGGGAAATGCCCATCAGGTACTATTCCGGTCGATACCAAGCCAATCGAGGACAGCAGCCGCCCATTCACCACGTACTCAAAATTGTTGCGCATCATGGAATCAGCCGAGTCGCTTTGGTCCCGAACAATGTGGATGTACCGCACTTTAGTTCCCCACATGTTCTCCAAGGCCGGGATTCGAAAACTGTTGAAGGGGGATTTGGTAAGGAATCGCTGGGTGTTGAAGTAGTCCAGATGGGCGTTGATTCCTCCGCAGAGGACATCGAGGTCGCCCTGCCCGGTGGGATCGATGTGATAGCGGTGTCCGGCGAGGTGCCGGTAGACAGGGATGGCACGCGCGTAGACGTCCTCCGCTTCGGCCGGCATGACGAGACCCGGGATAGTGCGGGTTCGTTTGTTGTCGACTGCGAACACGGCATCGCCGACCTCAGTAAACAGGTGACGATTGACCTGTAGGAGGTTCCAGACGGGCCACGCCCAACACGACGCGGCGGTGAAATAGGCGAACAGCTGCTGGCGGGCCAGGACGTTCACCAAGTGACTGGTTCCGGATCGGGGTGCACCGACGATTGCCACGATCAGCTCGGGTTCTCGCGGCGACAGTGCCATCGCGTAGCGGTAGTCCGCCCTCCGGGCGATCTCCACTTCCGCGTCAAGCCCTTCCGCTTCGGCCACCGCGGGATCGAAGGCAGGCATTCTTCCGTCCGCGCGAAGCTGGGCGAGGCCGGTTCGGACGTATCTTAGGGTCGCTGGTGACGGAAGACTCCCGGTCAGGAAGGACTCCTCGAACCATTCAGCCATCACATAGTGACGGGGGTCATCGCTGAACCGGTAGGCGCGTGTCCTGAAAAGCGCGAGATCCCGGCCTACGATGTCGGGAGATTCAAGCTGACGGGAGATGGGCAACGGACTGACTCGCGCATGCTGCGCGAGGCGCGCGGACTGTGTTGGCGGGCGACAGTTCACTGTTTCGGATTGATCGCGCAACCGGAGCAGAGTGGCACGACCCTGAGATGTGAGGACGGGGTCATCTCTGGCGTGGCCGCGTACGACGGCAGTCACCGCGTCGATCGCGGCGCAGGCTTTGAGCAGCGCCCGTTCGTTGTCATCCAGCGACCTTCCGTAGCCATCGAGGAAGGCTTCCCGAAGGTCGGGCCGCTCGGTCCAGTGCCGGAACTCGAGCCGGACGAGGTCGCGGATCGCGATGTCGAGCCGGGCGTGTTCGAAGTCGATGACACGAAGGTCGCCGGCCACGTCGATCATCCAGTTGCGTGGCTGGTAGTCGAGATGGCAGGGCACAAGAGGCAGCCTGTCCGCGACGGCGAGGTCCGCGGTGCATCGCGACACCAGGTCGATGTCTTCGGAGGTGAGCAACCGCCATGCGTCCGGGAGCCACTGCGCGAGTCGAGCACCGAGCGCGCTGAGCGGGTCGGGTGAGGATCGACCCGGTTCGGCGCTATGCAAGCGCTGTAGCAGTTTCCCGGCTTGCCGATGAATGCCCGCCTCCTTGTCGGGCATCACCGACGGGCCGGCTCCGTCTCGATGTGCGGGCTGCCCGGGTACGGCGGTGATGAGGATGCCGGGCACGGTTGGGTCAGCCGCAACCATTCGGGGGGCTCGCTCGGCAAGATTGGGCACCCAATGTGCGTACGCGTGTACCTCACGTCGATGCTTTCTCTGGTTGAGGTGACGCTTCGCTGCGAACTCCTCGCCTCTCGCGTTCCGGACGTGCAACACCTCACCACCGGCGCGTCGAGTGGTGTGTCGTGCCAGCAACCGCCATTCACCGAGGACTTCTTGGCAGAGCCCTTCGAGGTCGGGCCCGGTGTCGGTCATGGTGCGAGGTGGGCCGTGTCGTTGTGGGCTGCCAGCATCCACACCATCCGGCCGAAGCGATTCGTGTGTCGTTCCCAGCGGGTTAGTGACGAGTGTCCGGTTTGGAAACTGAGCCGGGTGCAGGCGTTGAGTGGAAGTTCGAGCATGAGCGTGTGCGCGGCCTCGATGGTTCGCCGTGTCCTGCGATGAGAATCTTCTCCCCAGCGCGCTTTTCGATCAAGCCGGTGAGCACGGTAGAGGAACGCGGCGAGGTAGGAATACCAGGTCTCGGCTCCTGAGGTGTGGGGGCGATCAGAATGGGCCTGAGGGGGGCCGGCGAAGACCGTCTTCACCTCCTCCCAGGGCAGACCGTCGGCCTCACCATGTTCTGGACCGACCAGTTCAGGCTCGATGATCATCGAGAACGAGAGTGCGTCGGCGAGGAGCTGGCCACTTTCCCGGGTTCGGCGGCGGGGGCTCGCATAGAGCGCATCAAACGGGCGGCCAAAGTCATGTTCTCGGCGCAGTCGATCGGCCAGCATCGTGACTTGGTCATGCCCGAGGGCGGTCAGGCCGGTGCATGTCTTATCGCCGCCGACCATGCCGGTGATGTTGCATTCAGCCTCGCCGTGCCGCGTGATGATCAGTTCGGTGCTCACAGCCATGGAGTGCCTCCGTCGTCAGAGGGTTGGGTGCGCAGTTCGCCTAGTGTGGGACGCAGCTGGTGCCAGCTGTGCTTGTAGCCGCCGCGTCCCAGGTAGGGGCTGGTCAGGATATGGTGGATCTCTGCCCAGGTGAGCAGTTGTTCGCCGGTGACCTGGCCTAGGTTGTGGTCATGGAGCCAGGCGGCGGCGTTGTAGGCGTCGAGGGCTCGCCCGATGAGGACTGTGGGAATGCGGCCATGGGTCATGGCGAGGGCGACGATCAACTTGGCGAGGTCGTACCCGAAGGGCGCCAAGGTTAAGTCGTCGAAATCGACGGTGACCGGGAGCCCATCGCCACCGATGAGGAAGTTCCGCGGATTCGAGTCCTTGTATAGGGCAACCGGCCCGCTCAGCGCGGCGAACATGTGATCTCGGGCTGCGGTCAAGTCCAAGCCTGGACCGGGGACCATTTTCAAGGCCAGGCGCCGCTGGATGGCGCTGAGCCGCTGATCGAGGAAGCCGGAGATACGGTGTCCATCGCCCGGATCGTAAGCGGTGCCCAAATGCGCGCGGTAGAGTACGGCGTTGTGGATCGCGCCGTGGACGTCGCCGAGGTGGGAGGCTATCGGGAGCAGGTCTGCGGGCTGAGCGGCGACACCGGGTAAGAAGGCGAAGTCGAGGTGTCTGTCATGAACCGCGAGGAGGTCCGGGAGCTTGAGGGGGCTGGAAACTTCTGCGAGCCAACGGTAGTTGGCTGCCGCGCGAGCGCACGTGCCTAGGTCCTGGTATCGCTTGACGAACCGCTCTCCAACCCGGTTGGAGCTCACGGTCGCCCAATCTGAGCGCCTGCCACCAGGTATGTGACGGTCGAGCTCATAGTGAGGGGCTCGTCGGGCAGGCTGCCGCGGAGCGCCAGGGCGAGGGCGGTGGGATTGCCGATGAACGAGGCTGGGAGGGTGTATTTCGGCGATGTGGCCAGGTATTCGGCGATGTGGTCGAAGCCGGTGAAGCAGAACGTGTGCTGGTGATGAAGGGTCTGCTTGAGATCCAGAGAGCGGGCGGCCAGGTCGGGCAGATTCCCAGTGTGGACACTCTCGTACAGGCTGGTCCGGGTGGCTGCGTGCTTGTCCAGGCCCGCGCGGGCGACCAAGAGATCGAGCTCCCGGTAGCTGTCCTCGGACTTGGTCACCAGGATGACGACACCGTCAGGGGACAGGCAGCGGGCCATCTCCGCGATCACCGTCGAGGGTTCGGGCGCGTGGTAGAGGCAGAACGCCGCGACGATCAGGTCACAGCTCACGTCTGCCAGGGGCATATGGTGGAAGTCCGCACAGACCAGTCGGGCGTGGTGGCTGGCGGCTCGCAGGCGTCCCCCCGCTGCGGCCAGCAGTGCCGGGGAGAGGTCTAGCGCGATGATCCTGCCTGTGGGAAAACCGGCGGCCAGGGCGAGGGTCGAAGAGCCGCGCCCGCAACCGATGTCCGCGACATGGTGGAGTGGGCTGTCGGGTAGCCAGCGGACAGCGAGCTCGACAATGACCTCGGGGACATACCGGCCGTCTGTCCTGGCGCGGTTCAGGGCGCCACTACGCAGGGTCAGCCGGTCGGCCCGCTCGTATAGCTGGCCACGGACCTGCTCGGGGTCCAAGAACGGGTTGCCGTCCACTCTCATGACCGCCGGTTCTCGTCGTGCGCCCGGTTGACATCGCCGGAAGAAACCACGTCTACTTCACGGGCTGTGGGAGACCGTCGAGAAAACGGTGAGTGGCGCGGCGCCTGCGCAGCACCACGAGCTCCGCCGTGGGTCCATGTTCGGCGATCAGCCGATGGACGCGGGGAAGCATGGACCGTCGGTATCCGAGGATGTAGCGGATGAAGCCCCAGTTGATCCGGTCGTAGACGCCGATCGCCCGATGCTGGCCGCCACCGTGCTTCAGGCGGCGTTGCAGGATCCCGCGTAGACAGGTGCGGGCAGGCAGGTCCAGGACGATGACCGTGTCGGCCGCCTTCAGGCGCAGCGGAAGCGTGGAGGCGTAGTTGCCCTCGATGATCCATCTGGGCTGGGCGACCAGTTCCTCCTGGATCGCGGTGAATTTCTCTTTCGGCAGTGTGGTCCAGTCGTCGTCGTAGTAGACGGCGTCCAGGTGGGTGATGGGAAGTTCGAACCGCTCGGCCAGTTGCCGGGCGAGGTGTGATTTGCCACTGCCCCCACATCCGATGATCGCGATCCGCTCCATGGCTACTGAACTCCGATGAACTCGGCCAGTTCGCGGAGTCCGCGTCGGCGACGCCGGTCGCGGCGCAGCATCTGCCGCAGCATGTCGTGGACGCGGTGCGTGAACATCAGCTGCTCAGGTGCCACCACCCTAGCGGCGGCCAGCGCGCTGAGTGCGTCGTCATCGTGTCGGCGCAGATAGTGCGACCAGGCCACGGTGATCAGGTGCGAGGCACGGCGCTCGGCCAGCTCAGCAGGCAGTGCGGTGTCATCCACGTGTTCGGCCTGGCGAATAGCGTCGATGGGATCGCCCATCTCGGTGGCCAGCCATACCCGATGAATGGCCACGTTGGTGGGCCCGAATGCGGTCCAGAAATCATTGCGGTCGCCGGTGAGCGCTGCGGCCCGGTCACACTCCCGCAGGGAGTCGCGCACCACCACGTGGTCGCCGACAGTTGCCGCGCTCACCGCACTCCTGAGCATCAACGCTCCGTACATCGACGCGTGCTGCGGGGACTGAGCCAGTTGGGGTCGCAGCGCGTCGGCGGTCGCGAGTGGCACCTCAATGGACTCCTGGAGACGCCCGTGGTTTCGCAGCACCGCCGCCAGCCCCCAAGCCGCCCCGGCGATCAGCAGATCGTCCTCGCTGCGCTCAGCAGCGGCCATGTTGCGTTCCATGGCGATCCACGGCAGGTCTTTCTCCCCGATCCGGCCGAGCATCCCGGTGGTGACTCGCCAGACCAAGTGGAGCTGCCTGAAGGCGAGGCGTTGTGGTTCGCCGGTGCTGATGTGTGCGGCCTGCCAGGCATCGGCGATCAGATCCGGCAGCAGCGGACCAAGCCGTGACCAACGCTCGGTCTGCGAGCACACGAACGCCTCACTGATCCGCACCGCCAACTCCGCGGACCCCACCGGTGGTCGGTCAGGGACACCGAGCACCCGGGCCGAGCCGTTGTACCGGAACATCGCGGTCTTGATCGCGGCAACACAGTCCGGTGCAGTACCGATCACCGCATCGCGCAGCTCCCGGCGCCGAGCGGTGAACGCGGCAGGCAACAACTTAGCCGGATCGATGCCCAGGGCATCAGCGATGGCCACAATGGTGGACAACCGGTCCAGCTCCCTGGCACCCCGCTCGAACTGGGCAAGCCACTCCACACTGCGCCCCACCAGCCCAGCCAGCACCTCCTGCGTGATGCCCTTACGCCGCCGGTAGAACACCAGCCGCTCACCAACAGTCGCCTCCTCGATCAACCCCACACCACCGAGTCTAGAAAACCACAGAGCCCCACAGCTTCCTTGGGGTTGCCCTCACACAGCGTACGTAAAGTCGGCCCCATGATCGATAATCTGCCCCCCGCGCGGGCACTGACGATCCCGCGGTGCCCGGCGGTGAGCCGCGATGGGTGAGAGCACTCCCCACGTGACGTTCCGCGCAACGCTGCGAAGCTGCGCCCCCAACGGTGAACCACACACCGTGATCGTCACACGACAAGGTTTGGGCAACTCCGAGCGGGTGTGGCTGACCTTCAATGGGGCGATCAGGACCACCGTCGTACTGACCCACCACGAGACGATGGTGCTGTGCGAGCTACTCACCAACCCGAACGAGGCCCGGCCGCCGCGATGAGCATAGCCCCGTGCCGGGTGTTGGACCATGCGAGGACCGCGGTGGAGACGGTGGCCACGCGGCTGTGGCCAGGTGAAACCGTGCGGGTCGGGCCACAGCTGCCCTCGGTGACCAACTACGTCACCATGCTGCGGGCCAGTGAGCTGTCCTTCGTGGCGAAGTACTCGCTGCTCGGGACGTCGCTGGTGTCGGTGGTGCGCGGCCTGCGGGGAACGTGGCCGGAGGTGGAGGCCAGCCAGCAGGACTACGTCGCCGATCCCGGGGCGCAACTGGTTCAGGAATACACGCAGCTCCAAATCCTGGCCGCCGTCACCCGTCACGGCGCGGTGCCATTGCGGGTCCCGAAGGTCATTGCTTACCAGGCCGGGGTGCTCATCACGGTCGCGGTGCGGACACCCAGCTTGTCGGCCGAACTGCTGCGCGGCAGCCAGTGTCCGGCTGAGCTGCTCAGCCGCGTGGCCAACACGGCACGGCACCTGCAACGCACATTCGGCACCGGACACCCGGCACTGCGCACCACCCTGCTGAGCAGCCCCCACAGTTCGATCACCGACACCTACACCCGCAAATTCCACAACCCCCGCCACACCCGGGAATACCTCTCCGCCCTGGGCGAGGGATGGGCGGGCCCTGATGAACGTCGCGAAGTGCGGGAGTCGCTGACGACGTTGCGCACCGTGCTGTCGCCGCTCCTACGTCCTCTCGCTCCGCCAGTGGTGATCTACGGAGACCTCACACCTGACCACGTCTTTCTGGAGGCAGCCGGATACTCGACCTGGATCGACCCAGGACTGCACTGCGCTGACCCTGCCGCCGAACTCGCCAAGCTGGTGTCGCGCACCCTGCTGCTGCTCGTGACTACGCCGCCGACTCAGAACCGGGCCAGCGCCATCATCACCGCACTGGACCAGCTGCTCACGGCGTTTCTGAGGCACCATGCCCCGGCCGAGACGCACACGCTGCGGCGATTACTGGCTCTGTGGCTGGCGGACTGGTCCAACTATCTGACCACCGCGCTGTCCCTGCCACCGGAGGTACTGTTGCCACTCTCGCCGACGCTTTTAGCCGCCGCTGCCCGGGCCCGCGCGCTCTTGTTGGTGGCAACCGACGTCGCCGCACACCTGGTGACCAACCCCGACCATGCCTGGTATCTGGCCCTGCGGAGCTGCCATCAGCTCGCCCGCGACACGAACTGATGAACTCGGGCTGGAGACGTCGTAGACCGTGGCGGGTCGGTACGCCGCTAGACAACAAATCATGATCGCGGTTTCGGTGCCAAAAACGACACGACTGTCGTGTCGTTTTTGGCACCGAAACC
>JBOHFG010000209.1:0-5340 GCA_050699575.1 Pseudonocardiaceae bacterium
CGATGACGCTGCGTGAGATCCAGCACTCGGTGTGGCTGCGTGGTGATCGGGTGGGCACGTTGTTCCAGCGTGGCGACTACACCCGCTTCGTGTTCTCGGAGGAGTACCTCCATGACCCGGACCGGCCTGCGTCGCCGAGTTGGTCGGGCAGGTGGGCCTGCACTGGGCCGACCATCGTGACCAGCTCGCCGCCAATCCTGAGCTGGCTTCGAGCATCGAATCGTGCATTGCTGCTGGCAGCCGTTCTTTGCTATACCAACCGAGGGACTCGTGAGTGCGTAACAGTGTCCGGACACTGTTACGCACTCACGAGGCGCAGCCGTTCAGCTCTCCGCGGAGTAGGTCGGCGAAGGTGAACGTGCCGGTCGGCTGGTCGTTCTCGCCCAGCAGGTAGAGCCGCTTGACGGCGACCAGCACTCCTTCGGCGACTACGTCGCCGAAGGCCGGGTCCAGGAGTTTGCGGCGGTCGTCGGGGTTGGTGAGGTAGCCCAGCTCGATGCGCACCGCGGGCATCCGCGTCATCCGTAATAGTTCCCAGGTCTTGGGGTGGGTGCCGCAGTCGAGCATTCCGGTGCGGGCCGTCAGCTCACGCTGCAGGACCTCGGCCAGCGCCTCCCCCAGCGTGGAGCTCGTGCCGTTGCTGGTGCCGAAGTGGAATGTCGCCAGGCCGTGCCCTCGCGTCGTGGGATGGCTGTCGGTGTGCAGGGACAGCACCAGGTCGGCACCCGCGGTGTTGGCGAAGGCCGCCCGCTCGGGCTCGGTCGGGTTGCTGTCCCGTGCGTGGGACAGCAACGTTTCCATCCCGGTGGCTGCCATGCGACCTGCCAGCCGCTGGGCCAGGTCCCACATCAGGTCGGCCTCGGCGGTGCCGTTCACCACGATGCCCTGGTCGGAGCCGCCGTAGCAGGGGTCGATGACGATCCGCTTACCGCGCAGCGCCGGACCGGCCTGACGAACCCGCTCCTGTTCGCGGAGTAGCGCCGGCCGGCCGCCACGGACCTTGGGCTGGAGTTGGCGCAGCGCTCGCACTGTGGCAGGCCCGCACACCCCGTCCACCAGCAGGCCGTAGTCATGCTGGAAGTTTCGCAGCGCCGTGTCGGTCTGCAGGCCGAAAACTCCGTCCGCGCGGTAGGCGTCGTAGCCCAGTTCGAGCAACCGTTCCTGCAACGCGCATACATCGTCGCCGCGCATCGGACCGGCCATGAGGTGGCTGAGCACGCGGCACCCGAGCTCCAGACGGGCGTCGCACAGTGCCTGGTAGGTGGCCTCCCCCACGACACCATCAGTGATCAGTCCACGGCGTTGCTGGAAGGCCCGGACCGCGTGCTCCACGAGCAGATCAAAGCTGCCGGTGTCGGATGGTGCGGGGTCACACTGCGGTGGGAGCAACCCCTGCGCGGTGAGCATCAGCCGCAGCTGTGCTACCGCTGGTCCGGTATCGCCACGTCGCAGCAGCTGCATGCAGACTCAATTCTGGTCGGGCGCCAGACTCTGGAAGGACGTCGAGCGCGGGCTTGTCAGGCAATGATGGGTATCGGTGGGCGGGGCTCGTGCGCGATGGTGACAAACCGGCCACCCAGCCCTATATGACGCGTTCCTAGGGTAGCCGGTTGCCTGTAAGGTGCCGAGCGTTGGCAGTCAAGTGGGCCACCGACCACTGCTCGGGTATCCCAGCGCTGATCAATCCAGGTAGTCGGCCAGATCCTGGAGCAGCGCGGCCTTGGGCTTGGCGCCGACGATCTGCTTCACCGGCTCACCCTTCGAGAACAGGATCATGGTCGGAATCGACATGATCTGGTACTCCCGCGGGGTGTTGGGGTTGGCGTCAATGTCCATCTTCGCGATGACGAGCTTGTCACCGTTCTCCGCGGCGATCTCCTCGAGGACCGGTGCCACCTGCTTGCACGGCCCGCACCAGGACGCCCAGAAGTCCACCAACACCAGCTTGTCACTGCCGAGCACCTCATCGGCGAACGACGCGTCGGTCACGGTCACGGTTGACTTGTCTGCCATCTCATCTCCTGTGTGCGAAATCTGGTGTATTTTGTGATGTCACGTCGTCGGGCCGTAGCCGCCGCCGACGAACTCGTGAGCCAGCTGAGCGCGCGGATCTTCGGCGTGCTCAGCGAGCCAGCGCTCGGCGTCGATCGCGGCCGAGCACCCGGTGCCCGCGGCGGTGACAGCTTGCCGGTACGTGCGGTCCACCAGATCACCGGCGGCAAAGACGCCGTCCACGCTGGTCGCCGTGGTCGGTGCGGTCACCTGCACGTAGCCCGCGTCGTCGGTGTTCACCTGATCGCGGACCAGCTCGCTGCGCGGGTCGTGCCCGACCGCCACGAACATCCCGGTGATGTCCAGCGTCGAGCCGTCGGACAGGCTCAGGCCGCTCACCCCGCCGGTGCCAAGCACTGCCTCGACGGTTACCCCAGTGCGCCAGCGGATCTTCTCGTTGTTCCGGGCGCGCTCAATCATGATCTTCGAGGCGCGGAACTCGTCGCGTCGATGGACCACTGTCACCGAGCGCGCGAACCGGGTCAGGAACGTGGCCTCCTCCATCGCCGAGTCCCCGCCGCCGATGACGGCGATGTCCTGGTCGCGGAAGAAGAAGCCGTCACAGGTGGCGCATGAACTCACACCGCGACCGAGCAGTTGTTGCTCGCCAGGGACATTGAGGTACCGGGCCTGCGCGCCCATCGCGAGGATTACTGAGCGGGCCAGGTGGGTGATGCCATCGACGATCACCCGCTTGACGTCGCCAGCCAACTCGACCGACGTGACGTCTCTGGGCTGCAGTTCGGCACCGAAGCGCTCGGCCTGGGTGCGGAACTGCTCCATCAGATCCGGACCCATGATCCCATCGCGGAATCCTGGGTAGTTCTCCACCTCGGTAGTGGTCATCAAGGCGCCGCCGTACTGGCTGCCCTCGAAGACCAGCGGCTCCAGCTGGGCCCGCGCGGTGTAGATCGCGGCCGTGTAGCCGGCCGGGCCTGAGCCGATGATGATGATGTCCCGGGTCTGCTCGCTCACGTGGGCCACAACACGATCCTACGGATCGTTGTTCCCGCTGCCATTGAGCGTTGCCAAACTGGCCCGAACCTTCTCCGCGGTGATCGAGTCGTCGAGGTCCTCGAAGACCGGCAGTGCTTGGCGCCAGTACTCGGCTGCCGCCTCCGTCTGGTTGAGTTCCCGCAGGATATTACCGATGTTCAGTAAAGCCCGGGCCTCGTTCCATCGGTCGCTGATCTCGTGGTAGGTGATGCGGGCTCGTTGGAAGTGCTCGAGAGCGTCTTCGAACCGCTGAAGATCTCGGTAGGTGGCACCGAGATCACGCAGCGCCGTGGCCTCGCCTGATCGGTCGTGGATTGGGCGGGCGATGTCCAGGGCCCGTTGAAAATAGTCGAGGGCGTCTTCGAACCGTCGAAGCTTCCGATGGACGGCGCCAATGCTGAGCAGGGCTAAAATTCGGCTCCACGGATCGTCGATCTCCTGGCAGACGAGTAGTGCGCGCTGGGAGTGGTCGAGAGATTCCTGATATTGCCCACGGTAAAAATAAGCCGTGCCGAGGCCGGTCAGGGAAATAGCCTCACCCCATTGGTCGCCGATCTCTTGGCAGAGGGACAACGCGCGTTGAAAGTGCTCGGAGGCCTCCGAGTGCTGCCCATGATCGAGGTAAGGCATCCCGAGGCCGCCCCAGCTCCAGGCTTCGCCTCGACGATCACGAAGGTGTTGAGCGGCAGCGATGCCGATACGGTGGGTGGAGATCAGATCGGCCCAGTGCTTACGCAGGTTGAAAAACCCCCACAGGGCAAGGGGAAGTTTCCAGGCGATGATGTGCTCGCCGGCTTCGGCGGCTTGCCGAACCGCGGCCACGAGATTCGCCCGCTCCGCCTCACACCAGTTGAGGGCCTGGTCGTAGGTAGTGAACTCCAGTGGTGTGCAGGGTAGCTCTCGATCATCGAGAGGGACGCGACGGCGGTGCGGGTTCAGGATGCGGTCGGCGGCATCGCCGGTATGGAGGTACCAGAGGAGCACTCGCCACACGGCGGCGTCACAGTCGTGGTCAGCTTCCTCCTCCTTGGCGCATTCTGCCGCGTAGACCCGCAGCAGGTCGTGCAACCGGTACCGATCTTTCCCGGTCTCCTCAATGAGATGCGTGCCCACCAGGGTGTCCAGCAGCCGTTGTGCCTGGGCGGGAGTGATGTCGATGAGTGCGGCGACGGCTTGGGTGCTGATGTCTGGTCCGGTGTACAAGCCAAGCAATCGGAACGCGCGCGCTGTCTCGGGCGCGAGTGCGTGGTAGGACCACGAGAATACCGCACGCACCGCGGTGGTTTCGTCCTCCTCGTCAGCGGTGGCGAGCAGGTCCAGGCGGTCGTGCACCACCGTCAGCTCACTGGCCAGGCTGGCCAGCGTGGTGTGCGGGTGCGTGACGGCACGTTCGGCCGCGATACGCAATGCCAGCGGTAGGTAAGCGCACTGGCTGGCCAGCTCGGCAGTCGCCTCGGGTTCGGCGGTGACTCGGGCGGTCCCGATGACATCGCGGAGTAACGCGACCGCCTCGGCCGGGGGCAGCAGGTCCACCGTGACCCGGCTGGCTCCGTCCCGGGCGATGAGACCAGACAAGCGACTGCGACTGGTCACCACGACCCAACTGGTGGATGAGCCCGGCAGCAACGGTCGTACCTGCTCAGCGGCGTTGGCGTTGTCCAGCACGATCAGCATACGGCGTCCGTCGAGCAAAGAACGGTACAGCGCGGCCCGCTCCCCCAACCCGGCGGGAATCCGCTCAGCAGGCACGTCCAGGGCACGTAAGAACTCTTCGAGGACCTGCTCGGGGGTCGTCGGTGAGCCAGGATCGTATCCGCGCAGGTTCACGAACAACTGTCCATCGGGGAAGTGATCACGGACCCGGTGGGCCCAGCGCACCACCAGAGCGGTCTTGCCCACCCCCGCGGTGCCGGCGATCACCGCGATCACCATGGCCGCCGGTCGGGCCGCATCATCCTGGGTAAGAAGGGTATCGAGCGTTGCCAGCTCGGCAACCCGACCGGTGAAATGCGTCACATCCATCGGCAGCTGCCGCGGTACCGACCCCGGCACAGTGAATGGCGCCGGGGTGGTGGCACGGCCCAGCTCGTTGGTACGTTGCCGCTGCTCCTTCTTGCGCTTGCGGTCGGCCGTGAGCGCCGCGCTGTGCAGCGAGCGCCAATTCTCGTCATGCTCGGCAGCCAGTGCTTTGATCAAGACTTCGAACTTCTCCCATGTCGGGACCACAGACCAGGTCTCAAACCACCCTGCGATCGTGCTCGCTGCCAGTTCAAGGCCGGCAGCCGACGCCAT
>JBOHFG010000210.1:0-2465 GCA_050699575.1 Pseudonocardiaceae bacterium
GCGCCGATGCCTACCACCGAGAAATGACCGCACGCTTCACCACCTGAAACGAGATCGTCGGCCTTCCCACGGCTAGCTGACACCACCCCAATCAGGACCACCCCGCACCCCGCGACACCCTCGACACGCTCGTCACGCTCGACACCCAACAAGTTGACAGAGCCATCAGGAATGACAGACCGTGTCCGCCGGTCACTCACGACGCCGCCAACCGCGTCGCGGTGCCGCAGACGGCCTCCATCACGAGTGACGCTCGGTCCCTTGGTCGTTCAGGACGCTTCGTCTCAGGTGTTGTCGGGCAGCGGCATGCGTGTCCACTCCTGTGGGTCGCGCTTTTTCATCCATCCGTTCAGCCAGGAGTATTGCGGGTGTTTGTTGACGAAGGCGGGACCGTCGAATCCTATGTCGCAGGAGTGGCCCCAGCGCGCTTCAAACTGCAGCCCAGACGTCACTAGCTCGCTGTCGGTGACCTTGCCATCGTTGGCTCCCCACGGGTAGTATGGCGGCTGTCCGTGGTTGCTGGTCTCGCCCTTGTCCAGCTCGAGGTGCCCGCAAATGGTGCGCGAGCCGGGCGCATTCTCGACCTCGTTGTATACGTCGTAGTGGTCGGCGATTATCGACTTCGCGACGTCGGTAGTGACCTTTCTATAGTGCTCCTGGAACAACTGGTCGAAACGCAGACGGCGTGAGCCGTTACCGCGGATGTCGGAATACTGGTTCGGATCGCTGCACTCCTTGTTGCGCACCGGGAGGCTGGCGACGTTGTAGCCAGCGTAGTATCCGTCGGTCGTCGTCTTCCACTCATGGTACTGTGATCCGAGGTCCAGGTAGCCGATCTCGTGGCTTGCGGCGTCACCCACGAGCCACGTGTTGGCGTATCCGCCGTTGTTGGTCGTGACCATCTGATCGCGCCACTCTTGCAGGGTGTTGCTGTACTGGGCGGCGCGGCGCGAGCGTTGGAACTCCGGCTCCCGGTCGAGGTGGAACTTGCCTTTGAAACCGCCGATGGTGGTCTCGCAGATCATCAGGCCGCTCTTGGGCCCGGTCTTGGTCACCACCCAGTCCATGTTGCTGGTGATGTATCCGGGCGCTCCCTGCATGACCATCTGGTTTCCCTGCCCGGCGGGGGGCTGGATGTTGAATATCACGTTGTAGGTGTCACGGTCGCGTACCTGTCCCAGGAGTTGTGCGCCATGACGACTTTGCCGTCTTGGGTGACACTGCCGGTGGCGATGAACGCGCTGCACCGGTGCAAGCCTCCCTTGGTGAGCATAGCGGCGCGAGGGGAGGGAGCATGGTTTTGTGGCCACCAGCCACTCAGCAGTTCGGAGTAGCCGTTCCACACGAGCAGTTCCTCGAACGTGACGCCCGCCCCCTTCTCGGTGGCGCCCTTGACGATGCCCTGCAACTCCTCCTTGTACTCGTCATCCAGTCGCCCGACCCAGCTCTTGGCGGCGTCGGCGAAGACCGTGAAATCATCGCCGGTGTCCCAGTTGGCCATGTACTTGCCGATTTCGACCGCCCGTTGCAGCTCAGTCGCCAACAGCGTTCCGTGCTGTACTCCCCGCTCGTGTGGTGTGCCTTCCAGGGACACGTAGATCCAGCCGTTCTTATCTTGCCTGGCCCCATTTCCCGATCTGATGATATTGCCCATTTCCGCTTCTTCCTGACAGTCACGAAAACTCGTGTCGTGTTCTCGCTGCGATCACCGTTGTTGTGCGGCGTCGTTAGTTGTACGGGAGCCGCGGGACGTCCGATCGTGGCGGACCTGGCATCGGTTCCGACGAACCACATCGAACAAGGACGAGACAATTGTTGGCGTCCGCGGAGATGCCTGGCCAGTCCCCAGATGTGTGGTGGGCTGACACCCCGGCGTGAACCGGGTGCCACCCAGCGTGGTCGGTTCGGTTAGGCAATCGCCGCGATTGCCTAACCAACTCTGTTGCCTAATTCTGCGACGCACTGATCACGTCCCACGGTGTTGATGGACGATGCGCGGCGCGACCGTCTTGTCGTTTCCGGTCACGGAAAGGACGTCTCGATGTCGGTCCAGCCGCGTCTGTGGCACCGCGCGGGGGGCCGCTGGAAACAGCGGTCCCTACCGCGACCGTTTCATTCCGTGGGAGCCGGGGGGTGAAATTCCCCCGGGCCACCCAGCGGCCTAAGAGGGCCACGCTCAAGCGGGCTTGCACGTGGCGATCTTTATGCCGTAGTGGAAGTAGGCGAAGTCGGGTGTGGGTGGTTTGCTGGGATTTTTGAGGATCTGTGCATTGGCGCGCGGCTGGAACAACACGATAATATCGGACCCGCCGAAGAGAAAGTAGCCGAATTCGTCGCCCTTCTGCACGATACTGCCCTTGGTCATTGTCATGTTGACCGATGAGACGTTGGCCATGCCCACCGGGATGACCGCGACCAGTCCGATGTCGTTTTTAGGATCCTCACCTGCGGTGTCGACAATCAGG
>JBOHFG010000211.1:0-5972 GCA_050699575.1 Pseudonocardiaceae bacterium
TGGTAGCTGGTGGCGGGGGCGTATTGGTCCCAGGTCGGTTTGTCGAGTGGTCCGCCGGCGCGGAGACAGGCTTCTTGCACCTCATCGCCGTGGAACCCCTCAAGGCGGGGCAGATCCCACAACCTGATGGTCCGGTCGTCGCTGGCCAGGGTGTATCCGTCGGGGGCGAACGCCACTCCGTTCACCTCGTTGGTGTGGCCGGTGAGGGGTGCGCCGAGCGGGCGGGGTCGGTCCCGGTCGCCCAGGTCCCACAACCTGATGGTTTGGTCGGCGCTGGTGGTGGCCAGGGTGCGTCCGTCGGGGGCGAAGGCCACCCCGTACACCGTGTTGGTGTGGCCGGTGAGGGGTGTGCCGAGCGGGCGGGGTCGGTCCCGGTCGCCCAGGTCCCACAACCTGATGGTTTGGTCGGCGCTGGTGGTGGCCAGGGTGCGTCCGTCGGGGGCGAAGGCCACCCCGTTCACCGTGTTGGTGTGGCCGGTGAGGGGTGTGCCGAGTGGGTGGGGTTGGTCCCGGTTGCTGAGGTCCCACAACCGGACGGTCCGGTCGATACTGGTGGTGGCCAGGGTGCGTCCGTCGGGGGCGAACGCCACCCCGTGCACCGCGTCGGTGTGGCCGGTGAGGGGTGTGCCGAGTGGGTGGGGTCGGTCTCGGTCGCTGAGGTCCCACAACCGGACGGTCCGGTCGATACTGGTGGTGGCCAGGGTGCGCCCGTCGGGGGCGAACGCCACTCCCCACACAGGGCCGGTGTGGCCGGTCAGCGGCGTGCCGAGTGGGTGGGGTCGGTCCCGGTCGCCCAGATCCCACAACCGGATGGTCTGGTCGGCGCTGGCGGTGGCCAGGGTGCGCCCGTCGGGGGCGAACGCCACCCCCCACACCTCGCTGGTGTGGCCGGTTAGGGGTGTGCCGAGTGGGCGGGGCCGGTCCCGGTCACTGAGATCCCACAACCGGACGGTCCGGTCGTAGCTGGCGGTGGCCAGCATGCGCCCGTCGGGGGCAAACGCCACCCCGTGCACCGCGTCGGTGTGGCCGGTCAGGGGTGCGCCGAGTGGGTGGGGTTGGTTGCGGTCACTGAGGTCCCATAGCCGGATGGTCTGGTCGGTGCTGGTGGTGGCGAGGGTACGTCCGTCGGGGGCAAACGCCACCCCCCACACCGCGTCGGTGTGGCCACTCAGAGTTCTGATGTGGGGGGTTGACTCGAGGGTCTGCCGGAGGCTTGTGTGGGTTTGCGGGCTGTCGTCGAACTGGTCGGCGGCGACACCGAGTTGCAGGGCACCCCGGGGATCCTGGTCGCGGATCCGCTCGGCCTGAGCCACCAGGCCCCGGGCGATGGTGGTGCGTTGGGCCCTGCTGGCCCTTTGCTGTTGCCGAACCGCGACGCCGGCGGCGATCAACGCGAGGACCAGCAGGGTGGACAGCACCGTGAGGGTGCGGGTGCGGCGACGCCGTTCCCGCTGTTGGAGGGCATCGACACGGTGGGCGGTGGCGTCGAGGAACTCCAGCGCCTGGTCGTCGAGCTCCACGAGAGGCGGCGTAGCAGGTTCGCCGGTCATCTCTAAGGTGGTCCGGGTGGTGGTGAGTCGCTTGGTGTCCCAGAGGTAGTGCTCGGGTCGGCCGGCGTTGGTCCATTCTTCGGCTGCTTGCTCGACGGTGCGGGCGGCGCGTAAGGCGTGAGTGATGTCGGCGGTGGCGGTGTCCAGCGGGCGCCACTCGGTGAGCAGGGCCTCATGGGCCATGGTGAGCCACACCTGACCGTCGTCGGTGTCGCTGAGCAGCAGGCGTCGGTCGACGAAGACCTGCAGCGCGACGTGCAGCGGTGGGGCGAGGCTGGTGAGGGTGATCCGGCGCCGGGCACGTCGGCCGGTGTCGTCGACGGTGACCAGGCGAGTGAGTCCGGCCAGCACTTCGCGTTCGGTCAGGCCGCTGGCCCGCATCGCGTCGGTGAGCGCGGCGTCGGCATGCCGGGTCAGCGCGCCGCGGACGCCGCCGAGATCGTGGTAACGGGCCAGGGTCACCGTGCCGCCGGTGGGCAGGTCGTCGGCCAGCTGGCGCAGGGTGAAGGCCAGCAGCGGCAAGGCCTCGCCGCTGGCGGTGTCGGCGACCAGGGCAGCCGTCAGCCCGTCAGCCAGGCGCAGCCGGGCTATTTTCGCCGGTCGCTCGATGACGTCGCGCAGCATCTCCCGGTCCAGCGGGGCCACCACATAGGCCTCGACCGGCATCCCGAGATCACGGAGGTCATCGAGGAACTCTGACCGCATTGCCGTGACCACCTGCACCGGGCCGGCGATGGCGTCGCGCAGCAGCCGCGCGAATCGCTGGAGGGCGTCCGGGGTTGTTCGGGTGAACAGCTCCTCGGTCTGGTCGATCGGCACCAGCAGCCGCTGGTGGGTGACTGAGCCGGCGATCAGCAGATCATCGGCCACCCGGCGCAGACCATCGGTGCCGGTGTCGAGCCTGCCCCGGACGTCGCTGGCTGACCAGCCCAACTCCAGACGGTGGGCGATGGCCGCCAGCGCCCGGGCCAGCTCGGCTAGCGGATCGCTTCCTGGCACCAGACCCGGCACGGTCAACCATGCCGGGTCACTGTCGAGCAGTGGTACCACCGCGGCGTTGAGCAGCGACGACTTCCCACAGCCAGACGGCCCGACCAAGGCCAGCAGCCCACCGGTGCCACCCCTCGCGCGCACCCGGTTACCCACCTCGCGAGCCTCTGCCGCGCGACCGAAAAACACTCGGCTACGCGCCGCGGTGAACGGTGCCAAGCCCGGGAAGGGATTTTCCCCCTCCCGCCACGTCTCGCCACCGTCGTCCAGCAGCTTTACCGCCTGCAGCACTCGGTCGCGGGCTTGCCCGGGGCCGGCCAGGTAATCCACGTACTGCAGGTCGCGCATCAGCGGGTGCACCACCCCGGCCTCAGCTCGTAACGGCATGAGCCGGCACCCCAGCGCATCGGCGATCCCCACCTCAGCCGAGCACCAGCTCGATGCCACAAATGACGACGTCACCACCCCGATCACCGCGTCGACCTCGCGCAGCTCGCGGTACAGGCGCTGTTTCCAGTCCTCGCCGACGCTGATTCCGTTGCGCAGGTCGCGGTCGAGGAACGGCTCGTGGCCGGCTGCCCGCAGCCAACTCACCACCTCGTCCGCGACCGGCCGGTCCGGGGTGGCATAGCTGATGAAAATGTGAGCCACGATTCCCCCTGTCGCGTCACCGCCGACGATACGGGCGATTATGAGTTACACACGGTCCCACTTGCCGCCCAGCCGAGCGTCGCGAGCGCGATGAGCATCCACACCGCCAGGTAGATGAATGCCAGCGCAGGGGAAGCCAGCGTGTACAGCAGCCCGGCGACCGCGCTGGCAGCCAGGTTCCCAGCGGCCTGCACGGTGGCCAGCAGCCCGAACGCCGAGCCGCGCAGCTCGTCGGGGGCGAACGCGGCCACCGCGGCGTGCTCGGCGGTCTCCGCGCAGCCGATGCCCACACCGGCTAGCGCGAACGCCGCACCGAGCAGCCCGACCACCGGCCCGGAGATCGCGAACAGGCCGTAGGCCAGCAGGAATGCCGCGACACCGGCCGCGGTCACCAGCAACGGGCCGCGTCGGCCGAGCTTGTCGGACAACCCGCCCGCCGGGAACGAGGTGATCGTCGCGGCGATGTTGTAGACCACGTAGAGAGCGATGGCGATCTGGGTTGCCGCGTGGATGCCGCTGCCGGGGGCCAGGACGTCAGTGGCGCGCAGGATGAGCAGGGTTGCGGCGACGTTGCCCACCTCGAACGCGGTGAACCCGGCCATCACCCGGCCCAGCTGGCCGCTCAGGACCGGTCGGACCGCGAAGCGCAGCGTCGTGCGCTCGGTGACCTTGGGGAGCTTGGCTTGGCGGATCGCGTAGACGATCGCCACCGCCGCCAACAGCCCCGGGACGACCGACCCCAGGATCGCGGTCCGGACGCTGAACAGCGACACCAGTCCCAGTGCGAGCAACGGTCCGACGATCGCGCCCAGGTTGTCCATCGTGCGCTCGAACCCGTAGGCCCTCTCGGGCACCACGTCGGCCAGCAGGGCGTTGCGGGCCGGGACCCGCAGCCCTCGAGCTGCCCAAGCCACACCCCGCAGCACACCGACCTGCACGATCGACGTCGTCACCCCGATCAGAGCCGACAGGATCGCGGTCGCCGAATAGCCCCCCACCGCGACTGTGCGCCGCCGTTGCGGATCGTCGGCCAAGGCGCCCCCGACGAACCGGCCCGCACCCGCCAGCGCATCGGAGACACCTTCGATCAACCCCAGTGTGGCAGCGGGCGCCCCCGGGGTGGCGGTCACGAAGCTGGCCATCAGCGCCGTCGGCACCTCGTGCCCCACATCAGCCAGGAAGCTCGCCGAGCCGATCCCGCCGACACCGGGCGTCAGCCACGGCCGGCGAACCACTCGCTCTGGCATATTCGGAAGTAAACTCTGAGAACCTGTCGGCCGTGGTTGACGAGGCGCTGGAGATTCATGTCGAGCGCCTCGCCCGGCAGGCCGCGTTGCGCGAGTGGTCGTGTGCGCCGAGGCGTGCCGTGGACCGGCTCGGACCCGCTGCGTCGAGACGGCGCTGGCCCGCCACCGCCCGTCGTGGTTGTCGACACCGACTTCGCGCTCGCCCGCCAGGTCGGCGCGGTGCTGTCCGGGGCTGGGGCCGGCTCGGTCGATCTCGCGGACGCGCACGTCGTGGCCGTCTGCGCGCGTCGCGGGGGTGGCCTGGTGATCACCTCGGATCCGGACGACATCGCGCGGCTCGCGGCCGCCGTTCCGGCGGCGCGGGTGATCACCCGGCCGGCTCGCTGAGCTGGACCGTGACCATGGTCCGGTACCGGTCGAGACCTTGGAGTGGGCCGCCCGGCTCGTCGAGGACTGGACGGCCACCCGACCAGAGACACGTCGCGAGATGGCCGGCTGATGCTGCTACTGGACAGTGCGGCGTTGTCGGCCGTGGTGCGGGGGCCGGCTTCCCGTTGTGACCGGGTGCGGGCGTTGATCGTCGAGATGCGCCGGCGAGAGCTACCGATTGCCACGGTGGCGGCGGTGCTGGCCGAGGTGGTGCGGGGCCGCCCGGCAGATGCGGGCGTGTTCGCCGGCCTGCGCAGTGAGCGGGTCATGGTGCATCCGGTGGACACTCGGGTGGGTGTACGAGCTGGGCAGCTACTCGGAAAGGTGGGGGCTGGTTCGGAGCTGGCCGTGGACGCCTTCTTGATCGCTGTCGCCGACCTGGCGGGTGGCGCCGTGGTAGCGACCGTGGACCTCCGCGATCTTCGACGGCTGGCGGCACACACTACCGGAGTGTCCATCGTGGACCTGGCTACATCGTAGCTGGTCAGAGCCTTCTGGCTGAACGCGTTGCGGGACCTGACCGTCAGTCCGAAGACCTCACCGAATACCTCGTTGATCTGGTAACCAGGCAGGTCATTGGTCGTGACCACGAGCACGGAGTCATGGCTCGAAGTACTCATCACAGTTGTGACAGCGTTAGTGACAGCGTGAGCGGGGCTTGTTGGTCGAGAGGCCTGGGCGTTCCGGCGCGGCCCCCAGGCTTCTCGACCGACATTTACTAGCGTGCGGCATCGCGCGGCCCGGCACCTGAGGGTTCTCCCTTACCGGGACCCTGGTTCGAGGAGCCGGGATCATCCGGGTTGGCGGCAGATTGAGATGAGCGCGCGGGTGAGGGCGTCATCGTGCAGTGGGTCGAGGTGGCGGGTGTGCTCGATGCGGTGACGTGCGCCAGCCAGCCGGCCGGCGCAGGAGGGATCGGCCCGGAGCTGCTGGGTCGCCGTCAGGCCGGTGAGTAGCTGGTCGGTGAGGTGGTCCAGGATCGGCCGGACCTGACTTAGCTCGGGTCGGGTGGTGGGTGCCTGGTCCGGATGCGTGCGCCAGTGCGCGTAGAGCCCGTACTGCACGGCCTTGTTCGCCTCGATCTGATCTGTGAACACCGCCCGGG